>JBBIQA010000036.1:0-12352 GCA_037442565.1 Rhodospirillales bacterium
TTTTGCATCAATCCGCCGCCAGTTTCGGCATTTCCCGCGACCGCATCAGCGGCATCACGCGGGTACCGAACTGCTCCATCCCGATGACGAAATCGTCGAAGGTCATCATCACGCCGCGCACGCCGGGCACCTCCGACAATTCATCGAGCATGCGGGCGATGGTCGCGTACGAGCCGACCAGGACGCCCTGATTGGTCGGCAGCTTGTTGGTGCCCAGGATCTTGCGCCGGTTGGGTTGGGAGAACGGGTCCTTGCTCGGGTCGTCCTCGGCCTGTTCGTCTCGGTAGGCCAGGGCTTCGAGATCGGCGCCTGCCTTGTAGTGGTCCCATTTCGCCTGCGCCGCGGCGTCGGTTTCATCGGCGATGACCATGGTGAGGATCAGCGCGCCGCAATTCCGGCCGGTTTCCCTGTTGGCCGCGACCAGGCGGGCAACGCTGTCGGTTACCGCCTTCGGCTGGTTTTCGCCGAAGGAGGCGCAGAAATTATAGTCGGCGTACTGCGCCGCATAGCGGGTACCGGCGTCGCTTTGGGCGGCACAGATGATGGGGATCTTCGCTGTCGGCATCGGCAGGCATTGGCAATCGTCCATCTGGAAAAAATCGCCCTTGAAGTCGGATTTCCCGGTCTCCCACAGGTCGCGCAGGACGGTCACATATTCGGCGCAGTAATCGTAGCGGCGGCGGTAATGGTCGGCGCCTGGCCAGATCCCCATCTGGGTGTATTCCCGCCGCTGCCAGCCGGAAATGATGTTCACCCCGAAACGGCCATGCGAAATGCTGTCGATGGTCGCCGCCATGCGCGCCGTGATCGGCGGCGGCATGGTCAGGACGGCGCAGGTGGCGAAGAGCTGGATGCGCGTGGTGACGGCGGCGAGGCCGGCCATCAGGGTGAAGGATTCCAGGTTATAGTCCCAGAATCGCGATGGTCCGCCAAAGCCGTGCAGCTTGATCATCGACAGGGCGAAATCGAAGCCGAAGGCCTCGGCCTTTTCGACGATCGTGCGGTTCAGGTCGAAACTCGGCTGGTATTGCGGCGAGGTGGTGGAAATCAGCCAGCCATTGTTGCCGATGGGAATGAAGACACCGAGTTGCATGATCGAAACTCCCTGAAAATCGTCCGAACCGCGAGGATCAGCCCTGCATCCGCCGCAAGATCACGACGTGATGAACTCGTTCCACCGGCGGGTGACGTAGCGGTCTTCGTCCATCACCGAGTTCCACACGGCGATGTTGCCGAGGCGCTCGTTCATGGAGCCGCCGTCGCGGACATTGCCGGCCTTTTCCATCAGCTTGCCGTACGGGCTGAGGATGTCGGTGGCGGCGGGCTTGCCGTCGAACCAGTAATCCCACTCGGCCGGGGTGAGGAACTTGCGGGCGTTTTCCGGCTGGGCGGAATAATAGCCCTGCCGCGCGATGAAGGCGCCCGGGAAGCCCGCCGTGTACCAGTTCATGTATTCGTGGAAGCAGTCGAGCTTCAGGCCATCGACATGTTTCATGACGCCGAGCGTGTAGCCCCAGCCACGATAGCCTTCCTTCAGTGGCTGGAAGGCGCAGGCGATGCCGCGCGAGCGCACCGCGGCGACGGCGGGCGACCACATCGACTGGATGACCACCTCGCCGGAGGCCATCAGGTTCACCGACTGGTCGAAGGAGGACCAGAACGAACGGAACTGCCCGGCCTTCTTCAGATCCATCATGGTCTGGATGGTCTTGTCGATCTCCGGCTTGGTCATGTTGCCCTTGTTGGCATATTGGATGCGCCCGGACGCCTCCATCGCCATCGCGACATCGATGATGCCGATCGTCGGGTTGTCCTGCAGGGCGGCGCGGCCCTTGAAGTCCGGGCTCAGCAGGTCGGCCCAGCTGGTCACCTTCCTGCCCGTCAGGTCCGGGCGGATGCCGAGGGTGTCGCCGTTGGTGACGGTGGGGATGGCGGTGACGAAATCGGTCGGGGCGCCGGTGGTGACCTTCTGCCCGGTCGCGTCGGTGGCGTACAGGATCATGGTGGGCGTGATGCCCTGCTGGGGCGCCTTGCGGCCGTCGGTGTATTCGCCCTTGGTGAACAGGGGCAGGGTCTTGTCCCAGTATTTGAACTTGCTGAGCGGGATCCCCTGCAGCACGTTTCGGCCGATCAGGTAGCGCATGTAGACCAGGCTGACATCGGCGCAGTCGATGGAGCTGGACTGCGACAGGAAGCGGTTCAGCAGGTCGGCGTTTTCCGAGGCCTGCATCTGCACCTTGAAGCCCAGGTCCTTGTTGGCCTGCTCGGCGATCTGCGGGATGGCGGTTACCGGCGGGCCGGCGTGGTGCAGCACGATATCCTTGATGTTCTGCGCCCATATGGTCGGAAATCCGGTGAGCGCGCCGGAACCGGCGGCGAGGCCGCCAGCCGCGGCGGCGCCCCTGAGGACGGCACGGCGCGCTATACCCCTCGATGACGAAATCGGACCACGTGATTTACCCGTCTTCGGCATAATCCACTCCTTGCTGCGGCATGTGCGACGAAGCGTCGTCTTGTGTGCAGTGCAGCAAAAAGGATGCCAGTCTGGGAGGCAGGCGATATAAGCGTCCGAGCAATGAGCGCTTGGCAAAAATGCCTATTATAAGCCCACACGGGCAATAAATGGTCATATTTTATGCATAAAATAATGCTAAGGAGCTATATGGCGCGTTTTAGGTCATATATCAAAGATGCCTGCCCGGAATTGCGCGCCTGCCCAACTTACCGGCGCCTATTCCACGCCTGTCACCGCCGCGGCCCTTCCCGCTTGGCAAACGCGATGGCACGCTTCTTGGTCTGAGAGTCAGGCTTTCTGCACGATCGCCCACCAGCAAAGGACCGGTCCATGCCCGACGACGCCCCCAGCCGCGCCACCGACCTGCATTTTCTCTCCGTCACCGAGGCCGCCCGGTTGATCGAGACCCGGCAGCTGTCGCCGGTCGAACTGACCCGGGCCTTCCTGCGGCGGATCGAGGCGATCGATCCGCAGCTCAACGCCTATCTGCTGGTCACCGCCGAACTCGCGCTGGATCAGGCGCGCGTGGCGGAGGCGGAGATCCTGGCAGGGAACTACCGGGGAGCGATGCACGGAATCCCCTACGCCCTGAAGGACATCTACTGCACGGCCGGCATCCGAACGACCGGACATTCCCGCACGCGGGCGGATTATGTTCCCGATTTCAACGCCACGGCGGTGACGAAACTGCACGCGGCGGGCGCGGTGCTGCTGGGCAAGCTGTCCACGCATGAATTCGCCCATGGCGGCCCTTCTTTCGATCTGCCCTGGCCGCCGGCGCGCAACCCGTGGAACCGGGAGCATTTCACCGGGGGCTCGTCCAGCGGTTCCGGCGCCGGGGTGGCGGCCGGATTGATGATGGCGGCGCTCGGCTCGGACACCGGCGGTTCGATCCGCAACCCGGCCGCCCTGTGTGGCCTGGTGGGGCTGAAGCCGACCTATGGCCTCGTCAGTTGCAACGGCGTGATGACCAACTCCTTCACCTACGATCATGCCGGGCCGATGACCTGGACGGTGGAGGATTGCGCCATCTTGCTGCAGGCCATCGCCGGGCATGACCCGGCCGATCCCGCCAGCGCCCGCCACGCGGTGCCCGACTATCGGGCAGGTTTGCATACGGGGATCAAGGGGCTGCGCGTCGGCGTGCTGCGCAAGCTCTATGCCGAGGATGTGAAGGTCTCCGCCCCCGTCATCGCGGCGATGGACGCGGCGCTGGACGTGCTGCGCGGCCTGGGCGCCGTGCTGGAGGACGCCGAGATCCGGCCCGCGCGGGATTACTACGATGTGAAACTGGTCGGCGCCGAGAGCGAGGTCTATGCGGTGCACGAGCCGGTGCTGCGCACCCGGCTGGCGGATTTCGGCGAGGATTTTCTCGGCCGGTCGCTCGGCGCGCTGTTCATGACCGGCGCGGACTACATGCAGTCCTCCCGCGAGCGGCGCCGGATGATCGCGGAGATGGCGCCACTGTATGCGAAATACGACGTGCTGGTCACCGCCGCGCCCGGCCCGGCGCCCTTGCTGAGCGCGCCGCGGGCGATCGATTTCTGGCGCAACGGAGCGTCCCTGACCACGCCGTTCAACGTGACCGGCGGGCCGGCGCTGGCGCAGTGCATCGGCTTCACGCCGGGCGGGCTGCCGCTGTCGATGCAGATCGTCGGGCGGCCGTTCGACGATGCGACGGTGCTGCGCGTGGCGCAGGCCTATGAGCAGGCGACGCCCTGGCGCGCGACCCGCCCGGCGCTCGATCCGGATGCCGGCTTCTCCACCGCCCTGCCGCCGGTGCCGGAGCCGGCGCGCGCCGAGATCGGTCAGGCCCGCCGCGACGAGATCGCCGCGCTGTGCCGGCGCGCGGGGCTGACGCTGAACGAGCGGCATTTCGAGCAGCTTTGCGCCACCGCGCCCTATGTGGAGGCGATGACGGCCCGGCTGCGCGGCATGCGCGAGTTCACCGAGGAACCGAGCCACGTCTTCCAGTTCCCGACGCCGGGTTGAGCGGGACGGGAGCGTTCTTGACGCTGCCGCCTGGTCCGGGTAGCTACGGAAAGATAATGCGAATGACTCGCATTTATTGAACCAGCGGGGCGACGAGACGCGTTCCCGCTCTGCACCGGGAGCCTTGCATGCGCCTTCGTCTGGCCGCCGTCCTTCTCGTCACCGCCGGCTTTCTGGCCGGCCCCCCGGCCCGGGCGGCCGATGCGGTGTTTTCCCTCACCCTGAAGGATCATCACTTCACGCCCTCCGAAGTGACCATCCCGGCCGACACGCGGGTACGGTTCGTCGTGAAGAATCTCGACGCGACGCCCGCCGAGTTCGAGAGCGACGACTTCAAGGCCGAGAAGGTGATGCCCGCGGGTAGCGAGACGACCATCCTGATCGGTCCGCTGAAGGCCGGAACCTATGAGTTCCATGACGAATATCATGAGGATGCGTCCAAGAGCCGGCTGATCGTGAAGTGATCGTGACAGCGGCCGGCTGGCAGTAGGCCAGTCCTGGCGCGGGCCGTGCGAGAGCCATATTGTCGCGGTTGTTGAGCGCCCGGTTCGATGGCTATGCTGCCTTCGAGGCGGCCGTGTTGGCTGTTCACCAGGGGGACACCGGCCTATGGCAGTTTGCTTGTGCATGCGCAGGCGTCGGAAATGACCCCCGAAGCCATCCGGGCAATCGTTCGGGATACGCCGTCCACGTCCCACGAAGGCGGCCGCCTGCTGTATGATCATGTTCTAAGGAACCAGGCGAGCCGCGTCCTGGAACTTGGTTTTGCCCACGGTGTCGGAACGGTCTGGCTGGCCGGTGCGATCGCAGCACTTGGGCGAGGCAAGGTCATAGCAGTCGACTATCTGCCGGCCCGCAACCGTCGCCCCGACGCTCCCAGCCTGGTCAGGGAGGCTGGACTTGAGGCGATCGTTGAACTTCATTTCGATCCGATTTCCTATACCTGGCACTTGAAACGCAATCTTGGCCGCTACGCGCAGGAGCCGTTCGATTTTGTTTTCCTTGACGGCGCGCATAGCTGGGACACGGATGGATTCGCGTTTTTCCTGATCGATCGCATCCTCAAGGTCGGCGGTTGGATTCTGTTCGATGACCTTAACTGGTCCTATTCCACCAGCGCGTCACTCAAGGATACCGATTTCGTCAAACAGATGACGGAGGAACAGTGAAGCACTCCGCAGATTCGCGCGGTTTGGGAGCAACTGGTTTTGCCACATCCGTCCTATGGAAATTTCGTCGAGCAGGGCGAGTGGGGTTGGGCGCAGAAGATACGGACTTAGGCCAGCGCGTGACCTGCCAAGTACTGGAGCGCCCGGCGCCGGACTGGCGACACATCCTGCTGGCCGCTGCCGTCTGCTGCGGGATCGGGGCCGGCAAGGCCATGGCCCAGGGGATCACGCCACCGGATCGGGCGGGTGGCGCACCAGGCGACGCGTCGGCGGCCGGCGCCTTCGCGGACATCCTTGGGCGCGACACACTGCTCGGCGACATGGGCGGGGTGCGCACGTGGCTCGGCGACCACGGCGTGACGCTGACACTGACCGATGTCAGCGACGTGCTGGGCAATGCGTCCGGCGGCTTCAACCATGGCGCGACCTACAACGCGCTGACCACGCTCACGCTACAGATGGACACGCAGAAGGCATTCGGCTGGGACGGCGGAACGATCAACCTGAGCGGCCTGCAGATCCGCGGCCGCAGCCTGAGCCAGTACTACCTCGCCAATTTGCAGACGGTGAGTTCGATCGCCGCGAGCCCGACCACCCGGCTATGGGAAATCTGGTACCAGCAGGCCTTTGGCGACGGCGCCGTCGACGTGAAGCTCGGTCAGCAGAGCATCGACCAGGAGTTCCTGGTCAGCAAGGAGTCCGGGTTCTACATCAACGCCATGATGGGCTGGCCGATCCTGCCGGCGGCCGATCTGTATGCCGGCGGTCCCAGCTATCCGCTGTCCTCGCTCGGCCTGCGGTTTCGCGCGCGGCCCAGCGAGGCTTTGACGCTGCTGGCCGGCGTGTTCCAGGACAATCCGCCTGGCGGATCGTTCAACAACGACAGCCAGCTGCTCGGTTCCACCCGCTGGGGCGGCAATTTCAACCTGCGCACCGGCGCGCTGTTCATCGCCGAGGCGCAGTACGCCATCAATCAGCCGGCCAAGGACGGCGCCGGCGGGCCGGGCGGCCTGCCGGGGGTCTACAAGATCGGCGCCTGGTTCGACACCGGCGCCTTTCCGAATGAACGCTACGACACGATGGGCCTGTCCCTGGCCAACCCGGCCAGCAACGGCATGCCGCGGATGGACCAGCACAATGCCAGTATCTACGGCCTGGCCGATCAGACGGTCTGGCGGCCGGATCCGCAGGGCGCCCGTTCGGTCAGCGTGTTCGCCCGCGCGATGGGCGCGCCGGATGACCACAATCTGATCAGCTTCAGCGTCAATGCCGGCGTCAATCTGCATGCGCCGCTGCCGGACCGCGACGACGACATCCTCGGGGTCGGCTTCGGCCTGGCCAAGGTCAGCGGCTTCGCGAGCGATCTCAGCCGCGACATGAGTTTCTACGCCGCCTCGCCGTATCCGGTTCCGGTGCGGGGCAGCGAAACCTTCCTGGAAGTGACCTATCTGATCCAGGTCACGCCCTGGCTGCTGGTGCAGCCCGACTTCCAGTACATCTTCAACCCTGGCGGCGGCATCCCGAACCCCAGCAACCCCGCCCAGCGCATCCAGAACGAGGCGGTGTTCGGCTTTCGTACCGGCGTCACGTTCTGACTGCCGCCGGTTCAGTCGGCCGACGGAAGCAGGATCTCGCCCTGGGCCTGCTTGCGCCGAATTTCGGCGACCGCCGCGTCCATCGCGAGGAACCGCTGCGCCGTGGACGGATGGGTGTAGCCTTCCGCGATATCGCCGGGACGCAGGGTCGCCACGTGCCGCCAGAAATCCGGCGCGTGGGTGATGTCGAAGCCTGACAGCGCCAGCAGATACAGGCTGACATAGTCGGCCTCGAACTCGAGTTCCGGGCCTCTGCCCGACGCTTTCCCACCAGCCGCGGCACGGCCATAGGCCAGGCCGATGGCCGACAGCACATCCGGGGCCGATGCGCGGCCGTGGCCGCGGATCGCGGCGTGCCGCCGGATGTCGTGGCTCATCTCATGCGCGACCACGAGCGCCAGTTCGTCGTCGTCTCGGGCGAAGCGCAGCATGCCCTGGCTGACGAAGACCCGCCTGCCGTCGGTCCCGGCGTTGATGCGCTCGCCGGCGGTCAGATAGGCCGGCATGTCGCAGGCCGGCCTGGCGGTTGCCTCGGCATGGATCACGCGGCCGGAGCGCCGCAGGTCGAGGCGCAGCGGTGTGCCGGCGTGCCCTGCCTGGTCCGACAGCGCGGCGAATTGCCGCTCCGCCCCGGGACCGGCGAGCGGATCGCCGTCCGCCGCGACAATGCTGTCGCCGGCCCGGATGCCGGCCCGCCCGGCCGGGCCGCCTTGCGTCACGCGCAGGACCATGAGCGTGTCGCCAAGGCCATACTCGGCGTTGGCGAGCTCGCGGATCTCGGGTTTGAACGAAAATGCGTTGGCGACGCTCCAGCCGTATCGCGGCACCGGATCGCGGCAGAGCGGCGCCGCGCCCATGCGCAGCCGGTCGCTGACCGATTGCAGCCGCGCGAACTCGGCCTGATGCGCCTCGAAGGCCATCCGCCTTTGCGTATGCATCTCCGCGAGTTCCGGGGCCGGCCGCTCCAGCGGCGGCATCACGTCGGGCTCGACGCAGCCGCCGGTCAGGATCGGCAGGGCGACGGACAGTAACCGGAGCAGACGGCGCATGGCGTTTCCCGGTCCGATGCCATCTGTTGGCACGGTCACGGCGCCATTATGCAACCCCAGGTGGTTTCAGTCCAGGCGGACCCCGCGCGGGAGGCCGGCCCCGGTCAGGCCGCTTTGCCGGGGTAGTCCGGGTCGGTGATGAAGGGGAACGGGCCATCGTAGCGGCCGAACACCCCGGTGTGGCTGACCAGCTGCCCGCCGTTCCAGCAATGCAGCTGGTAGCCGGGCGGCTCCAGGATGAAATTGCTCGGCGCGCCCGGCGTCAGCGCGAGTTCGACCTGGTGCGCCACCGAGGGAGCGATCGAGGCGATGGCATGCGCGACCGGCGCGTTGATCGGGCGATGGTGATGGCCGCAGATGACGCGCGCGACCTGCCGGTTGCGGGCGATGATGGCGGTGAACTCGGCCGCGTTGCGCAGGTTGATGCGGTCCATGTGCTCGATGCCGCAGAGGAACGGCGGATGATGCATGGCGACGATCGTGGGCTTCTGCGGCTCCGCCGCCAGGGCCGCTTCCAGGAAGGCCAGGCGTTCGGGGCACAGCTCGCCGTGGCCATGGCCCGGCACCAGCGTGTCGAGCATGACGAGGCGGACGGGATAGCCGTCCACGGCGTAGTGCACGAACGCGCCGCCGGCGGCCACATGGGGCAGATCGGCGAGACCGGCCTGGAGATTTTCCCGCCGGTCGTGGTTGCCGGGGATGACGAAGACCGGCATCGGCAGCACGCGCAGCATCTTGCGCAGGTGGGCATACTCCTCGGCGAGGCCGCATTCGGTGAGGTCGCCGGTGATGACGACGATGTCTGGCCGGGGCGTCATCGCCGCCACTGCCTGGAACGCCTGCGCGGCCAGGCCGTTGGTGTCGACGACGACGTTGGAAAGCTTGCCGGGCGGGCGGATGTGCAGATCGGTCAACTGGCAGATGATCATGGCGCGTCTCCGTTACGGGATAGGCTTGAGCGCGGTCTGCTCGACATAGGGCTTCATCAGCTGATCGGCGTTGCGCTGCGCGGTTTCCATCGCCTCGCGCGGTTTGGCCTTGCCGGACAGCACCGCCTGCACGCCGTCTTCCAGCGCCTTGCGGACGCCGACCGTATTGTAGGTGGCGAACCAGCCGCGGGCATAGGCCAGTTGATCGATCGCCACCTTCGCGTCCGGATGTTCCTGCATGTAGGACTTCATTTCCGGCAGGTCGTAGGCGGCGATGCGGGGGGCGAAGTATCCGGTGAAACGGCTCCAGTGGCCGGCGATCTCCGGGCTGGTGAGCCATTTGATCAGCACCCAGGCGGCGGCCGTGCGTTCCGGCGAATTGCCCTTCGGCACGATCAGGCTGGCACCGCCGATCGGCACCGCGTTGACCAGGTTCCGCGGCAGGAAGGCCGTGTGGTAGGGCTGCTTCATGTTCTCGCGCACGAAGCTGAGCGAGCCGGTGGACAGCACCATCATGCCGGTGCGGCCCTGGAAGAAGGCCGTGGTGACGGCGTTGGCGTCCGTCACGCCCTCGGGCATCACGTGATCCTTGTGCACCAGGTCATCGAGGAACTGCACCGCTCCGATCGTGGTCGGCGTGTTGTAATAGACCTCGCCGCCGTATTCCGGGTTGTAGAACTGCCCGCCGTTGGACATGGCGAGGCCGGAAGTGATCCAGCCCAGGTAGTCATACGTGCCCGGCATCATGACGCCCCAGCGCGTGGTCTGGCTGCCGTCGTGCTTGGTCAGTTTCCGGGCCGCATCCGCCCATTCGGCCCACGTGGCCGGCGGGTGGTTCGGGTCGAGGCCGGCGTCGCGGAAGGCGGTGTCGCTGTAGTACAGCAGCGGCGTGGAGTTCTGGAACGGCACGCCGTAGACATGCCCGTTTTCCATCGCGTTGGTGCGCAGCGCCGGCCAGAACTGGTCCATGAAGCCGGACGCGGTCTGGCCGTCCTGCCGGATTAGGGTATCGAACGGAACGATCTGGTCCTGGATGACGTATTCGCGCACGAAGTTCGCGCTCATGATCACGGCCGCCGGCGGGCGGCCCGCGGCGATCGCGGCATGGGTCTTCAGGTTGGTGTCGTCGTAGCTGCCGGTATAGACCGCGGTGACGGCTATGCCGGCATGCTCCTTGTTGAAGCGCTCGATCAGGCTTTGCATTTCCACGGCCAGCTTGCCCTGGACGGGCACCGGAAAGAACAGGTCGATATCGGTGGCCGCCTGTGCGGTACCCATGCACAGGCCGAGCGCCAGGGCGGTCCAATTCAGCAATCGCATCGTGGATTTCCTTACTTGATTCCGGAGAAGACAAAGCTGGAGACGAAATGCCGCTGGCAGATCAGGAAGCCCAGCAGCAGGGGGGCGGCGACGAACAGCGTGCCGGCCGCGACCACGCCCCATTCGGAGCCGGCCTCCGCACCCGAGGTGAAGCTGGCGAGGCCAACCGTCAGCACCCGGTTGCCCGGCGATGCGGTAGCCACCAGGGGCCAGAGGAACTCGTTCCAATGGGTGGTGACGGAGACGATGGCGAAGGCGGCGAGCGACGGGCGCGCCAGCGGCAGCAGCACGTGCCAGATCAGCTGCGGCACCCGCGCGCCGTCGAGCATCGCCGCTTCCTCGTAGTCGCGCGGCAGGCTGCGGAAGGTCTGGCGCATCAGGAAGACGCCGAACGCGGAGGCGAAATAGGGCGCCATGACACCCAGGAGCGTGTCGTACAGGCCGAGGCGGATCAGCGTCGCCATGTTGGGGACGATCAGCACCGGCGGCACCAGCATCAGTTGCAACAGGAACAGATAGAAGATCGTCTCGCGGCCGCGAAAGCGCAGCCGGGCGAAGGCGTAGCCGGCAGTGGTGATGGTGATGCATTGCACCGCCAGGGTGCCGGCGCAGAACAGGATCGTGTTGGCGAACCAGGTCGGGAACTGGCCGGAGCGCCAGGCGTCCTGGAAGTTGTCGGCGCCGAGCGGCAGCGACGGAACCAGGGAGGCGATGTCGGCGTTGGCGGCGGAATTGGGCCGCAGGCTGGCGATCGCCATCCAGGCGAACGGCACCACCCATATGAGCGCCGCCGCGCTGATCGCGAGCAGCACGGCCAGATGCGGCTTACGATTCATGGTGCAGTTCGCGCTCGATGGTGCGCAGAGACAGGGACGACAACGCCAGCAGGACCGCGACGCTGACGACGGTGGCCGCGGCCGCCAGGCCCAGATCGTTGTTCTGCTGCGCCTGCTGGTAGATGTAGTACAGCAGGACATTGGTCGCGTCCGACGGGCCGCCCTGGGTCAGCACCACGATGTGATCGACCTGCGTCAGCACGTTCAGCATGGCGATGACCGCGACGAAGCCGATGGTTGGGCCGAGCATCGGGAAAGTGACGTGGAGGAAGCGGCGCAAGGCGCCGGCGCCGTCCAGCCTGGCGGCTTCCAGGAGTTCCTGCGGCACACCGGCAAGGCCGGCGAGAAAGAACAGCATGTAGTAGCCGGTGTTCTTCCAGATCGTGATGGCGATGATGGACCCGAGGGCGAGGTCGGGGTCGCCCAGCCAGTTGGTGGCCGCCAGACCGGCCCAGCCCAGATAGTGGTCGATCAGCCCGGCACCGGGCAGGAACAGGAACGCGAACAGCGAGGCCGCCGCCACCAGGGGAAGGAACATCGGCAGCACGAGGGCGGTTCGGAGCAGCGCGATGAAGCGGCCGCTGCCTTGCAGGCCGAGCGCGAACAGCAGCGCCAGGCAGAGGCTCGGCAGCACCGTGCCGAGGGCATAGATCAGGTTGTTGGCCGCCGCATGCAGAAAATGGGCATCCGCGAACAGGCGCCGGTAGTTACCGGTGCCCCAGGATGCCACCTGGCCGAACCCGCTGATGCGGAAGGACGAGGCCAGCACGAGCAGCACCGGCCAATAGACGAACAGGGCCAGGAACAGCGCCGACGGCAGCAGCAGCCACAGGGCGGCCAGCCAGGGACGGCGCCGGGCCGGACGGCGTGCGGTCCCCTCGCCATAGATCGTGGCCGCCTGCGTCAGTACCGCCGTTCCCGTCATTTGTCCCGCCATTCGGCGAGGG
>JBBIQA010000036.1:12452-29162 GCA_037442565.1 Rhodospirillales bacterium
CGGCGAGGGCAGATACAGCGGGACTCCATCAGGTTTCATGACGGAATCGGGTCAGTTCAATGACACTTCCTGGCCGCCGGCGGTTTTCTTGTCGTGGGCCGCCGCCTCGCGCCAGGCGGACACGACGGCGAGCTCGCTCTCCGGCCGGTCCGTCACCACCGCGAACGCGCCGCGATAGACGGCGCCGTCGTTGCCGTCGAGCGACAGCGGCTCGCCTTCGCGCAGTTCCTGCCCGCCGATCCGGCAGGTCCGGCGTTCGAGGTCGATGGCCAGGCCCGGGCAGGAGACCAGGCAGACCTTGCCAAGCTGGCGGGCCACGACCGCGCCGTGCGAGGTGCGTCCGCCCAGCGCCGTCAGCACGCCGGCGGCGCGGGCGAGGCCGTCGATGTCGCTGGTGGCGATGTCGCGGCGGACCAGGATGACCGGCTCGTCGCCCTCGGCCATCCGCGCGGCGGTGTCGCTGTCGAGCGCGATGACGCCGCTGGCGACGCCGAAGCCGGCCACCACGGCACGCGCCAGCGGCGCCGGCAGCGGCATCTGGAAGCGGGCGCGCACGATCTTTTCCAGCGCCACGCCCTGCAGCGAGGCCAGCGCCGCCTCGCGCGTAAGGATGCCTTCCGCCACCAGGTCGACGGCGATGCGCAAAGCCGCCCAGTCGGTGCGCTTGGCGTGGCGCGTCTGCAGCAGGAACAGCCGGCGCGACTGCACGGTGAACTCGAAATCCTGGGCATCGCCGAACAAGGCTTCCAGGCGGGCGCAGGCTTCCCGGAGCTCCGTCCAGACCTGCGGCAGAACGCGGGCCAGGCGGCCGGCGTCACCGATTGCCTGGCGGCCGGCGACCACGTCCTCGCCCTGGCCGGCGAACTGGAAGTCGAAATAGAACTCGTGCGCGCCGGTTGCCGGATTGCGGGTGAAACCGACGCCCGAGCCCGACAGGCCGTCGGCGTTGCCATAGACCATGGTCTGGATGGTCACCGCCGTGCCGGCGGCGTCGTCGATGCCGTTCAGGCGGCGGTAGGCGGCGGCCTTCGGCGCGTCCCAGGATCGCAGCACCGCCAGCACGGCCTGGGTCAGCTGTTCGCGCGGGTCTTCCGGAAACGCCGCGCCGGCGAGTTCGCGATAGCGCGCCAGCATGGAACGTACCAGGGCGCGCAGCGAGGCATGGTCCAGCTCGCCCACGCCGGCGGCGTCGCCGGCGGCGAGGGCGGCGGTCTCCAGCGTGTCGAACGGCGCCACGGGCAGGCCGGCGACCACCTCCGCGTAGCCGGCCAGCAGGCGGCGATAGCTGTCCCAGCCAAGCCGGGGATTGCCGGTGTGCAGCGTCAGGCCGTCGATCGCCTGCGGGTTCAGGCCGATATCCAGAACCGTTTCCATCATGCCCGGCATCGAGGCCGCGGCGCCCGAGCGCACGGATACCAGCAGCGGCCGGCGCGGTGCGCCGAAGCCCAGGCCGTTGGCCGCTTCCAGACGCGTGATGCCGATGTCCAGGGTGCGCCGCAGCGCGTCCGGGTCCAGCCGGCCGGAGCGTTGCAGGCGGCACCATTCGGTCGGCAGCACGAACCCGGGCGGCACCGGCAGCCCCGCCTTGGCCATGCGCATCAGGTTCCAGGCCTTGTTGCCCACCACTTCCTTGCCGCCCGGCGGCAGGGATGCGGCGGCGTGGATTTCGTGGATCGCGGGTTCGGGGGTCAGGTCAGCCACCGAGCACCTCGCCGAGAACGTGGTCGCGCAGCACCAGGCTGGCCAGCTTCAGGGCGTCGGAGGCCGCTTCCAGGGCGACGCCGATGGCGGCGGCGACGTGCAGCTGGCGGAAGTCGCGGGCGTCGTTCACCAGGGCGACGGTCAGCGCCCGTTCCAGCTCGTCGGCGCGCTGCTCGGACACGCCGATCGCATCGACGGCGGTGAGGAAGCCTTCCGCGTCCTCCTGGCCGCCGGGATCCTCGATATGGCCGGCATGGCCGACCGCGCGCACCCAGTCCTGCGCCGCCTCCACCAACGTGTCGCCCAGCGCCTGAAGCTGGGCGGCGATGGCGTCCGCCTTCGCCTTCGATGGCTCCGCCTCTTTCGCCTTCACCGGCTCCGCCTCTTTCGCCTTCACCGGCTCCGCCGGGGCCAGCATGCCGAGCAGGAACACGGCGTCCTCCAGCCCGTCGGCGGCGTCGTCGGCGACTTCCAGCACCTGGCGGAACACGGCGTGATCGGGGCGGCGGCGGACCATCTCGCGCACCTCGATGACCAGCAGGTCGGCGTCGTGCTCCAGGCGCTTGCCGCGGCGGGCGCGCCGCTCCGCCGCCTCGCCGCTGCCGGCGAGGCCGTCGCGCGCCAGGGAGGCGAGGTCGAAGACGAGGGCGGCGTGATCGGCGGCAAGGCGCAGCAGCTGGGTCTGCAGGCTGCTGAAATACTGCTGCAGCTGGGCGCGGACGCGATCGCGGATCAGGGAGTGGGACTGGCGCGCGCGCATCCCCTCGCTGGCGGTGCGCAGCACGAACTGGAAGAACGCCACCGTCTCCGCCTCGCCCAGCAGATCGGACAGCCGGTCGCCGAAATGAATGCCCGAGGCGGACGCCGCCTCGATCGCCTGGTTGACCAGGCGGGCGCCGCCGAGCTCCAGGAAGCCGCGATGGCCGACCTCGGCCTGCGCGGCCCAGCGCAGCACCTCGATGCGCTGGGGTCCCTTCAGGAAGCCGCGCAGCTGCTTGCGGGCGCGGTTCCAGTCGATCAGGAACACCAGGCGCGAGCCGAGATGCTCGAGGAAGCGCAGGCAGCCGGCCTCGTCCTCCGCGACGAAGCGGCCGGAGGCGAGGTGGAACGGCGCGCCGCCGGCCAGGGCGTCGGTCTGCATCGTGCGCACCGGCTCCCAGGCGAGCGGGAAGGCGTCGAGCATGCCCTGGAAGAACTGCAGCCGTTCCAGATGCACGTCGGTATGCGTGATGGTGACGGCGAGGTCCTCGACATGGATCACGATGACATGGGCGTCGGTGGTGCCGATGTCGTTCTGGATCATCAGCCGGCCTTCGGCGCGGGTGGCGGTGGTGGCCAGCCCGGGATGGTTGAATTTCAGCCCGGCGGTGCGGTTCAGCCCGGCCATGAACGCCTTGACGCGCAGCCGGTCGGCGGGGGTGACGGCGTAGACCGAGGCGCCGTCCAGCACTTCCTCGGCGAGCTCCGCCTGCAGCAGGTTCAGCCGCTTGTGCAGGTCGATCACCAGCTGGTGCAGGCTGTCCGCGCTGACGCTGCCGGGGCGGGTCATGGCGTCGATCGCCACGGGTTCCAGCAGATCGCCGGCACCGTCCGGCAGGCAGGCGAGACAGGCTTCGAGCCGCTCGGCGAAAACCGCCGCGCCCGCGTCCGCGGCCAGAACGGGTTTCGCCATGATCCGCATGTCGGCGGCAATCCGGCGCAGGATCGCCTCCGCGCCCGGCAGCCGGCAGGCATCGCCCTCGCGGCGGGCGGCGGCGACCGCGGTGTCGAGGGTCGTGTCGTTCAGGCCGCAGGCGATCCGTTCGCGGCGCAGGGACGGCGCCGGCCGCTCGGGGTGCGCGGCCTGGCTGAGGGCCATCTGCAGCAGGGAGAAATAGAACTTCACCCGGTCGTTGGCCGCCAGCGCGGCATTGAGCTGCGCCGGGGAGAGCGAGCCGGCCTCGCCAAGCGCATGCAGCACTTCGGTCTTCATGGGGCGTCCTTCGGATCGGTCGGTGCGGTTGGCCTCAATTGTGGAATTCTACCGCCTGGGCCGGCGGGGAACCTTGACCTGAATCAACCAGCGCCTGGGATTGCGGAGAACGCCGCCAAATGCCGCACAGTATTAAACGAATGGAACTGTCGTCTATTGGCCCAACCTGAGCGATCGGCCCATTGTCATTAAATCTTCAACCCGGCCGGATCGGCCCTCTGTCATAAGACTTATCGTTTTAGCTTGCAGGTGGGCTTTCGATGCTGGTTATCGAGGGGATGTCGTGCGTCTTCGGACAGACACGTGCTGTGAATAGTGTGTCCCTGTCCATCCCGCGCGGCACATTCGTTGGCGTGATCGGTCGTTCCGGTGCCGGCAAGTCGACCCTGCTGCGGTCGCTGAACCGTCTGGTGCAGCCCAGCGAGGGCCGCATCCTGTGGAACGGCGAGGACGTGTCCCGGCTGAACGGCCGCGCGCTGCGCGACTGGCGGCGGCGCTGCGCCATGATCTTTCAGCAGTTCCATCTGGTCGGGCGGCTGGATGTGCTGACCAATGTGCTGACCGGACGGCTGGCGCATACGCCGGGCTGGCGTTCCAACCTGAAACTGTGGAGCGCCGAGGACCGGGCGATCGCCATGGCGGCGCTGGACCAGCTGGACATCGCCGGCCTCGCCCCGCAGCGCGCCGACACGCTTTCCGGCGGCCAGCAGCAGCGCGTGGCCATCTGCCGGGCGCTGGTGCAGGAGCCGGACATCATCCTGGCCGACGAGCCGGTCGCCTCGCTCGATCCGCGCAACGCGCGCATCGTCATGGACGCGCTGCAACGGATCAACCGCCATTACGGCCTGACCGTGCTGTGCAACCTGCACTCGCTGGACCTGGCCCGCGGCTATTGCGACCGGCTGGTCGGCATGGCCGCCGGCCGGCTGGTGTTCGACGACGTTCCGGCCGCGCTGACCGACGCGGCGGCGCGCGAGCTGTACGGCATCGAGGCCGACGACGTGCTCGACGCACCGTATCCAGCACAGGCGGATGTTGGATCTGCCGGCGTCATCTCCACCGCGGCGACCGCCTGAGCGGATCGCCGCCCACCTTTCGCTCCCCTCCTTTCACTCCCCGCCTTTCACTCCCCGCCTTTTAGGCAGCAACAGAGGATATCGTGATGATCCATCGTCGTACCGTGCTCGCCGGCCTTGCGGCCGGCGCCGCCGCCCCGCTCGCCACCCGGGCCTTCGCCCAATCCTGGAAGGAGAAATATCCCGAGCTGTTCTATGCGGTAGTCCCCGCCGAGAACGCCTCCGGCGTCACCGAGCGCTTCGAGCCCTTCGTCGCCTATCTGAGCAAACAGCTCGGCACCAAGGTGACGCTGCGCATCGCCAACGACTACGCGGCGGTGATCGAGGGCCAGCGCTCGGGCAACATCCAGATCGGCTATTACGGTCCGGCCTCGTTCTCCCGCGCCCGGCTGACCGGCGTGAAGACCGATGCGTTCATCATCGATGTGAACAGCGACGGCACCAAGGGCTATTATTCGGTGTTCTATGTGCGCGCCGACAGCCCGTACAAGACGATCGAGGACCTGAAGGGCAAGAACCTCGGCCTGGTCGATCCGAATTCGACCTCCGGGTACAACATGCCGATGTACACGCTGGACAAGCATCACATCAGCGCCGAAAAATTCTTCAACAAGGTGCTGGTCACCGGCAGCCATGAGAACGCGGTGATCTCGCTGGCCCAGGGCACCGTGGATGTCTGCGCCAATTGGTGGAACGCCGATGACGACAGCAACCTGACGCGCATGCTCTCCAAGGGCATGGTGAAGGGGACGGACGGCAAGGTGCTGAAGAAGGACGATTTCCGCGTCATCCTGAAGTCGGACCTGATCATCAATTCGCCGACCGCGATGCTGACCTCGCTGCCGGACGACCTCAAGGCCGCCATCCGGACGGCGTTCCTGGACGCGGCGAAGAACGACAAGGCCGCGTTCGACCGCCTTTCCGACGGCAAGAACCAGCCTTGGCAGCCGATCGACAACGCCGCCTATAACGACACGATCAAGCTGATCCAGTTCGTCGACGGACTGCGCAAGAAGAGCGCCTGATCGCGGCTGGCAGGCGGGCCCCGGCGCTTCGGGGCCCGCGAGCCGCGCGGCCCGCCATGGACCACACCGTGATCATTCCGCCCGACGCGCAGCTGGAGCCGCTGCTGCGCGCCTATCGCGCGGCGGTTGCCGCCAGGCGCCGGCAATTCCTGACCGGCCTTGCCGTCATGGCGGCGACGTTCGCGCTGGCCTGTATCGGCGCCGAGGTGGATCCCGCGCTGTTCTGGGACCAGCTCGGCAATTTCACCAGCTACTTCGGCCGGCTGGCGCATCTGGACAGCGGGGCCATCGTGCTGAGCGACCCGGCCGAGTGGTTCTGGGGTCTGCGGCGATGGACGCTGATGCTGCGCGACACGCTGCTGATGGCCTATGCCGGGACCTTGACCGGGGCGGTGTTCGCCTTTTGCGGCGGCTTCCTGTGCAGCCGCAACCTGGTTTCCAGCGCGAAGCTGCGCTTCGTGGTGCGCCGCCTGCTGGAGATCTGCCGGACGGTGCCGGATATCGTGTTCGCGCTGATCTTCGTCGCTGCCTTCGGGCTCGGCGCCCTGCCCGGCGTGCTGGCGATTGCCATCCACACGACCGGGGCATTGGGAAAACTGTTCTCCGAGGTCGTGGAGAACATCGACATGAAACCGGTCGAGGGTATCGCCGCCAGCGGCGGCGGCTGGATTTCCCAGGTGCGCTTCGGCGTGGTGCCGCAGGTGCTGTCGAACTTCGCCAGCTATACCGTGCTGCGCTTCGAGATCAATGTGCGCGGCGCCGCCGTGCTCGGCTTCGTCGGCGCCGGCGGGATCGGCGAGGAACTGATCATTGCCATCCGCAAATTCTTCTATTCCGACGTCAGCGCAATGCTGGTGATGATCGTGGTCTGCGTCATGGTCATCGACACGCTTTCGGAAAAGCTGCGGCACCGTCTGCTGGCAATGGATCGGCACGCATGAGCGGCCGGTCTCCGCTGAAAGCCGCTTTCCTGGCCGACCGGGAACGCATCGCCTTGCGGCACGGCGCGTTGCTGGACCCGGGTTGGCGGTCGCGCCTGGGCACGCTTTCCATCTTCGGCGGCGGCGCGGCGCTGTATGTCGCCAGCTTCTTCCTGCTCGACATGTCGCTGTCGCACCTGATCGGCGGCTTCTGGCGGCTGACCGATATCGTCGGGCTGATGGTGCCGCCGACGCCGGGAAGCTGGAGCCGGTTCTACCTGTATGTCGGGGCCATCGGGCAGACGCTGTCGATCGCCTTCCTCGGCACGCTGATGGCCGCGCTGCTGGCGGTGCCGATGGGGTTCCTGGCGGCGCGCAACGTGGTGGCCAACCGCATCGTGCACCTGCTGGCGCGGCGCTCGCTGGATACCATCCGCAGCATCGACACGCTGATCTGGGCGCTGATCTGGATCAACGTCGTCGGGCTCGGCCCGTTCGCCGGCGTGCTGGCCATTATGTGCTCGGATTTCGGCGCCTTCGGCAAGCTGATGTCCGAGGCGATCGAGACCGCGAGCCACAAGCCGGTGGAGGGCATCCTGGCCGCCGGCGGCAGCCGCTTCAGCGCGATCCGGTTCGGCGTGGTGCCGCAGGTTCTGCCGGTTTTCGCCAGCCAGGTGCTGTATTATTTCGAATCCAACACCCGCTCCGCGACGATCATCGGCATTGTCGGGGCGGGCGGGATCGGGTTGCAGCTGTCCGAACTGATCCGCGTGCTGGAATGGCAGCAGGCGGCGTTCGTCATCCTGATGGTGCTGGTGACGGTGGCCGCGATCGACCAGGTCTCGCAGCTGCTGCGCGGCGCCATCATCGGGCGCCGGCGCTGACGGCGGGTCTGGCCGGTATCGCCAAGCGATACTACGCTGGCCGCAACAGGCCGCGAGGCGGCCGGCAAGCGGGAGGAAAATCCTTGGCAAGCGACAGCACACCGGCCCATCCGGGCCATGCCGGGCGATGGGATACGCCATCGCCGATCCGCTACCCCGATCCCGACATCGTCGTGCTGGACCCGCGCTTTCAGCACCTGGTGCTCGGCCACGCGGCGATCGAGCGGATCGCCACGGGCTGCCGCTTCACCGAGGGGCCGGTGTGGTTCGGGGACCTGCGCCAGCTGGTGTTCAGCGACATCCCCAACGACCGGCTGATGCGCTGGGACGAGGAGACCGGCGCGGTGGCGCTGTTTCGCCGGCCCGCCGGCTATCCGGACGGCAACACGCGCGACCGACAGGGCAGGCTGATCACCGCAGAGCTCGGCACCCGCCGGCTGACCCGCACCGAGCATGACGGGCGGGTGACGGTGCTGGCCGATCATTACGAAGGCACGCGGCTGACCGGCGCCAACGACGTGATCGTGAAATCGGACGGTTCGATCTGGTTCAGCGACAACGGTGCCGGTATCCGTGGCAACTATCTCGGCGACAAGGCGGCGCAGGAACTGCCGTTCCGGGTCTATCGCATCGACGGCGAGAGCGGGGAGATGACCATCGCGGTGGGCGACATGGAGCGGCCGAACGGGCTGTGCTTCTCGCCGGATGAAAGCCGGCTGTATGTCGTGGATACGCCCTCGGGGCGCAAGACCACGCATGTCTATGACGTGGCCGAGGATGGCCGCACCGTGCGCAACGGCCGGGTGTTCTTCGACGGCACGCCGGGCTACGCGGACGGCATCCGTTGCGACACCGAGGGCAATGTCTGGTGCGGCTTTTCCGGCGGGCCGGGGCAGGACGGGGTGGCGGTGTTCGCGCCGGACGGCACGCTGATCGGGCGCATTTTGCTGCCCGAACGCTGCGCCAACCTCTGCTTCGGCGGGCTGAAGCGGAACCGGCTGTTCATGACCGCCAGCCAGTCGGTCTATGCGCTGTACGTGGAGGCGCAGGGAGTGGCCGGCGGGTAGGCGAAGCTATCCGCCGCGCGCGTCCTGCAGCACCATCGCGGCGCCTTTTTCCGCAATCATGATCGTCGGCGCGTTGGTGTTGGTGGAGGTGACCGCCGGCATCACCGAGGCGTCGATCACCCGCAGGCCCTGCAGGCCGTGCACGCGCAGCCGGTCATCAACCACCGCCATCGTGTCCGGACCCATCTTGCAGGTGCAGGTGGCGTGGAACACGGTGCCGCCGGTCTGGCGGGCGTATTCGAGCAGGTCGTCGTCAGTGACGGTCGCGCTTCCGGGGACGGTTTCGGCGACGACATACCGCGCCAGCGCCGGGGCGGCGAACAGGCGGCGGATGAATTTGAGGCCGCCGATGACAGCGCGGCGGTCGGTTTCCGCACTCAGGTAGCGCGGGTTGATCGCCGGGGCGTCTTCCGGGCGGTTGGATTTGGCTTCCACATAGCCGCGGCTCTGCGGGCGCATCTGCCACATGCCGGCGGTCATGCCGGGCTTTATGTCGAGCTCGCGGGACGCACCCGGGGCGTAGCTGGCGTTGGCGAACAGGCATTGCACATCCGGCGTGGCGGATTCCTCCAGCACCTTCACCGAGGCGGCGACCAGGGAGGCGGCGTAGGTCAGGATGCCGCGGCCGGCGAACACGTAGCGCATCATCTCGCCGACCAGCGGCAGGCCGCGTGACTTCTGGTTCAGCGATGGGGCGCCGGCGACCTCGCAGGAGATGCGGGCGAGGAAATGGTCCTGCAAATTCTTGCCGACGCCGGGCAGCGCATGCAGCACCGGAATGCCGACGCGGCCGAGATGGGCCGGATCGCCGACGCCGGATAGTTGCAGGATGTGCGGCGAACCGATCGCGCCGGCGGACAGGATGACTTCCTTTGCCGCGCTGACGAGCTCGATCCTTCCCTCGCGGGCGAACTCCACGCCGATGGCGCGGGTGCCGTCGAACAGGATGCGGTGCACCAGCGCGCCGGTGATGACCTCCAGGTTGGGGCGCTTCATCGCCGGGCGCAGGTAGCTGCGCGCGGCGCTGGCGCGGCGGCGGCCGCCGCGGGTCTGCTGCACCCAGCCGATTCCGTCCGCGGCGCCGGGCGGCAGGTCGTTGACGTCCTCGCGGTATTCCAGGCCGATCTGCTGGCCGGCCTCGATCGCCGCCTGGCAGAGTAGTGGCTGGTCGGCGGTGCGCGAGGTGAACAGCGGGCCGCCCTTGCCGTGCACGGCGTCGGCCTGGCCTTCCCAGTTCTCGGATTTTTTGAAGAACGGTTCCACATCGTCCCAAGACCAGCCGCGATTGCCGAGCTGGCCCCAATGGTCGAAATCCTCCGGCTGGCCGCGGACATAGATCATGCCGTTGATCGAGCTGGAGCCGCCCAGCACGCGCCCGCGCGGGAAGTTGATGGCGCGCCCGGCGGTGCCGGGGTCGGGCTCGGCCTTGAAGCCCCAGGTCAGCGTCGGGTGGTCGAGCAGCTTCATGTAGCCGGCGGGGATGTGGATCAGCGGGTTCCAGTCGCGCCCGCCGGCCTCGATCAGCAGCACGCGGTTGGCGGGGTCCTCGGTGAGCCGGTTGGCCAGCACGCAGCCGGCCGAGCCGGCGCCGATGATGACGTAATCCGCTTGCATGGGATCTTCCTTCCGGCGGCAGGCTAATCCGTAACGATCCCGCCATCGACGTTGTAGCACTGCCCGGTGATGTTGCGCGCGCCGGGGGAAGCCAGGAACACCGCCATCGCGGCGATATCTTCCGGATCATTGGCGCGGCGGATCGGAATCGCCTCGACCTGCCGGCGTGCCATTTCGTCCTCGCTCACCCCTTCCTGTTTGGCGCGCACGGCCAGGTTGGCCATGCCGAGGGCGGTACGCGTGACCCCGGGGCAGATCGAATTGACGTTGATATTGAAGCCGCCAAGCTGCTGGGCGGCGGTTTTCGTCAGGCTGATCACCGCACCCTTGCTGGCCGCGTAGGCGGCGTTGGAGGTGCCCTGGTAGCCCTTGCCGGCGATCGAGGCGATGTTGATGATCCGGCCGCTGCGTTGCGAGATCATCTCGCGCGCCACCCGTTGCAGGCAGAAGAAAACGCCCTTGGCATTGACCCGGTGGATACGGTCCCAGTCGGCCTCGGTGATGTCCATGATGTCGGCGCGGCGAGTGACGCCGGCGTTGTTGACCAGGATGTCGATGCGGCCGAAGGCTTCCAGCGCCTTGACGACCATCCGGTCGATATCCGCGAGGCTGCCCATGTCGGCCTGCACGGCCAGGCTGCGGCGCTGGGTCTGGGCGATGCCGGCGGCGGTTGCCTCCGCACCCGGGCCGTTGATGTCGGCGGAAACCACGTTCGCACCGGCCTCGGCCAGGGCGATGGCGCAGGCCTGGCCGATGCCGGCGGCGGAGCCGGTGACGATGGCGGTTTGTCCGGTGAGGATCATGTGTTCGTCCCTTTCCGTCAGCGGCCCTGGAAGACCGGCTTGCGCTTTTCGAGGAAGGAGCGCGTGGCTTCCTGGAAATCCTCGCTGTTCTCCGCCTCGCGCTGCATCGCGTCCATGCGGGGCTCGTCGCGCTGGGCGCGTTCGAGGCCAAGCTGGTTGATGAAGAATTTCGAGGCGCGGATGGACAGCGGCGCGTTGGCGGCGAGGCGTTCGGCGTATTCGATGGTGACGGCCTCCAGTTCGTCCGCCTCGACCACGCGGTTGATCAGGCCGATGCGCAGGGCCTCGTCCGCCTTCAGGCGGCGGGCGGAGAACATGATGTCCTTGGCGATGCTGGGGCCTACCAGGTCGACGAGGCTTTTCAGGCCTTCGGGCGCGTAGGCGATGCCGCGCAGGGCGGCGGGGACGCTGAACTGCGCATCGGACGAGGCGAAGCGCAAATCGGCGTTCAGCGCCATGCCGAGGCCGCCGCCGAGGCAATAGCCGTGGATCATGGCGATCAGCGGTTTTTCCAGATTGAGCATCTTCAGGCGCAGCCTGGTCGGGGCTTCCCGCGCGCGCTTTGCCACCTCGGCGTTGGCGCGGGTCTTGTCGAAGCTGGCGATGTCGCCGCCGGAGATGAAGGCCTTGGTGCCGGCGCCGCGCATCACCACGACCTTGATGCCGGGGTCGGCCTCGTAGGCCTCGATGACGGTCAGCGCGTCCTCGGACATGCCGGGCGAGAGGGCGTTCAGCTTGGTCGGGTTGTCCCAGATCAGCCAGCCGATGGGGCCTTTTGTTTCCGCGCCGATCAGTCCCGAGGTCAGGTTCATGTTGGCTGTTTCTCCGTCTTGGCTGGGCCCGCGTGCGGGTCGTTTTTTGGCAGGATGCCGCTTATGTAGTCGCGGCTTTTCCATTCCGGCGCCGGCGGCTCGTGGCCGGGGCGCGGCAAATAGTTCGACAGCGTTCCGGTGGCGAGGTCGTGCACCGAGCGGGGGCAGTTCGAATAGAGCTCGCACACCACGCGCACCACCATCTTGGCGCCATGGTGGCGGGCGAGGTCGGCGGGGCTGTCCAGCAGTTCGGCGCGGCCGTTGATGCGGATGCGCGGGGTGGCGCCGTCGAACTTGACGAACAGCAGGCCGACATTCGGGTTGCGGCTGATGTTGCCGAGGGTGCGGTACATCGAGTTGCCGTCGTATTCGGGGAATTCGATGGTGCCGGGGCCGGTGATCTTCACGAAGCCGGGCATGCCGGAACGCAGGCTGCAATCGGTGTAGTCGCCGTAGGAGGTGGCGATGAAGAAGAACGGGGTGGTTTCGATCAGCTCGCGGTCGGCATCCCAGAAATCGTAGCGGCGGCGATGATCCGCCAGGCGATCGGCGACGCGGCGGCCGTCGAAGCGATCCTGCAGCTCGCGCATGCCGTCGTGGTAGAAGTCTCGTTGGTCCTGCATGGCGTTTCCCCTGGGCGGAAGCTGCGAGGCTAGCCCTCGGGCAGCGCTTGCAGCAACAGCTGGCCGAACATCGTCAGTTCCGGACTGGTTACGGCGTAGTGGTCGATGGTGGCGAGGATGCGGCGCGTGGTTTCCGCGTCCGGCGCGGGGCCGGGAGGCAGGCCGGGCAGCCGCGCGACGATGGCGGGGGCGGCCTGGCGGGTGGCTTCGCGGAAGGCCGTGCGGGCGGCGTTGGTTTCCGGTGCATCGAAACGCGGGGCGAGCCCGTCGGCCAGCAGGCGCAGGAATTCCGGCCAGTGGGCGAGCTGGCGATACAGCGCGGGGATGAAGGGCTTGCCGTCCACTGCGGCGGCGAAACGCATCAGCACGCGCAGCTGGTCCGGCGGCAGTCTGGCGGGGTCCACATTGCCCGGCATGGGGGCGAGCATCGCCGGTGGGGTCCATTGCTGGGGGAAGCCGGCACCGGCGGGTTGGGCGCCGGTCAGGATCCGGTGCAGGCAGCTGCCCATCATCAGGTTCACCGGCGCCACGCGCAGGAAATTCGCCGCCACGTTGCGGATGGCGGCCAGACCGGCGGCGTCGATCCCGAGGCCAGCGAGCGATGCGGCGGAGATGGACGGCAGCGGCGGGATTTGCACGTCGCGGGCCAGGCGCCAGCCGGTTTCCTGGATCACACCGGAGGCCATGGCCGGGCGGATGGCATGCCAGGCCCATTCGAGCACGCCGGGCAGGGTGGCGACGTAGCGTTGCAGGGACGAGACATAGGGCACGCCGGAGAAGCGGCGGATTTCGTCGTAGATCACCGCGATTTCGCCGGTGGCGCGGTCCTCGGCCAGTTCGGCCAGCAGGTCTCCGGTTGGTTCGGCGGCCATGCCGGCCTCCTAGCGCTCGACCGTGCGGCGTTCGATTTCCAGCATGGCTTCCAGGCCGATCGTTTCGTGCACCCGGTTCTGCTCGGCATGGGCGTTGCCGCCGATCAGGGGATCGGGTTGGCCGGCCCGCAGAGCGGCGTAGCATTGCTCCAGGGCGTGATGCATCACCATCAGCGGGGTTTGCGCATCGACGAACAGGCGGTAGCCGAGGGCGGAGAGTTCCGGCACGGTCATGCCGGTGTCGGCGACGCGGCTGGCGCTGGACATCAGCATGAGCGGGCCTTCCATCCGCTCACCGATCGTGCGCGCCTGCTCGGGCTTGCCGGGCAGGATCAGCAGCAGATCGGCGCCGGCCTTCCGGAAGGCCTCGCCGCGGCGGAGCGCCTCGTCCAGGCCGTTCGGCTGGCGGGCGGCGTTGGTGCGGGCGATGATCAGGAAATCGGACGAGCGGCGGGCGCGCACGCATTCCTCGATCTTCGCCACCATCAGTTCGGCGGGGATGATGTGCTCGATGCCGATATGGTGGTGGGCGCGCTTGGGCAGCAGCTGGTCCTCGATCTCGATGGCGGAGAAGCCGGCGGCCTCGGCGAGGCGGATGGTGCGGTGCATGTGCATCGGGTCGCCCCAGCCGCAGGCACCGTCGAGGATCAGCGGCAGGGAGGAGACGGCGCGGATGTCGAGCGCGGCGCGGGCCATTTCGGTGACCGTCAGGTTGGCCTCGGTGAAGCAGGTGAGGTAGCCCATGGAGCCGCCGCCGAGATAGAGCGCGGGAAAGCCGGCGCGTTCGGCCAGCCGGGCCATCATCGGGTTGAGCACGAGCGGCGCCCAGACCGGCGGGCCCGCGGCGATCAGGTTGCGCAGGCTGGGACCGGCGAATGTGGGACCGTTGTCCATTGGCTGTTTCCTTCCCGAAAAGGCGATGGGCACGCGCCGCGGCCGGCGTTCGCGGCCTTGCCGCATCCTGGCATCGTTCCCCCAGGCCGGCCAGTCACCCGGCCAGTCACATGATTGGTATGAATGGACATGCGGTAATTGGTGCTTTTCCGGCAGACCAATTCCATTATGCAGACAGGCTGCATCTCTGGAGGATTTCCGCATGCCCGATACCGCGATCGATAAGCCGCAATCGTTTCCGATCACCCCGGTCAACCGGGTCAAGCGCGTGCATGAGCGTGGGCGCTACGATCGCAAGACGGTGTACGAAATCCTCGACGCGGCGCTGGTCTGCCACATCGCCTATGTGATCGACGGCCAGCCCTATTGCACGCCGACGGCGTTCTGGCGGGAGGGGGACCATCTGTACTGGCACGGGTCCTCGGCCAGCCGGATGATCCGGGCGGAGGCGACGGGCATTCCGGTCTGCCTGACGGTGACGCATCTGGACGCGCTGGTGATGGCGCGCTCGGGGTTTCACCACTCGGTCAATTACCGCTCGGTGATGGCGTTCGGGCATGCGCACAAGATCGAGGACGAGGCGGAGAAGCTGCGGCTGATGGACAACTTCATCGACCGCATCTATCCGGACCGGTCCAAGCTGATCCGCCAGCCGAACGCCGGGGAATTCAAGGCCACGACCATGCTGGGCATGGAGATCGAGACCGCGTCCGGCAAGATCCGCGACAAGCACGTGGCCGACGAGGAGGAGGATTACGCCGGCGTGCCGGCCTGGTCGGCGCTGTATCCGATCACCCAGGTGCTGGGCGAGAAATCGGAATGCGAGCGGCAGATTCCGGGGCTGGCAATGCCGGAGGGGATGGCGGATTTCACGCCGGGTGCGCGGTTCGATGAGCTGATGACGAAGACGTATAGGAAGCGTTTCGGGGAGTAGGGCCGCTTCACGGTCTACGGGCCGGTGCGCGCCAGGTTGAGCGCGAGGAGGCGGCTGAGGATTTCGTCGTCGGGCAGGGAGGCGGGCCAGCCATAGGCGGCGGCGACGGCTTCGTCCAAGGCGCGGTGCAGACCGTCCAGCCAGGCGCCTTCCGGGGTGCCGCGCTGGTTGTAGAGGGCGGTGAGGGTGCGCTTGCGCAGCACGGCCTCGGCGGCGGGGTTTTTCGGCAGCAGGCGGTCGGGGAAGCCGGGCACCACCTCCGGCACGCGGTCCACCAGTTCGGGCGGGTTCAGCCAGTGGTCGCGCGCCGCCACCAACGCTTGCGCCGCCTGGGCGATGGCCTGGGCGCGCGGGTCCGTGGCGTAGGACGCGGCGGGGAGGTTGGGGGTGAGGCCGTCCGGGAAGGGGAAGGTTTCGAAAGTGGTGGAGGGCGTGTAGCGCGGGTCGTTGCCGACACCGTGCCACGATCCGCTCGCCAATGCCCAAACCTCATGGAAGCGACTATGGAGGATGCCAAAGCTCGTATCATCGTCGCGTGCGATGACCATCAATTTGCAATCAGGGAGCACCGGGCGGGGCGACCAAACGAAAATGCGGTGTTTCGACACCTCAGGTGTAACAATGCAGCGGGCCAATAATGCAACGCTTTCGCGAAAATCACTTCCGGAGCGCCCAAACAGCCACCAGCGTGTCCGACGTTGCTTGTCGTTATTCACGTCCCGTAGAGGCTTCACATTTTCAAGAACGTGAGCGTACGGAGCCGCAAAGAACGATGCTTCATTCTGCGACAAGCCCGTAAAGTCGATAATCCAGACATCCCGGTATCGCCGGGCCACGTCGATGCCGATCCAGCTTGGCCGCAGAACCGCTGCGTTGGCTTGGCCATTGGGGTTGCTGGGAAGCTGCAACCAGTTTCGTGCGACTTCTCCCGGTACCTCGAAAGGGCCAACCTTCTTCGACCCCTGAAACGCCACGCCGGCATTTTCAGTCTGTCGCCTTGCAATGGTAAGGTTCGCCGCGCTCGCGGTCAGATCGGCGTGGATGGTTGGCACCGTCCTATTGTCCAGCACTGGCGCGACGGCTCGCTGTCGCCCCCAGCATATCAAGGACACACGGACCGCAGCACCATCCAGCGTCCACGCTTCATCCGCCCAGGCGGCGACAATCACGCCGGCATTGGCAAGCGGTTCCAAGACGCGCCGGCTCGCACCGTTGCGAATGCTTTGCGTTGCAACAAGTCCGGCCAAGGCAGTTTGCCCGCCGGTAATCGCTTCCCGCGCCTTTTCGAACCAATAACAAACCAAATCCGCCTCGGCCGGAACCTTGCCGTCATAAGCCGCAAACAAGCCTGTGCAATACGCGTCTCCCAGTACTCCGCGTAACCGATTGCCGCCCAAGAACGGCGGGTTCCCGACAATCACATCCGCCTTCGGCCACACCGCCGGGGTTCCATCTTCAGCCAGCACCGCATCGCGGCAGGCGATGGTATCCAGCGTCCGCAAGACCGGATCGG
>JBBIQA010000037.1:0-27277 GCA_037442565.1 Rhodospirillales bacterium
CGCCCTCGGTGGCACCTGTCGCGCAGCCGGGTATCGCTGCGCCCAGCCTCAACCCGGCCGAAGCCCAGCGCGTGATAGAGCTGCTGAACGATCCGAAGAAGCGCGCCGAGTTCACCGCCACGCTGGAAGCGATCGCCAAGGCCCAGCCGGCTATAGCCCAACCCGCCAACGCAGTGCCGCCGGGTGGCCAGCCAATCTCGGGCCCAACAGCCGCGGGCCAACCTGCCACGGGTCAGCCTGCCGGTGCCCCCGCATCGACGGCTCCCGCATCCACGCCACAGGGCACAAAGGCAGCGCCCGAGGCGACGGCAACCCCGCTCCCGCTGGTACCGAACAGTCTCGGCGCCCAGCTGCTGGTCAGCGCGTCCGGCCTTCTGGGCAGAATGACGGACCGCCTGCAATCAACCTTGGCGGACGTGCGCTCGGTGCCGCCGATGGGCGGCTGGATCCTGATGATGGCCACCGATCCGCTTGGCCGGAAGCTGCTGCTGGACACCGCCTGGCGCCTGGGCGTGACCTTTGCGGCTGGCCTGGCGGCGGAATGGATCACCTATCGGATGCTGCGCAGCACGGTCGCCGCGCTGGGCAAGGGCCGCCGGCCGGCGCCCCGAGGCCGACCCGCGGAGACCACGGCGGCGGACGCCTCGAGAACGGCCGAGGACGCCGACAGCCAAGAGACCGGCATATCGGACGAAGACTGGAACGGCCAGGGCGTCAACGATGGCCAGACCCGGGCAGAACTGGGCGCCATCGAGCCGCCGGAGCGGCCTCGATCCATTCTGCTGGCGCGTCTACACCTGCTGCCGGGCGTCCTGCTGCGCCTGGTGCTCGCCCTCGTGCCGGTCGTCAGCTTCGTGCTGGCGGCTCACCTGGTCGTCGGCACCTCGATCAGCGAGGTCTACCTGACCCGGCTCATCCTGCTGGCGATGATCGACGCCTATGCCGTCTCCCGTGTCATCCTGTGCGGTACGAGGGCGCTTCTGGCCCCTGATTCGCCGCGTTGGCGGCTGTTGCCGATGTCGACCGCGACCGCCCTGAGCGGCGTGCGCTGGATCCGCCGGCTGACCGTAGTCGGCATCTTCGGCTATGCCGCCGCGGAAGCCGGGCTGCTGCTAGGAATGTCCCGGGTAACGCACGAGGCCCTGCTCAAGACCGACGGCCTGATGCTACTGGTGATGGCGATCGTCATCGTACTGCGCAACCGCGAAGGCATGGCCGCGCTGATCCGCGCCCGGCCCGGCCATGACGGTCCGATGGTGCGCTGGCGCAAGCGGCTGGCATCGGTCTGGCACATCCTCGCCATATTATACCTGGTTGGTCTCTGGCTGGTCTGGGCGGTCGATGTCCCCGACGGCTTCCGCCGGCTGTTGAACTTCTTCGTCGTCACCATCCTGGTGATCATGGCGGCGCGCGTGGTACGCGGCCTGCTGCTGGGCCTGCTCGAACGCCATCTCGACGAGGATGGCGAGCAGAACGCGCGCCATCCCAACCTGATCGCCCGTATGCGGGCCTACCACCCTGTACTGAGCTTCCTGGTGCATGCGATCGTCAGCATCGCGGCGCTGGTTGCGCTGACGCAGTTCTGGGGCCTTGGCACCCTGGAATGGCTGGCGAGCAACCTCTTGGCCCAGCGTATGCTCTCGGCTCTGACCGCCATCGCCATCGCCATGGTCTTCGCCATCGGGGTATGGGAAGCGGCGAACGCCGGGATCGAGCAGCATTTGTCCAAGCTACAGCGTGAAGCGCAGACCGCCCGCTCGGCCAGGCTGCGGACCCTGCTGCCGATGCTGCGCACGGCGCTTCTGATCACCGTTCTGACCGTGGTGGGGCTGGTCATGCTGAGCGAGATCGGGGTCAACATCGCCCCGCTGCTGGCCGGCGCCGGGGTGCTGGGCATCGCCATCGGCTTCGGCTCGCAGAAGCTGGTGCAGGATGTTATCACCGGGCTGTTCCTGCTGCTGGAAAACACCATGCAGGTGGGCGACGTGGTCACCCTCGGCGGGCTGACCGGCGTGGTCGAATATCTGTCCATCCGAACCATCCGGCTGCGCGCCGAGGATGGCTCGGTGCACGTGATCCCGTTCAGCGCGGTCACTACCGTCACCAACATGACCCGCGACTTCGCCCACGCGGTGATCGAGGCGCAGGTCGCCTACAAGGACGACTACGACGAGGTGGTCGAGGTGCTGCGCGGAATCGTGACACAGATGCGCACAGAGCCGCGCTGGCAGAGCGAGATCCGCGACGATCTGGAAGTGATGGGGCTGCAGCGCTTCGCCGACAGCGCCGTGGTGATCCGGTGCCGCATTCGCTGTGGCCCGTTCGGCCGGTGGGCGGTGATGCGCGAGTTCAACCGGCGCATGAAGATGCGGTTCGACGAGGAAGGGATCGAGATCCCCTTCCCGCACCAGAAGATGATCATCGAGGATCAGGCCACGCTGCACATGGTCAACCCAGCGGCGCGGCCATCCGCCCCCCTGCCGCCACCGGCTTCCCCAGCACCGGCTTCCCCAGCACCGGCTTCCCAAGCACCGGCTGCCTGAACATCGGCTGCCTGTGCGGCGCGGTCCGCCAGGCGATGCGCGTCAAGCAACGAACATCAGGCGCCCAACTCAGGCCACGGGTGGGTTGGTCGGCAAGGTCAGCACCGCGCGCAATCCCGGCTGGGCGTCGGCCAACGTCAGGATGCCGCCATGCAGCTGCGCCACGGCCTGCACCAGCGATAAGCCTAGCCCAGAACCGGGGGTGCTGCGCGCCCGCTCGCCGCGATAGAAGCGATCGGCGGCGCGGCTGCGCTCGGCCTCGGGAATTCCCGGCCCGTGATCGATCACCGCGATCTCCACCCCGTTCGCCACACGGGCTCCGGACAGCACCACGACGCTGCCGGACGGCGAGAATTTCAGCGCGTTGTCCAGCAGATTGGCGACAGCCTGCTGGATCATCGTCGCATCGCCATGAACCGGCAGGCTGGCGGACGCCTCCAGCTTGAGCGTCAGGCCCTTCTCGTCCGCCGACGCTTCGTAAAGCTCCGCCATATCCGCCAGCAGCGGCGCGAGGTCGACGGGGGCGAACGCCGCGCGGCGCGATCCGGCTTCGATCTCGGCAATGCGCAGCAGCGCCTGGAACACGCTGACGATGCCATCCAGATCGGCGGTCGCCTGCTCGATCGCGGTGCGCAGCTCCGCCGGGCCGGCAGCATGTCCGCTGGCCTCCTCCAACCTGGCCCGGGCGCGGGCGATCGGCGTGCGCAGATCATGCGCGATCGCGTTGGAGACCTGCTTCACCCCCTCCATCAGCCGCGCGATGCGGTCGAGCATGTCGTTGATCGATTCCGACAGCTGGTCGAACTCGTCGCCGCGGCCGGACAGCTGCACCCGCCGGGTCAGATCGCCCCGGCTGACCGCGGCGGCGGTGGAGGCGACATTGGCGATCATGCGGCGGAACAGCTTGCGCACCACCAGGGCCCCAAGCACCGCCAGCAGCAGCACCACACCGATCCCGAGGCCAAGCGCGTGGGTCAGCAATTCCCGCACCTTGACCCGCACGCTGATGTCGCGCCCGACCAGCATCCGATAGCCACCGGGCAAGGCCAGTGCGACGACACGGGTCATCACCGGCACACCTGCCCGCTCCACCTGCAATTCATACCATCCCGGGTGCCGGTCGATTTCGGCCGGCCAGCGCGACAGATTGCCGGCAACGCGGTTCAACAGCGGATCGACCAGCAGATAGACCGAGTCGTTGTCGGCATTCTGGGCAACGCGGTCATCGATTGTTTCCTGCAGCAGTGGCAGGCCACCCACCCGCCATTTTGCGCTCATATCCGCGACATCCAGGCTGATCGTGGTCTCGGTCTGCCGGTCCACGGCACCGGCCGTCTGCCACCACAGGAACAGCGCCAAGGCCGCGGCGCTGACGGCGATCAGAACGCCATAGAGCGCCGCGAAGCGAAAGCCTGCCGACCGCAAAACGAGTGTGGCTCTCACCTTCCTACCGACGGTACGCTTTCCACTTCAGGCTTCGCCCATCCGGCCAACGCCTATCCGAACCGGCCGTCCGAGCCGCTCAAGCCGGCTCGGCCCGCAGCATGTATCCGGCGTTGCGAACCGTCTGGATCAGCGCTGTCGGAAACGGCTTGTCGATCTTCTGACGCAGGCGGGAGACGTGCACGTCGATGACATTTGTCTGCGGGTCGAAATGGTAGTCCCAGACGCTCTCCAGCAGCATCGTCCGCGTCACCACCTGGCCGGCATGGCGCATCAGATATTCCAACAGGCGGAACTCGCGCGGCTGCATGTCGATCTTCTGCCCGGCCCGGCGCACCTGGCGCGACAGCAGATCAAGCTCGAGGTCCTCCACCACCAGCCGGGTCACCGGCTGGTCGCCCTTGCCGCGCCGAACCAGCGCCTCCACCCGGGCCAGCAGCTCGGCGAAGGCGAACGGCTTGGTCAGGTAGTCATCGCCCCCGGCCTTCAGCCCCGCCACCCGCTCATCCACGTCGGCCAGCGCCGAGAGGATCAGCACCGGCACGGGGTTGTTCTGCGCACGGATCGTCTCCAGGATCCGCAGCCCGTCGATGCCGCCCGGCAGCATCCGGTCCAGCACCACCGCGTCGAAGCTCTCGCTCGCCGCCAGGAACAGGCCGTCCCGCCCGTTCGCCGCATGTTCCACGGTATGCCCGGCCTCGCGCAGGCCACGAACCACGAAGCCGGCGACATCCTTGTCGTCCTCGACCACCAAGATACGCATACGCTGCCTCTCCTTACCCGGCCTGTTCCGTCGGCCGGCGCCCGACCGTAACCGTAATTTCCATCTCTCGCCCCTGGCGCACAATGGAAAGATGCACAAGCTGGCCTGGCGTCACCGCCGCCACCGCACGGATCAGTCCGCGCGAGCTATCCACCCGATCGCCATTCAGTGCGTACACCAGATCGCCGGACCGCAGCCCGGCGCGCGCGGCCGGCCCGGCGCGCTCCACCGCCGCGATCGCCACACCGGCCGTCCGGCCGGATGCCGCTGCGACATCCTGCACCGACACGCCAAGCCAGCCGCGGTCGATCCTGCCCTTCTCCAGCAGCTCCGCGACGATGCGGCTGGCGATCTCGCTCGGGATCGCGAAGCCGATGCCGACGGAGGCGCCCGTCGGCGTCACGATCGCGGTGTTCACGCCCACCACGTCGCCGTCCATGTTGAAGGTCGGGCCGCCGGAATTGCCGGGATTGATCGGTGCGTCCAGTTGCAGGAAGTCATCGAACGGCCCGGCGCCGATCTCGCGCCCCCGCGCCGAGATGATGCCCGCCGTCACCGAACCGCCGAGGCCGAACGGATTGCCGGCGGCCAGGATCCAGTCGCCCACCTCCATCCGGCGGCTGTCGCCCCAATTGACCGCCGGCAGCTTGCCCGGAGCCTTCACCTGGATCACCGCGATATCGGTCAGTTCATCGAACCCGATCACCCGCGCCGGCAGATGGGTTCCGTCGGAGAACACCACCAGGATCTGGTCGGCGTGGCCGACCACATGGTGGTTGGTCACGATGATCCCGGAAGGATCGATCACAAAGCCGGACCCCGCGCCCGTCACCTTCTCACGTCGGTTGCCGAAGCGGTTGCGGAACTCGCGCTCGAACGGCGTGCCGCGCAGTTCCGGGGGCATTTGCACGGCCGAGCCGCGGTTGATCGTCTCCGTGACCGCGATGTTGACCACCGACGGAAGGACCTTCTTCACCAGCGGCGCGAAGCTCTCCAGGCCGACCCGCGCCTGGGCCGGAACCGGCGCGCAGCCGGCGATCCCGGCGAACAGCAGCAGGACCGGGAAAAGGGTCCAAACGCGGTTCCATAGCGGGCGGAAACGGATCGTCATGCGGTAGCGACTCCAATGGCACTCAAAGTGCCTGCACATATCAATTGGCACCTGCTAACCGCCGCGGCAAGCAGATCGAACCGATCGGCCAGGCCGGTCGCACTTACCCGGAACGAAGGGCGCGCAGCTAAGGCCGCGCCGGATTTTCGGGCCAATCATGCCGCGGATACCGTCCGCGCATATCGCGCCGGGCATCCGCCCATCCGCCGCTCCAGAAGCCCGCCAGATCGGCGGTGATCGCGATCGGGCGCATCGCCGGCGACAACAGCGACAGCAACAGCGCGACCCGCCCGCCGGCGAGCTTCGGCGTCTCCGCCAAACCGTAAAAAGCCTGCGCCCGCGCCGCCGCCGTAGGCACCGGCCCGGTGTAGTCCACCGCGGCCCGCCCGCCCGGCAGCGGCAGGTGGGTCGGCATCTCCCGATCCAGCCGCGCCGCCTGCGCATAGCTCAGCCTGGCCCGCAGAATCGCCCCCAGGTCCAGCCGGTCCAGTTCGGACAGCCGTGCCAGGCCGTTCAGATACGGCACCAGCCAGTCCATGTTCGCCGCCAGCGCGGCATCGGACAGGTCGGGCCAATCGTCCCGCTGACCATCGCCATCGGGCTCGGTGCCACGCATCAGCGCAACACGCGCCTGGAACTGCCGCGCCGCATCGGTCCACGGCAGTTTGCGCAATCCATCAGCGGCGATCGCGCCGGCGAGGGCCTGCGCCGTGGTTGCGGCTTCGGCCCGTTCGGTGCGGTCCGACAGCACCAGCGCGCCCAGGCGGCGGCGGCGGCGTGCCAGCACCGCGCCGGAGACGGGATCGAAGGCGGTCTCCACCGCCTCGCTGACGCGCGCCTGCAACGAGGGAGGCAGATCGTCGGGGTCGAGCGGCGCTGCCAGCCGTATGCGCGCCGAAGCCTTCATCTCCAGCGACGCCACGACCAGCAGCTTCGCCGCCGCCAGCTTGTCCGCCCGCGGCAAGCGGGCGCCGCCGCCGCCGGACAATCGAAAGGATCCCGGCTCGCCGCGCAGCTGCGCGATCCGGTCGGGAAAGGCGGCGGCCAGCAGCTTGCCGGGGTTGCCTTCCGCCGCGACGGCACCGGCCACGCGCATGCGGCGGCGGTACTGCCCGGCGGCGCGGCGGATGCGCGACAAAGCGCCCCGATCCGCCTCGGCATCGCCATGCTCCAGCGCAGCCAGGCGGAGCGAGATGTCGGCGGGTGCGTCAAGCCCCCGGATCGGGTCGCGCTCCTCCAGCAGTGCCGCCAGATCGGCCGCCATCGCCGCCTCGCCAGGGGTCTGCGCCGCCAGCATCATCGCCGCCAGCCGCGGATGCGAGCCCAGCACCGCCATTCGCCGGCCCGCCTCGGTGATCCGGCCATCCAAGTCCACCGCGCCGAGTTCGCCCAGCAGCGCGCCAGCCGCGGCCAGTGCGCCGGCCGGCGGCGGGTCCTGAAACGGCAAATCCGCCGGCCGGGCTCCCCACGCGGCGCAATCCAGCGCCAGGGACGACAGCTCCGCCTCCAGTATCTCGGGCCGGTCGAAGGCCGGAATGCCCCGGTGCAGCGCCACCGACCACAGCCGGATCGCCACCCCCGGCGCCTCGCGCCCGGCCCGGCCCGCCCGCTGGTCGGCCGCCGCGCGGGAAATCCTGAGTGTTGCCAGCCGTGTCAACCCGGTGGCCGGATCCAGCCGCGGCGAGCGCCGCCAGCCGCCGTCGACGACGATCCGCACGCCGGGCACGGTCAGCGAGGTTTCCGCGATCGAGGTCGCCAGCACCACCCGCCTTCCCTCCGCCGGGCGCAGCGCCAGGTCCTGCTCGGTCACGGGCAGTTCCCCGTGCAGCGGCAGCACCAGGGCGCCGCAGCGATCGAGCGCGGACTGCGTGCGGCGGATCTCTCCCATGCCCGGCAGGAAAGCGAGGATATCGCCCTCATGCTCGGCCAGCGCGTCGCGCACAGCACGGGCCACCGCATCGGGCAGGTCCCGCGCCGTGGCGATGTCGCGCTTGGCATGGCGGACCTCCACCGGGAACATCCGCCCCAGGCTCTCGACCGGCTCCGCACCCATCAATTGCGCCAGCCGCGCCTGATCGGCGGTGGCCGACATCGCCAGCAGACGCAATTCGGGGCGGAATTCCCGCTGCAATTCCAGGCAGAAGGCCAGGGCCAGGTCCGATTCCAACGAGCGTTCATGCACCTCGTCCAGGATCACCGCGGCAACCCCCGCCAGGCCCGGGTCCGATTGCAGCCGGCGCACCAGCAGCCCCTCGGTGACCACCTCCACGCGCGTGGCGTCGGACACAGCACTGTCCAGCCGGGTGCGGAAGCCGATCGTGGCCCCCACTTTTTCCCCTATAAGAGCCGACATCCGAGTCGCCGCCGCGCGGGTCGCGAGGCGGCGCGGCTCCAGCATCAGGATCCGGCCATCGCCGCGCCAGTTGGCATCCAGCAGCGCCAGCGGCACAAGAGTTGTCTTGCCGGCGCCGGGCGGTGCCACCAATACAGTGTTGCGGCCCGCATCCAGCGCGGCGCGCAAGGCGGGAAGAGCATCGGTGACGGGCAGGTCTGGCAGATTTCGCATGGCTCCAGGTCAGTATCACTCCTTTCGGTGGGTAGCGATGCTGCTGATTTCCATGCTTGGCGTGCCGCATGGCTCCCATGCTGGCGAAAGCCCGCCGGTCAGCACCGCCCGAACCACGGCGACCCTGGTCACCGACACCGACCATGTCGCGCCGGGCACGGCGTTCCGGGCCGCGCTGCGGCTGAAGATGGCGCCGGGCTGGCACACCTACTGGAAAAACCCCGGCGATGCCGGCGTTCCCGCCGAACTGAACCTGGCCTTGCCGGCCGGTGCGACCGCCGGCCCGATCGCCTGGCCGGCGCCGGACCGGCTGATGGAAGGCCCGATCGCCACCTATGCCTATACCGGCGAGCTGCTCCTACCGGTTCGCGTGACCCCCAGCCCCGATGCCGGATCGATGACGCTGAAGGCCGAAGCCAACTGGCTGGTCTGCAAGGAGATTTGCATCCCCGAGGAAGGCAAATTCCAAATCGACCTGCCCGCCGGCACCCCGGCACCCTCCGCTCAGGCGGCGCTATTCGCCGCCGCCGATAGCCGCACGCCTCGCGAGACCGGTTGGCAGGCCACGATTGCGCCGGACGCGACCCTGCGGGTGACCGGCGCCGAGATCGCCACCGCCTCGGTCGCCGAGGCCTGGTTCATGCCGGAAGTCGCAGGCGTCATCGACCACGGCGCCGCCCAGAAGCTCTCCGTCGGTACGGGAGAATTGACGCTGGCGCTGACCCCGGGGCGCGACTTCAAGCCCGGAACCGTCCTGGACGGCGTGCTGTCGATCCGCGATCGTACAGGCCAGCGGAGTGACGTCGTCGTGCATGCCGAACCTGGCGGCCCGGTCGCAGCCAGCGCGAAAGTCCAGCCGATGAAGCTGCAGCGTATGCTGGGTCTCGCCTTCCTGGGCGGGCTGATCCTGAACCTGATGCCCTGCGTCTTCCCGGTGCTGGCGATGAAGGCGGTATCGCTGGCCGGCGGCGCGGCGCGCGGCGAGGTGCGGGCGCACAGCCTGTCTTACACCGCCGGCGTGCTGCTGGCGTTCGTCTCGCTCGGCCTGGTGCTGCTCGGCGCCCGCTCCGCCGGGGCGGCGGCGGGCTGGGGCTTTCAGTTCCAGTCGCCCGCCTTTGTCGCCGGCATGGCCTGGCTGCTATTCGCGGTCGGGCTGAACCTGTCCGGCGTGTTCCAGATCGGCGGCAACCTTGCCGGCACCGGCCAGGGCCTGGCCATGCGCGGCGGCCACGCCGGCAGCTTCTTCACCGGCCTGCTCGCGGTGCTGGTCGCCACGCCCTGCACCGCCCCGTTCATGGGAGCCGCCATCGCCGGCGCGCTAGCCGCGCCGCCCTCGGTCACCATCCTGGTCTTTCTGGCGATGGGCTCCGGATTGGCGGCACCCTACCTGCTGCTCGCCGCCTGGCCATCGCTGGCGCGCGCCGCCCCCCGGCCGGGGCGCTGGATGGAGATCTTCCGCCAGGTTCTGGCCTTTCCGATGTATGCCGCCGCAGTCTGGCTGGTCTGGGTGATCGCCCAGGAGGCCGGCCCGCAAGGCGTGCTGGCGACTGCCTCCGGCATCGTGCTGGTCGCTTTCGCGGCCTGGGGGCTGGGGCTGTCGCAGACGATCGATGCGGTCCAGCCACGCCGCTTCGCCCGAGCCGCGTCCATCGCCGCGCTGCTGGCCGCCGGCGCCGTGCTAGGCGGCATCGCCACCACGCCTTCGCCGGCCTCGCCGCTCGCCGAGGCAGGTGCCGAGGCCTTCACCCCCGAACGCCTTGCGGCCCTGCGGGCCGAGGGCAAACCGGTCTTCGTCAACATGACCGCAGCCTGGTGCGTCACCTGCCTCGTGAATGAACGCGTCGCGCTCGGTTCCACGAATATCCGCAAGACTTTCAATGCCAAGGGCGTCACCTATCTAAAGGGTGACTGGACCCGGCAAGATCCGGCCATCACCGCCTTCCTGCGCGACCACGGCCGTGACGGCGTGCCCTTGTACGTCTTCTTCCCCGCCAAGGGCGGCGCACCGAAGGTGCTGCCGCAGATCCTGACGGAGGGAATTGTACTGGACGCCCTCGGATAAATCCGTTTTCTGGACCATGAACCGCAGGCCTTCGACATGACCATAAGGACCCACGCATGCGCATGACCGCCGCTAGCCAGCTTCGCTATGACCGGACCACGATCGCCCTGCACTGGACCGTGGCGGTGCTCGTCACGCTGATCTGGGGTATCGCGCAAATCATCGACCTGTTCCCCGCTGGCCCCTTGCGGGTCGATGCCCGTTCCGTGCACATCGTCCTCGGCGTGGCCCTGGCCTGCGTCATGGCGATACGTATCTTCTGGCGCGCCGGCAATGGCCGCGTGCTGCCGCCGGCGGCAAGGGGACTTGCGCACCTCGCCGCCCGCGCCGTGCATTTCGCCCTCTACGGCCTGGTGATCGCTGAAGTGCTGCTTGGCATGGCCAACGCGTGGTTCCGCGGCGACAGCATCTTCGGCCTGTTCCGTCTACCGGGCTATCTGCCGCTGCGCGAGATCACCGGCGACCTGCACGCGATCGGCGCGAACCTGATCCTGGCGGCGGCCGGTCTGCATGCCGCCGCCGCCCTGATGCACCATTTCGTCCTGCGCGACGGCGTGCTGCTGCGCATGATACCCCGCCGGTCCTGACGTGGCCGGGCCGGCGGTTTCGATTGCAAATTAAAAGCTGTCTTTCGCCGCGCGGATCCTGCCAAGCGCCGCCGCGTCCGGCGCCCGCATAAAGGGGTTGGCCGCCAGTTCCTCTCCCAGCGGTGAGGGCACGGTGGACCGGCCGGCAGCACGCAGTGCCTGGATCTCCGCCATCCGATGCTTCAGCGCCGCATTGTCCGGCTCCACCGTAATCGCGAAGCGGGCATTGGACTCCGTGTATTCATGGCCGCAATAGACCTGGGTCTCGGCCGGAAGGGCCGCGAATTTCCGCAGGCTGGCGAACATGTCCGCCGCCGTGCCCTCCAGCAGCCGGCCGCAGCCCAGGCTGAACAACGTGTCGCCGCAGAACAGTGCGGGACCGTCCGGGTAATAGAACGCGATATGCCCCAGCGTGTGGCCCGGCGTTTCGATCACCTGGCCGACCGCTTTGCCGACCGCAACCGTGTCACCCTCCTTCACCGCGCGATCCAGCTTCGGCAACCGGTGCGCGTCGGCCGCCGCGCCCACGACCGGGCAGCCGAAACGGGTCCGGATTGCATCGGTGCCGCCGACATGGTCGGCGTGGTGATGCGTCAGCAGGATCAGGTCCAGCCGGCCGCCGGCGGCCATGATCGCGGCCTCGATCGGGCCGGCATCGGCCGGGTCCACCACGGCCGTGGCGCCGGTGGCGTCGTCGCGCAGCAGCCAGGCGTAGTTGTCCTTGAACAATGGAATGGCGGTAATGCCGAGGGTCATGGTCTGCAACCTGTCATCAGGAGGGGCCGTCCAAATCCGACGGATATGCTATACAGTCTGGCATGTCCGCGGACACACATGAAGCCAGCCAATTCTACGCCACCGCCCGCGGCGGCGTCGCCGCGCGGCTGCTGCGCGAGCGCCTTACCCAGCTCTGGCCGAACCTGACGGGCCAGACCGTGCTGGGGATCGGCTATGCCGCCCCGTATCTGCGGCTCTGGCGCGAACAGGCGAACCGCTGCGTGGCTCTCACCCCCGCCCAGATCGGCGTCGCCCGCTGGCCTGCGGGTGCACCCAACCTGTCCTGCACCGCCGAGGAAGACGCCCTGCCCTTCCCCGATCTGTGCTTCGACCGGGTGATCCTGGTGCATGGCCTGGAGGCCGCGGAAAACGCGCGCGGGATGCTGCGGGAAGTGTGGCGCGTGCTGAAAGACGACGGCCGGCTGCTGATCGTCGCCCCCAACCGGCGCGGCCTGTGGGCGCACCTCGAATCCACCCCGTTCGGCCACGGCCAGCCCTATTCCGCCGGTCAGGTCGGCAAGTTGCTGGCGGCCTCCCTGTTCCGGGTGGAGCGGCGAGACGGCGCGCTGTACCTGCCGCCCAGCAACCTGAGGCTGCTGTTGCGCAGCGCGCCGCTGCTGGAGCGCACCGGCAGGCGCCTGCTGACCGGCTTCGCCGGCGTGTCGATCACCGAAGCCGTCAAAGACGTCTACGCCGCCCTGCCGCTGCGGGCGGCCCCAAGGCGCCGGCTGGTCCTGGCGGAAGCGGCGTAGCGAACCGGTGCGCTGGGTGGAGCGGGTTTAGGAAAGACCCAATTCCGCGTCAGCGGATCGGGATGCCCGCGCCTTGGCCCAGGAAGCGCACGAGCACCTGCGCCAGACATTCATGCAGGGCGTCAACGGCCTGTTCCCGGTCGGCCTTCCGGATGTTCTCCAGATCATTGCGCCCCTCCGCCGCCCAGCTTTGCATCAGGTCATACCGGCGGAACAGCACCACATCCGGCGCCTCCGCCGCCTGGCGCAGCACCTGCAGATAGGGGATCTCGTTCACCTTGGCCGCCATGGCCTTGGTATATTGCGCATCGACCAGCACCAGGTCCGCCCCTTTGGCGCGAACATCCGCGATTCCGGCTTCGAGGGTTTTGCGCAGATCGTCCGGCGAAATGCCTCGCACCGCCTCCACCGTGCCGGTCTGCCAGAGCACAAGGGCGAAGCGCCTGGCCGCCGTCTCCTTGCTGATCCAGTCGAGCATCTCGGCCGCGGTCATCCCACGCGCGCCACGCAGCGTCAGGTGAATTTCGCGGCCGGGCAAGGCCACCCGCAGCGCCTCGATCATTCGGTGCGGAAACGCCTTTCCGCCGCCACCATCCTGGCCGACCGTGGTGCCGGAACCGACCGCCAATAGCTCGATCGGGTCATTCCCGGCCACGGCGGCGGCCAGGTGCTCCAGCTTCTTGTCCGGCTGCGAGAACTCCGGAGCGGCCGCGCAGCTCTCCGGCGCGGCAGCATGCGCGGGAGCGCCGGGGACCCAGCCAGCGGCCAGCCACAACGACAGAACAAGGGCAATCTGGGAGTACCGCATTTTATCCAACCGTGATCGGGCAACCGCTATCAGGCACGGCGCACGCCGGCAAGCGTCGCTGGCCCGGCTTCGGGCCATCCCGTTCCGCCCAGCAAAGCGTTGGCCGCCGCTTCCATGTCCTGCGCCGCGGAACACCCGGGATGGCGGGTCAGCAGCGGTGTCTGGCGCCGGATTGCATCGCGCACCCGCTCATCACGGCGGATGACCCCCAGCAACGGCGGCGTGCGGCCAAGAAAACTGGCACAGGCCCGCGACAGGGTGGCATAGGTGCGCTCCCCTTCCGCATGCGACGCAGCCTGGTTCACGACCACCCGGCTGAAACCGTCCGGCCGGTCGGCCGCGTGCAGCTTCAGCACGGCATAGGCATCCGTCAGGCTGGTCGGCTCGCCCGTCGCCATCACCAGCAGGCCGTCGGCATACGCCGCCATTCGTCGCACCGCACGGTCCAGCCCGGCGCCCAGGTCGAGCAGGATCACGTCCCGCCCATGCGCCGCATCTCGCAGCCCATCCAGCACGCGTTCCAGAACCGGCGGCGAAAGCGCCGACAACGCCCCGGAACCGGATCGGCCGACCAGAATATCGAAGCCTCCCTCGCCGTAAGCCATGGCGGCATCCTGCAGGCTGCACCGCCCGGCAATGACGCTGCCCAGATCCAGTTCCGGCATCAGGCCGAGCTGGATGTCCACGTTCGCCAGCCCCAGATCGCCATCGAAGAGCAATACCCGCTTCCCCTGTCGCGCCAGGGCATGTGCCAGAGTGATCGCGAACCAGGTCTTGCCGACCCCGCCCTTTCCCGACGCCACAGCGACGATGCGGCCCAAATCCGGCCGCCTCGCACCCAGAGCCTCTTCCCGACCGAGGACAATGGCAACGGGATCAAGCGACACGGCCTTCGTCATTGCAGGCGCTCCGGTGATGGCGGCTTGGTTTGCAGCAGGCGGGCGGACAGCAGCGCCGGCGTCAGCGCCACCATCCCGTCCGCAGCCCCTTGGCCGATGCCCGCCTCGGCCAGGGCCAGCCTGCCGATACTGCCGGCGGCCAGCACCCCGCCCAGGCGGCGCGTAATATCCAGCCGTGTGACAATCAGCACGGAAGCGCCAGCCCCGGCAAAGGCACAGGCCAGGTCGGCCGCCTCGCCCGGGTCCATCCCGGCCGGCAGCACCAGGGCCACGACAGCCCGCACGGTTGCCGCCAGGGCCGCGATCTCCTCGCGCTGTGTAGGGTCGAACGGGTCGGTTCCAGGTGCATCGATCAGCACCGGCACCCCAGGCGGGCGCCGCGCCAAAGCCCGGCCAAGAGTCACGGGATGGCTGGCGACGATCAGGTTCAGGCCGAGCAGCCGTGTGAAGGCTGCAAGCTGCTCGGTGGCTCCCGCCCGGCGCCCATCGGCGGTAATCACCATCGGCGTCTCGTCGGCCATCACCAACCGGGTGGCCAGCCGTGCGACGCTGAGTGTCTTCCCCGCGCCCGGCGGCCCGACCAGCAGCAACGGTGGGGCATCCGCCCCGAGGTCCAGCGCGCCAAAGTCCACAACCTGGCGCACGGCATCGGCAAGCTCGCCACGCAGCAGCTTCGTGTGCAAGGCCTCGGGAACCCCATGAAACCGCAATGCCGCCAGCCGGGCCGGTTCCGCCTGGGCCGGCTGGCGCGCGACACGGCGAAGTTCCGGCGCCGCATCCTCGGGCTCCAGCGCCGCGGTCACCTCTACCCCATCGCCGACCCGCCGCGTCGCCAGGATCAACGCATCCGCACCAAGCTCGGCGCGCACCCGCGCCATGGCCTCCGCGACATCGCTGGCACGATACAGTTTCAGGCGCATCAGATACCACCGACGGTGCGGATGCGCGCACGATGGAATATCTCCGCTTGCGCCAAGACTGGCGTGCCCGGCCGGATGCGCTCCACGATCGCCTGCACATGCGCGCGGATCCCGCCGCTGGTGAGCAGCACCGGCGCCTCGCCGGCCGCGGCCGCGCTATCGAAGGCCGTGCGCAGCCGCTGCATGAATTCCTGCAGCCGGCTCGGCGCCATCGCCAATTGCCGATCCTCGGCAGGGCCGGTCAGCGCATCGGCAAACGCCGCCTCCCACTCGCCCGACAGCGCGATCAGCGGCAGATAGCCGCCTGGCCCGGTATGGGCGGCGCTGATCTGGCGGGCCAAGCGGCCGCGGACATGCGACACGATCGCCGGAATGCTCCGCGCCCCGCCGGCGCAGGCTTCCTGGATACCCTCCAGCACGGTGGACAGATCTCGGATGGAAACCCGCTCGGCCAGCAAGCCCTGCAGCACCCGCTGCACCCCGCCAACGGCGATCTGACCGGGGATCAGGTCGGCGATCAGCTTCTGGTGTTCGCGCGGCAGTTCATCCATCAGCTTCTGGGTTTCGGCATAGGACAGCAGCTCCGCCATCGTCTCGCGCACGATCTCGGTCAGATGCGTCGTCAGCACGCTCGGCGGATCGACCACGGTGCAGCCACGAAACAGCGCCTCCTCCCGCGTCGCCGGATCAATCCACAGCGCCGGCAAGCCAAAGGCGGGCTCCGTCGTCCGCTCCCCCGGCAGATCCGCAACTCCACCTGCGCCGCCGGGATCCATTGCCAGAAGCTTGCCCGGCCGCAACTCCCCACGCCCGGCCTCGATCTCCTTGATCCGGATGGAATACCCGTCCGGCGGCAGCTCCATGTTGTCCTGGATCCGCACCGCCGGCAGCACGAAGCCCATCTCGGCCGCGATAGACCGGCGCAGCCCCTTCACCTGCTCGGTCAGCCGCGGCGTGTCCCCGCCCGCCAGCGCCAACAGGCCATAGCCAAGCTCCAGGCGGATCGCGTCGACGCGCAGGCTGTCGACGATCGGCGCCTCGGTCGGTGCGGCCGCCTGAAGCTGAGCCGGATCGGCGGGGGCCTGGACCGGGCTGCGGTGGCGCAACCATGCCGCGCCGCCGGCCAACCCCGACAGCGCCAGGAACGGCAGCGTCGGCAGCCCCGGCATCAGCGCCAGCACGCCCGCCGCGGCCGCCGCCATCGCCAGCGGTTTCGGATTGCTGCCGAGCTGGCGAACCAGCGCCGCATCCGCGGTGCCCTCCATCCCGCCCTTGGTCACCACGATGCCGGCGGCGGTGGAGACCAGCAGCGCCGGGATCTGGGAAACCAGCCCATCGCCCACGGTGAGCGTGGTAAAGGTGGAAGCCGCCTCGGCGAACGGCATGCCATGCCGCAGCAATCCGATAGCCAGGCCCCCGAAGATGTTGATCACGGTGATGATCAGCCCAGCGATGGCATCGCCGCGGACGAACTTGGCGGCACCGTCCATGGCGCCGTAGAAGCCGCTCTCCTCCTCCAGTTCCCGCCGCCGCCGCCGCGCCGTCGCCTCGTCGATCAGGCCGGCCGACATGTCCGCGTCGATCGCCATCTGCTTGCCCGGCATCGCATCCAGGCTGAAGCGCGCCGCGACCTCGGCGATGCGCCCGGAGCCCTTGGTGATGACCATGAAGTTCACCACCAAAAGGATGGAGAACAGGATCACCCCGATCACCACGTCCCCGCCCATCAGGAACCCGCCGAACGCCGCCACCACATGGCCAGCGGCCGCGGGTCCCTCGTTGCCGTGCGACAGGATCAGCCGCGTGGTGGCCACATTCAGCGACAGCCGCAGCAAGGTCGTCAGCAGCAGCAAGGTCGGAAAGCTGGTGAAATCGAGAGGACGTTGCAGGAACAGCGCCACCATCAGCACCAACACCGAAGCGGTCACGGATAACGCTAGGCCGAGGTCCAGCAACAGCGTCGGCAACGGCAGTATGAGTACCGACAGCAGCGCGATCACCCCCAGCGCCAGCCCTACGTCGGTACCCGGCGTCATCGCGCGCAGCCGTTGCGCCAGGCCTGGCGCCGCACCATCCGCCGAAACCGTCAGGCCCAACTCCGCCATGCGCGATCAGGCTGCCACGCCGGTGGAACCGACGCCGCCGGCTGGCGGCGGAACCGCCAGACCCTGCGTCGCATAGTCCCGCAGCTTGTTGCGCAGCGCGCGAATGGAAATGCCGAGCAGAACGGCGGCATGCGTGCGGTTGCCAAGCGTATGACCCAGGGTCTGCAGGATCAGGTCCCGCTCCACGTCCTCCATCCGCCGCCCGACCAGTCCCGCCACCGCGCCACCGCCCTCTCCGCAGGCACCCGCCTCAGGCGACCTGATCATCGGTTGACCGCCATCGGAACCGAGTTCGATCGTATCGGCGTCGATCGCATCGCCCCCCGCCAGCAACACCGCACGGTGCAGAGTGTTCTCCAGTTCCCGCACATTGCCGCGCCAGCCATGCGCCAGCAGGCGGGTCAGCGCCGCGCGCGATACCGGTCGATACGGCAAGCCGTTCACATCGGCATACCGTCGGGCGAAATGCTCGGCCAATGCGGCGATATCGCCCGGGCGCTCACGCAGGGGCGGCACGCGCAGCGACACCACGTTCAGCCGGAAAAACAGATCCTCACGGAACCGGCCGCGCGCGATATCCGCCAGCAGGTCCCGGTTGGTCGTCGCCAGAATGCGCACATTCACCCGCACCGGCGCCGCTCCGCCCAGCCGGTCGATCTCACGCTCCTGCAACGCGCGCAGAAGTTTTGCCTGCAACCGGATGTCCATCTCGCTGATTTCGTCCAGCAGCAGCGTGCCGCCATCGGCTGCCTCGAATTTACCGACCCGCCGTGCCACCGCACCGCTGAATGCACCCTTCTCATGGCCGAACAACTCAGACTCCAGCAGGTTCTCCGGAATGGCCGCGCAGTTCAGCGCCACGAACGCCGCGCCGGCACGGCGCGAGCGGCGATGGATATGCCGCGCCATCACCTCCTTGCCGGTGCCGGATTCCCCCTGGATCAACACCGAAGCCTCCGATCCAGCTACCTGCTCCGCCCGGCGCACGGTTGCGGCCATCGCGGGATCGCGCACCACCAGCGCATGGCTCTCGCCGGAGGCCGCCTCCAGTATGGCCGCGATCAGATCGGGATCGGGCGGCAGCGGCAGGAATTCCCGCGCCCCGTCGCGAATCGCGCGCACCGCCGCCGCCGGGTCGTCGCCGGTGCCGCAAGCCACCACCGGCACGGCCATCCGCTCGGCAGCCAGCGCACGCACCAGCGCGCCCACATCGTGGGCCAGGTCGCACAACACGACGTCGATGCGCGCGTCCCCTCGCAGGCGAGCCAACGCCTGCGCGATGTCATCCGCCTGATCCAGCCTGGCACCCCGCGCCATCGCGATCCGCCCAGCCTGCCCAAGTTCCCCGGCAAGAGATCCGATGATCAGCACACGCATTGTCGAATCCCCGCGCTTGTCTCTATGCGGATCAAAATCAAATGGAACGGTCTGCCTTGACGATCTCGGTCATCGTCACGCCCAGGCGGCTGTCATCCACCATCACCACCTCGCCGCGCGCCACCAGACGGTTGTTGACATAGATGTCGATCGCCTCGCCCAGCTTGCGGTCGAGCTCTACCACCGCGCCGCGACCCAGCTTCAGCAGCTGGCTGACCTGCATGGTCGCCTTCCCCAGCACCACGCTGACCGTGACCGGAATGTCGTATACCGCCTCCAGATCGCGCGCCCCGCGCGGGGTTCCAGGGTCGGCCGCCGCGGCGATGCCGTCCGCCAATTCCACCATCTCCAGGTCACTCGCCATTGCGCGTATCCTCCATGCCCGCCCCGTTCACCGCCATATCGCCTTTCCCCGCCAGTAGTCCCTGCGGCACCAGTATCGCCGCCACCTCACGCCATATCGCCGCCGCGTCCCGCACCGCCAGACCATCCTTCCAGGCGATGCGCAGATCCCCCGGCGCCAGCGCATCCGTCGGCACCATCCGCACCCGGGCAGCGATATCCGGATCGATCCGCGCTATCTCCGCCAGCAATGCCGGCGCGGTGCGCGCGTGAGTGCGAACGGTGATCTCAGGCTCACCCATCAGCGCCGGCAGAACGATCCTTGCGACGGCACACGCCTCGCGATCGCCGAGGGACTCGCACCAAGCCGGCAGCACGGCGCCCAAGGCGGCCATCAGCAGCCGTGCGACCTCTTCCGCCGCGCGCTCCCCGATCATGCGGGCCGCATCCTGCGCCGCACCGAGCTCGTCGGCGAGCGCACTGACGGCCAGGCGTAAGCCGACCGTGTCCTGTGCAATCAATTCCGCCCGGCCGGCCGCCGCGCCTTCGTTAAAAGCCGCAGCCTTGGCCGCCTCCAATTCCGTCCGATCGAAGGCCGGCTCCGCCGCTTCCGGCTCCGCTTGCGGTTCCGTACGTTCGGGAAGATCGAAATCCTCTGCGAACAACACGCCGCCTCCCACCAGGCCGAGAAGCCCACTCATCCCAGATGTCTCCCTATCACCAGGTCGCTTCTGTTCAGTAGACCAACTCATCGTCCTTGCCCTCGCCGATCTCGATCTGGCCCTGCGCGGCGAGATCCTTGACCATCAGCACAATGCTCGACTGCGCCTCATCCACATCGCGCAGCTTCACCGGGCCCAGTGATTCGATGTCTTCTCGTAACATTTTCGACGCCCGCTCGGATAGGTTTTGGAAGAACAGATCTCGCACCGCCTCCGACGCGCCCTTCAGCGCGATCGGCAATTTGTCTTTTTCGATCGAGCGCATCAGCGTCTGCACGGCCGTTCCGGTCAGGCGCGAAAGGTCGTCGAACGTGAACATCAACGCCTTGATGCGCTCCGCCGCCTCTCGATTGCGCTCCTCGAGTGCCGCGATGAAGCGGGTCTCCGATGCGCGGTCGAGATTGTTAAAGATGTCGGCCATCATCTCGTGCGCATCGCGACGGGCAGAGCGGGCCAGGTTGGACATGAACTCCGCGCGCAGGGTTTTTTCCACACCGTCCAGCACATCCTTCTGCACGCTCTCCATACGCAGCATCCGCATGACCACTTCCATGGCGAAACTGTCGGGCAGCAACGACAGCACCCGCGCCGCATGCTCCGCCTTTACTTTCGACAACACCACGGCCACAGTCTGCGGATATTCGTTTTTCAGGTAGTTCGCGAGCACGGCCTCCGATACGTTGCCCAGCTTGTCCCACATCGTCCGCCCTGCCGGCCCGCGGATCTCCTCCATGATCTGCGCCGCGCGATCCCGCGGCAGGCTCTTTTGCAGAAGCCGCTCGGTACTCTCGAAACTACCGATCAAGTTTCCGGCACTGCCAATGCTATCGGCGAACTCCACGCAGAGCCGTTCCACCACGTCCGCGCGGATCGACCCGAGCTGGGCCATCGCGGACGAGATTTCCTTGATTTCATCCTCATGCATCAGCGCAAACAAGCGCGCGCAGGGTTCCTCTCCCAGCGCCATCATCAGCACCGCCGCCTTCTGCGCACCGTTGAGGGCGCGATATTCCTCGACCATCACCATCCGCCCTCCTCCTCATAGACCCGCTTCCTCATGCACCCGCTTCCTGACCAATCCAGCCACGCATGATAGACAGGGTTTCTTCCGGGTGTTTGTCGACGAGGTCGGAAATCTTGCGGAGAGACGAAGCCCGAAGCTGCCCCTCGATCTGGGCAACATTCACCATGCTCTCGTCTTCCAGCATCGGAACCGATCCGCCTGCCGGCAGCGCCAGCGGCGATCCGCTCGACAATTGCGCCAGGGAGCCGATCGGCCCCGCACCCGGCAGCGCGAGCCCGCCGGCGCCCGCGGCGCTTCCGCCCGCCATGCCAAGCAACCCGCCCCCGCCAGGGGGCAACATCGTCAGGCGCAGCACCATCGGTCGCAGTACAAGCAACAATGCCAGCACCGCGATCACTCCGAACAACGCCGTCTCCGCCAGCCGCAGCAAATCCGCCTTCTCGATCGGTAGCCCCAGCAGGCTCGGCCGGTCGACGGGAATTCCGGGATCCTCGGCGGCAAACCGCATGCTGACAATTTCGACATGATCGCCGCGATGTTCATCGAAGCCAATCGCGCTTTTGACCAGGTTGGTGATTTTCGCAATGTCCGCATCCGAACGCGGCTGCCACAGGGGCTTTCCGTCCGGCCCTGGCGCGACCACGCCATCCACCATTACCGCCAGGCTGATCCGATCGATCTGTGGCTGCTCGCGGATCAGCGTGCGGACCGTGCGGCCGATCTCGTAATTGGTCGTCTCCTCCTGCCGGGCCTGCTGGGAGCCGGTTGTCCCGGTAGCCGCATTGGCGTTCGGCAAGTTGTTCTGCACGGAGGTCGTGCTGCTGGCATCCGTGGTCTTGTTGGTGTCGGTGACGCTCTGCTGGCTACGGGCCACCTGCCCGTCCGGATCGAACTTCTCCTGGGTCTCGTTCACCCGATCGAAGCTCATCCGCACGGACGCCTCCGCCCGCACCCGTCCCGGCCCCAGGCTGCGCTCCAGCATCTCCTCCACCGCATGGGAAAGCCGAAGTTCGGTGGCGCGGCGCAGTTCGTCGGCCGACGTGGCGGCGCCAATGCCGGCCGCCGGCTCACCGGCACGGGCCAGCACATCACCACGGGAATCGACCACGGAAATATTATGGGGCTTCAGCCCGGGTACCGCCGCTGCCACCAGATTGACGATGGCCTGAACGCCGCTCCGGTCCAGCCGCTGGGCGCCGACCATGGACAGCAGCACGCTGGCCTGCGCATCCTGACGCTCCCGCGCGAACGGTTCCCGCCGAGGCAGCACCAGATGAACCCTGGCGCCGCGCACGCCATTCATCAGCCGAATGCTGCGCACCAGTTCGCCTTCCAGCGCGCGTGTCTCATTGATTTTCTGTTGGAATTCGGTCGCGGCCAGACCGTCGCCCCGATCGAATATCTCGTATCCGATCGAACCACCCGACGGCAGGCCGTCCTTGGCAAGCGTCAGTCGTGCCTGCGCCACCTGTTCGGCCGGCACCAGGATCTCACTGCCCTGACCGACCACGCGATACGGGATCTTCTGCCGCGTCAGCTGGTCCGTGATCTGGCCGGCCTCCCGCAGATCCAGGTCGCCATATAGCAGCGCCATCCGTTCGCTGCCGCCGCGCATCGCCAGCACAGCCAGCAGGCCGAGCATGCCCAACGCCACCGCCCCCATCGCCAGCAGGCGGGCGGGCCCGAGCGCCTTCAGCCCCTCCAGTAGGGCCTTCATCGCAGATCACCCGGTTGGATGTGTACGCTATCCCGCATGTGCGGCCCGATCCTTGGCTGCCTGGCCTTCTGCCATGGCGCCGACCTTGCCGCTTCCCGCTTACCTGCCGATTAACGGACCACCCGTTTGCCCGGCCATCGTCGAGCCACCTACCCGGCTATCCCCCGGCGGCGGGCGTGGCCCCGACCGGCGCACCGACCGACTGGACCGCCGAGAACGGCACCGTAACCCCGCCAAGCTGCAGCTGCACCGCATTGTTCCGCACCTGCACGCCGGTCGCGGTGCCCACCACACTGAACGGCAAGGCGAGCCCCCCCGCCGCCCCGCCAACCCCCGCCACCGTTACCTGGTAGGCCCCGTCGGGCAGTTTCGTGCCGACATCGTTGGAACCATCCCACGTCCAGGTATTCGTTCCCTGTGCCGCAGTGAGCTGTACGCTCTTCTGGAGCGCTCCCGAGCTGTCGCTGATATTGATTGCCACCTTCTGGCCGGCCACCCCGGCGAACTCCACCGCCGCTGTACCGCTCTGCAGCGGCAGGTTGGCCGATTGCACCGCCACCGGCTTGCCCAGCAAGGAGGCCGACTGCACCACCGTATCTCCCTGGGTGAGCTGGATCAGTTGAGTCAGGTTGGAGTTGGTGCTGATCTGCTGCTCGACGCTGGAGAACTGCACCAGTTCAGTCGTGAACTGATTGGTATCCAGCGGGCTGGTTGGGTCCTGGTTCTTCAGCTGCGTCATCAGCATCTGGAGGAAATTCTGGAAATTCCCCGACAGGGTCGCAAGCGCATTGCCCGAGGTCGACCCGGTGCCGGTCGCGGACGCGCCAGACGCGGCGCCTCCGGCTGGCTGGCTGGATTGTTGGGCGGCAACAGAAGCAAGGCTCATGGATGCGGTTCCTTTCCGGTTCAGGCGACAATATCAACGCCGGCACGCAACCATCTCGGCCCGGCGGCTACGATCCCAGCGTCACGCGTGTCGCCGGCGGCCTCATTCTCTCCGCCGGCCAATCCGGCGCGGGAGCGCGCGCCGTCCTGTCCCGCGTCGCCGCGGCCTGACCCGCCCGGATCAGCGCCGGCAGAAAGCGACGGCCCGGCCGAAGACGTGCCGGTGGTATCCGACGGCTGCACGGATGCCAGGAAAATTACCTGCCGCCCATCGGCGGGAATGCCGGCCTGATCCAGCGCCCGGTGCAACTGGTGCTGATCGCGCTGGAGCAGCAAAAGCGTCTCCGGCCGGTCGGCGGTGATACTGATCTCGGGCGGCGCATCCCGCACCCGGTCGATACGTATCTGCACATGGCCGAGTTCGACCGGATCCAGGCGCAGTGTCAGGCGTTGCGTACCCGCGGGGCCTCCCGCCAGTGAAACCAATGCCGGCGCGATCTGCGGATAGACGGAAGCCGAAGCTGGCGCCGTCATCACATCCGAACCCGCCGCATGGCCCCGCGCGGCAGTGCCGGGCGCCGCGCCGCCGACCGCTCCAGCAGGCAGCAGCAATCCCGCCCCCAGCGACTGGCCCACCCCCAGCGACAGGCCCGCCGGCACGATCGCCGCGGCACCAGGTGCGTCGGCTGCGGTCTTACCCGATACATCCAGCGCCGGCACTGGCTCGCGCAGGACATGTGTCTGTGAACCTGCCGCCCTCACCGCGGGCACCCCCTGCTCCGCAGCCGCTTCGGATGGCGCGGCCCTCGGCCGGCCCGGCGCCTCGCCCCGCGGACCAATCGGGCGCGCCTGCCCGCCCACGCCGCCGGTGGGCGGATCTACCTCTCCGGCTGCAGCCTGACCGGCCTCCGGCGGCACTGTCGACAGTGGACCCGCGGATTGTGGCATCGTCGCTCCTGCTCCCGGCACTCCGCTCATGCCCACGAGCACAGCGCCAGGCCTCTCCATCACCTGCCCCGTATCTGGCATCCCCGCTCGTCCCGTCCGGGCCGCGTCGTGCCCGCGTGCCTTGCCTCCCATGGCTTCGGTGCCGGATCGCGGCGCGGTGTCTCCCTTGCCCACCCCCGCGGCCGGCACGAGCGCCTGGGCGAGCGGCAGGTCCTGGGTCAAATTGCGTTGCGGTAGGCCGGGCGGTTCGGCCGGCTCCGTGATCGAGGAGGTCGCCTGATCCGCTGCCCCCGACGTTATGCCGGCACCGTCCCCCGAATTGAGTGCCGCGGCCAAACGCATCCGGAAGCTCCCGGTAGCGGCACCGCCCTCCTGTCCAGCGACGACGCCAGGCATTCCACCGAGGCCGTCGCCAGAGCGCACGCCCAAACGCAAGCCACCCCGTGGGGGCGTCGCCGGGGGGGCGGTCACGGGCAACTGATTGGGCGCCGCAGGCGTCATCGCATTCTCTCGTTGCAAACTAATCCATCGCCCTATCAGCAATTTCCGGGCCACCCGAAAAAGCGCCGGCAACCCGCATCCGGCCATCCCCACCGCATCGCCGTCGGCAAATATTGCCCGGTCAACTTTGCCGCCCGGTCGTCAGCACCGCCCAGATCCACACCTCGATCCGCGCGCCGATCCGGGAGATATCGCTGAATTTCGATGGCATACGGCCAGTCATGCCGTCTGGCATGTTTCCTGCTTTCGTCCTCCCAAACCCGTCAGCCGCCCCCAATCTCGGGGCCCGCAGGAGAAAGCCAGATGTCTCTGTTCGGCGCCATGAGCACCGCGATCAGCGGACTGAGCGCGCAATCGAGCGCGTTCAGCAATATCAGCGACAATGTCGCCAACAGCCAGACCGTCGGCTACAAGGAGGTCAATACGAGTTTCATCGATTACCTGACCAACAGCACGGCGGCGGTCAATGATTCCGGCTCGGTGGTCACCCGCCCGGCCTACGCGAACAACGTCCAGGGCACGATCACTGCCTCCACCAACACCACCGCGCTGGCGATCGCCGGGCAGGGCTTCTTCGCCATCAGCGAACAGAACGGCACCAGCAACGGGCAGCCGACCTTCAGCCAGCAGCAATTCTACACCCGCACCGGCGATTTCCAGATGGACAAGAACGGCTATCTGGTGAACAGCGCGTCCGGCTTTCTCAATGGCTGGAAGGTCGATCCCACGACCGGCATCGCCAACCAGAACAGAATCGCCCCGATCCAGGTGACGCAGACCACCTTCAGCCCGGTCGCGACCACGCAGGTCTCGCTGACCGCCAACCTGCCCGCCACACCGGCGTCCGCCGCACCGATCTCCTCGCAGATCAACGTCTATGACAGCCTGGGCACGGTGCACCCGGTCACCCTCAACTGGACGCAGATCGCCAATGGCGACTGGACCGTGGCGATCAATTCACCCGACGACATCGCCACCCCGGCGGTCGGCTCGGCGGAGGTGAAATTCGGCGCGGTCAGCGGCAATCCCGTCCTGCCCGGCACCGTCGGCAGCATCGGTACCGCCACCGGCACCGTTACCGCCACCGGCTACGCGGCCGGTGGCCCGGCCTCGCTCAGTTTCGTGACCAATTTCGGCTCGGGTCCGCAGACCATCCAGCTGAGCATGGGCACGTACGGCCAGACCAACGGCGTCACCCAGTTCGCCGGCACCCAGTATCAGCTCAGCAGCCTGACCCAGAACGGCGTGCCGCCAGGCAGCTTCGCCTCCGTCGCCATGCAGACGAACGGCGACGTGGTGGTGAATTACAACAACGGCCAGTCCCGCACCATCGCGCAGATCCCCGTGGTCACCTTCAACAATCCGAACGGACTGCAGAGCCAGAACGGCCAGGCCTTCACCGCCACGCTCAACTCGGGCGCGCCGACGGCCAATGCCACCAGCACGAACGGGGCGGGCAACCTTGTGACCAATTCGGTGGAGGGCTCCAACGTCGACATCGCCGCCGAGTTCAGCAAGCTGATCGTCGCGCAGCGCGCCTATTCTGCCAACGCCAAAATGGTCACCACGGCGGACGACATGCTGACGCAAACCATCGACATGAAGCGGTAGCCGGCGACCCAGGGATTAAAGCGAAGTGAACCTCGACGCCGCATTGTCGATCGCCGTGGGCGGCTTGGCCAACGTCAACCGCCAGCTCGATGTCGTCTCGCAGAACGTGGCCAATGCCGGCACCCCGGGCTATGCGCGGGAAATCGCCACGCAGCAGAGCGTGACCGCCGACGGGGTCGGCATCGGCGTGCGCACGCTGCCGACCGGGCGGCAGACCGACGACCTGCTGCAAGGCGGCCTGCTCACGCAGAACGCCAAGGTAGCCGGCCTCACCACTCGGCAAGCCGCCCTGCAGGCGCTCGACCAGCTCCAGGGCACGCCCGGCCAGGGCAACGACCTCGCTTCCCTCCTGGGCAAGCTGCAGGACAGCTTCTCCTCCCTCGCGGGCAGCCCAGACAGCCAATCCGGACAGCAGCACGCGGTGATCGCGGCCCAGACACTGGCCAGTTCCATCAACACGCTGGCAAACGCCTACGGCGCTCAGCGCCAGGGCGCGCAGGATGCGATCCTGCGTGACACCACCACGGCCAACGCAACTCTCGCCACCATCGGCGGCCTGTCAAACCAGATCGTCACCCTCAAGGCGGCCGGGCAAAGCACTGCGGACCTGGAGAACCAGCGCGACGCGGCGATCACGGCCCTGTCGAAACTGATCGACGTGAAATCGCTCACGCAGTCCAACGGCGATACGATCCTGCTCACCGCCGGCGGCCTCAGCCTGCCGATCCATGGCGCGGCCAATCCGCTGTCAATATCCGGCGCCACGCTCGGCGCCAGCGCCTACTACCCCGGCGGCGGCACGCCGCCGCCGGGG
>JBBIQA010000037.1:27287-28320 GCA_037442565.1 Rhodospirillales bacterium
CTCATCGGCGACGCCGTGGCCGCCGCCGACCTGCTTGCCGGCGAGACGGGCGTCGAGCGGATCGCGGTGATCGGGTTCTGCCTCGGGGGGATGTACGCCTACAAGGCGGCGGCGTGCCGGCGCTTACTCTGAACGGCATCGATGTCACGCGGCAGATCACCGGCGGGCAGATCGGCGCCAACCTGACCCTGCGCGACGTCACCCTGCCGACGGCCCAGGCCGAAATCGACGAGCTCGCGCAGAATCTGGCCAGCCGGTTCGACGCCCAGGGCCTGAGGCTGTTCTCCGATCCCACCGGCGCCGTCCCCGCCGCGGGCGTGCCGGTACAAGCCCCCTATCTCGGCTTCGCCAACGTCATCCAGGTCAATCCCGCCGTTGCCGCCAGTCCGGCGCTGTTGCGCGACGGCACCCGGATCGTGGCCGGCAGCCCCACCGGCGCCAGTGCCTTCACGCCGAACCCGCCGGGCGGCCCGGCCGGCTTTGCCACGATGATCACGCGGGTGCTGGATTATGCCTTCGGCACCCAGGTGCAGAGCGGTGTGGCCCAACCGCCATCCAACACCACCGGCCTCGGCCCGACCGGCAGCCTGGCCGCACCCTATGCGCCGCCGCCCACCCTGTCGGCGATCGCCACCGCGCTGGTCGCCAGTCAGGCCCAGGCCAGCAGCGCCACCACCGCGCAGCTCGGCACCGAACAGGCGGTGCAGACCTCGCTCTCCGGCAAACTTTCAGCCGAAACCGGCGTCAGCATCGATACCGAGATGTCGCACATGATCCAGCTGCAGAACGCCTACGGCGCGAATGCAAAAGTCATCTCTGCCGCCCAGGCGATGTGGACCCAATTGCTGCAAACCATCCCATAGCTCTTTCCCCTAGGGCCATTCCATAGGCAACCAACATGAGCAGTTCGATCAGCACCACTGGCTCCTCCAACTACGGCATGATGGACAGCCTGGTCGGTCATGCGGCCAGCGTGCGCCAGAAGCTGAACCACCTGACCACCGAGGTCTCCACTGGACTGACCTCCACCACC
>JBBIQA010000038.1:0-28254 GCA_037442565.1 Rhodospirillales bacterium
GCCTGATCGGCCAGTTCGGTGTCGGCTTCTATTCCGCCTTCATGGTCGCCGACCGGGTGGAGGTCACCTCCCGCAAGGCCGGCGCCGACCATGCCTTTGCCTGGGCCTCCGAGGGCGCCGGCGAATTCACCATCGCCCCGGCAACGCGGGAAAAGCCCGGCACCGACATCGTGCTGCACATGAAGGCCGACGCCGAGGAATACCTGGAGCCGATCCGGCTGCAGACCATCGTGCGCAAATGGGCCGATCACATCACCCTGCCGATCACCATCGCCGATGGCGGCGAGGAAAAGCCGGCCAACGAGGGCACGGCGCTTTGGCGCAAATCCAAATCCGAGGTGACGGAGGAAGCCGCCACCGGGTTCTACCGCCATCTCGGCAACATCTTCGACAAGCCCTGGGCCAGCCTGCACTGGAAGGCCGAGGGCACGATCGAGTTCTTCGCCATGCTGTTCATCCCCGGCATGAAGCCATTCGACCCGGTGGAAGGCGACCGCGAATCGCATGTCCGCTTGCATGTGAAACGGATGTTCATCACCGACCGCGCCGCCCTGCTGCCGCCCTGGCTGCGCTTCGTGCAGGGGGTCGTGGACACCGAGGACCTGCCGCTGAACGTATCGCGCGAAATGCTGCAGACCACCCCGGTGCTGGCCCGCATCCGCCGCGCCGTCACCAACCGGGTGATCACCGAGCTGAAGACCCGCGCCAGGCAGGAAGCCCCGCAAGACAACAAAGCTGTGCATAACGACGAGTCTCAGGTAATTATTGATACAAACGAGCAGAGCTACGAGAAATTCTGGGAGAATTTCGGCGCGGTGGTGAAGGAAGGCATCTGGGACGATGCGGAACACCGCAACGAGATCGCGCCGCTGCTGCGTTTCCGCTCCTCCACCCAGGAGGGTTGGACGAGCCTGGAGGCCTATGTCGGACGGATGCGCCCGGAACAGGAAAAGATCTATTACCTGACAGGCGAGAACGAGGCCGCCCTGCGCAATTCGCCGCAGATCGAGGGGTTCCGCGCGCGCGGGCTCGAGGTGCTGCTGCTGGCCGATCCGATCGACGCGTTCTGGCCGGAGCGGCTGGAGGAATTCGACGGCAAGAAGCTGGCGAGCGTCACCCAATCGGCCGCCGATCTCACCGCTCAGGAAGGTGAAGCTCCCGACATAGCCGCGCTCTGCGCCGCGCTGAAAACCGCCCTGGGCGAGGCGGTGCAGAATGTCCGCGCCAGCACGCGCCTGGTGGACAGCGCTGTCGTGCTGGCCGCCGGGGCCGGGCCGGACCTGCAGATGCAGCGTCTGCTGCGCCGTTCCGGCCGCGCCGGCTACCAGGCGCCGCCGGACCTGGAACTCAACCCCGGCCACAAGCTGATCCAGGCGCTGGCAGCCGCTCAGGCGGCATCCAGCCAACAGCCAGCAGGTCAAACGGGACCGGACCAGGACCCGATCGCCGAAATCGCGGATGTCCTGCTCGATCTGGCCAGGGTGCAGGAAGGCGAATCGCCGCGCGATCCCGCGGGCTTCACGCGCCGGATTGCCAAGCTGCTGGCTGGCAGCCTGACGGAAGCACGGGACGATCGATGAGTGTGCCGATTCGGCACCGTCGATGAATGTATCGATTCGACAAAAAACGCGCTGTATTTTGATAAAATGATAACAAACGCGGCATTCGCTGGAATCGAACGGATCCCCTTGAGAAGATTCTGAATTTCAGCCGATCGGCCGATGCGGTTCGATACGATACCGCCTGGCGATCATTCCGCCGTTGCTTGTGTGTCGAAAGAATATCGCTATGTTCTGTCTGACTCGCCGCCGTATCCCGATGCGGCGAGCCAGACAGATAGGAATTCGGCTCGATGCTCGAGCAGACGATCGACTGCATGGTTCGGCCAACTATGGCCTCGCGTCCGCTGTATACCGCCCGCCCTGGCACCCTCACCGCGCAACTCGCCCAGTTTCCTCCGGCACAGGCGGCGTATCTGCGCGACCTCGGCTTCACCGCCGGCCTCGGAGAACTCGCGTTCCTTCAGGATGATACCGGCCTGACCGGCGCGATCCTCGGCCTCGGCGCAGATCGTTCGCCTTTCGCCTTCGGTGACCTCGCGTTTCGCCTGCCCGCCGCAACGGCGGGTGACACTCGGCCGTGGCATCTGGTTAGCGGCGACTACAGCCCGGCCGATGCCGCCCTCGGCTACGCCCTCGGCGCCTATCGCTACACCGCGACGAAGCCCGCCAAGCGCGCCGCCGCCCGGCTGGTGCAGCCCGAGGACAGCGAACGGAGCCTGCAGGAAGCCGCCAGCGCATGGATGGTCCGCGACCTCATCAACACTCCGGCCAACCTGCTCGGCCCGGCGGAACTGGCGGACATCGCTGTGGGGCTCGCCCGGCGCTACGGCGCGGAACCCAGAATAGCACTCGGTACCGCGCTGGCTGACGCCTACCCGACGGTCGCCATGGTGGGCCGTGGTTCGGCGCGCGAACCGGTGGTGGTCGCCTTCAACTGGTCCGGCAGCCAGGCCCACGCCAACGCGCCGTTGATCTCGCTCTGCGGCAAGGGCGTCTGTTTCGATACAGGCGGCTATGACCTGAAACCGTCCTCGGCCATGCTCCGAATGAAAAAGGACATGGGCGGAGCCGCCATCGTTCTTGGCATCGCCAGACTGGTCATGCAGGCGGACCTGCCGATTCGTCTGGCGGTTCGGCTCGGCTGCGTGGAAAATTCCGTGTCGGGCGCGGCCATGCGGCCGCTGGACGTGGTGCGCACCCGACGCGGACTGGCGGTGGAAATCGGCAATACCGACGCCGAAGGCCGGCTGGTCCTTTGCGATCTCCTGGCGGAGGCGTCCGACGAAAACCCGGACCTGCTGCTGGACGTGGCCACCCTGACCGGCGCCGCGCGGGTGGCGCTCGGCCCCGACATGCCGGCGCTGTTCTGCAATGACGACGCCTGGGCGGCGGACCTTCTGGCCGCCGGTAACGCGCGTCACGATCCGCTCTGGCGGCTGCCGCTTTGGCAGGACTATCATTCGTGGCTCGATTCGCCGGTTGCGGATATCAACAATGTTTCCACGAAACCGATGGCCGGCGCGATCGTCGCCGCCCTGTTCATGGAACGGTTCATTGCCCCGGGAGTGCGGTGGGCCCATCTGGATACCTATGCCTGGAACGACCAGGCTCGCCCCGGCCGGCCGGAGGGCGGAGAGGCCCAGGCCATGCGCGCCGTGGTCTCGGCGCTGCGGACGCGGTTTGCGGGTTCGGTCGCCGACCAAGCGAAATCGATCACATGATTGCGAAATCCGAGCGATTTTTGGTTGGATTATGCAATTGTAATGCGGAGATAATAGGCTATATCGGATATACTGTCAGAGGGTGTTCGGCCGCCGAGCAGGTTAATGGTAATTCGCCACATCGATCGCCGTGGAGACCGGACGGACGACAGCCGGCTCTCAGGAATTGCCGAGCATCTCGATAAACATACGAACGAACGTAACGGCATGAGGCCGTTACCAGAACAGAAGGGTTGAAAAATGGCTGCTAATCCGTCAACCGACCAGTTGGTCGGCATTCTCCGGGACACGGTTGTCGCCTTGGTGCGGCGCGATGGTCCGGACCTTTCCGCGCGCCAGCTCGGCGTGTTCCTCACCTGCTACCTGCAGGAAGGCCCGCACACGGTGCGTGGTCTCGCTGCGGGGCTCAACGTCTCCAAGCCGGCCATCACCCGCGCGCTCGACCGGCTCGGCGAGCTCGATTTGGCCCGCCGCAAGGTGGACCCGCTCGATCGCCGCAGCGTGCTGGTTCAGCGCACGATGAAGGGCGCCGCGTTCCTGCGCGACCTGCGCTCCATCATGACCGAGGCCGCCGCCGCCGCCGCCAAGATGAAGCCGGCCGCCGAAGCGGAACCCGCTCCCCGCGGCCGGGCTTCCGCCCGCGGCTAAGTAATCAATAAAAAATAGGCGGGCACGGTGTGTTGGGCCGTGCCCGCTTTTTTTTATGCAGGCCGGAAATGCGGGCCTTTGGTGCCTTGCCTCGCGCAGACGATCAGGCGTTCACCTCGCGGATGATCTCCGCCCAGCGATCCAGGATCGGCAGGGTTTTCCCGGCATTCTCGGACGCCAGACTGACCACGACGCGAGAAATGCCGAGGTCGCGATAGCGCTTCAGGGTATCCACCTCTTCCGGCACCGCGAACAACGACAGTGGGATCGTCGCCGGATCGCGTCCGGCCTCGGCCGCCATCTGCTGAAAGCGCGGCAGATACTCGGCGATGTCGCCGGAGGTGGCGCGGCCCGTCAGCGGGATCCAGCCATCGCCGTAGCGGATCGCCCGGCGCGCGCCCTGCGGGAACGCCCCGCCGACAATGATCGGCGGATACGGCTTCTGCACCGGCTTCGGCCAGGCCATCATCGGTTCGAAGTTGATGAACTCGCCATGATATTCCGGCTTCGGCTGTGTCCAGATCGCCTTCATGGCTTCGATCTTCTCACGCGCCAGCTTGGCGCGGCTCTCGAACACCACGCCGTGGTTCTCCATCTCGTCCTGGTTCCAGCCGATACCGATGCCGAACAGGAATCGCCCACCGGAGATTTGATCGAGAGACGCAACCAGCTTGGCTGTCTGGATGGCGTCGCGCTGCTGCACCAGGCAGACGCCGGTGCCCAAACGCAACCGCCGCGTCGCCATCGCCGCCGCGGTCAGGCTGACGAACGGGTCCATGACATCGTAGTAATGTTTGGGCAGATCGCCACCCCCGCCCCAGGGCGATTTCCGGCTGAGCGGGATATGGGAGTGCTCGGGCGCCCAGATCGATTCGAAGCCCCGCGCCTCCAGCGCCACCGCCAGATCGGCCGCGCCCATGGAGTAATCGGTGAAGAACATGCTCGCGCCGAATTGCATGATGCCGGTTCCTATTGGTTCAACTGGCGGATCAGTTCCGCCCAGCGGTCCATCCTGCCCAGAAGTTCCGCCGCCGGCGCGGACTTGAAGGTAATGATCACCCGGGCCACGCCGGCGTCGCGCAGCTGGTTCAGCCGGCCAATGTCTTCCGGCGCGCCCCAGACCGATACCGGGAGCGACGCGATATCGCGGCCTGCCTCGGCAGCCATCTGACGAAAGCGCGGCAGGAATTCCACCACATCGCCATACTCGCGGCGGCTGGCATGCGGGATCCAGCCATCGCCATAGCGGATTGCCCGGCGCGCGCCGTACGGAAACGCCCCGCCGACGATGACCGGCGGATGCGGCTTCTGCGCCGGCTTCGGCCAGGCCATCATCTCCGGAAAACGGACGAACTCGCCGTGATATTCGGCTTTGGTCTGCGTCCAGATCATTTTCATCGCCTCGATCCGCTCGCGCGCCAGCCTGTGGCGGCTCGCGAAATCGGTGCCATGATCGGCCATCTCCTCGGCGTTCCAGCCATTGCCGACACCGAACAGGAAACGGCCGGCGGAAACCTGATCGATCGAGGCCACCAGCTTCGCGGTCTGGATCGGATCGCGCTGGGTAATCAGGCAGATGCCGGTGCCGAGCTTGAGCGTCTTCGTCGCCCCCGCCGCCAGGGTCAGCGATACGAACGGATCCATGCACTCGTAATATTCCTTCGGCAGGTCGCCGCCGGGAGGAAACGGCGATTGCCGCGAGGTCGGGATATGCGAATGCTCTGGCGCCCAGAGCGAGCCGAAGCCGCGCGCCTCCAATGCCGCCGCGAACTCCCCGGCCGGCATTGCATAGTCGGTAAAGAACATCGCGCCGCCGATTTCCATGGCGTTGGCCTCCCTGTTGATAAGGAAGCGTAGCAAGCTTGCCGCCGGACGTGAAACTGGACGCGCCATGCCGGATCGCCTAGCGTTTCCGCCGCAGCCTGCAGCAAACGTCCGTATTTGCGCCAACGAGCGACGAAAGTGGAGCCGGTGCCCCCCTCCCCGATGCAGCCGATCGATTGCGACATTCACCCCGCGCTACCCGGCACGCGCGCGCTGCTGCCCTATCTGGATGATTACTGGCGCGAACACATCCTCCGGCGCGGGCTGGAGGCGGACAACCTGGAACTCAGCGCCTTTCCCGCCAATGCCGAGCTGAACAGCCGGCCGGACTGGCGCCCTGCGCGCGGCCTGCCGGGAAGCGATTACGACCTGCTGCGCGGCCATGTGCTGGAACCCTTCCAGTCCCGCTTCGCGATCTGCAACGTGTTGCACGGCGCCCAGGCGATGTTCAGCGAGGATCTGTCGGCCGCGCTATGCCGGGCGATCAACCGATGGGTGGCCGCGGAATGGCTGGACCGCGATCCGCGGCTGCGTGCCTCCATCGTCGTGCCGCCGCACAGCGCGGATCTGGCGGCGGAGGAGATCGAGCGCTGCGCCCCCGACAAGCGCTTCGTGCAGGTGCTGATGCTGGAACTGACGGAACTGCCGCTCGGCCGGCGGCAGAACTGGCCGATCTACGCGGCGGCGGAGCGGCACGGCCTGCCGGTCGGCGTCCACGCCGGCAGCAGCTTCCGCCATCCGCCGAGCGGGCTCGGCTGGCCGTCCTATTATCTGGAGGACTACGTGTCCTTCGCGCCCGGCTTTGCCGCCGTGCTGAACAGCCTTGTGACCGAGGGCGTGTTCGTCAAGTTTCCCAAGCTCAAGGTCGTGCTGATCGAATCCGGCGTCACCTGGCTGCCGGCGTATCTGTGGCGCATCGACAAGACCTGGCGCGGCGTGCGGGCGGAAACGCCCTGGGTGGACAGGCTGCCGTCGGAGATCATCCGCGAGCATGTCCGCCTGACCATCCAGCCCTTCGACGCGCCACCCGAGCAGAGCCAGGTGCAGACCCTGATCGAGCAGATCGGCTGCGACGAGATGCTGCTGTTCTCCACCGACTACCCGCACTGGCATTTCGACGGCGGCGCGGCCGTGCCGGCCGGCCTGCCGCCCGATCTGATCCGGAAGATCCTGATCGACAACCCACTGGCAACATACCCGCGCCTGTCCTGAACAGGGCGGCCGGATAGGAGGCGATGCGATGAACGTCACCCTGCTGGATCGCAAACCGGAACCGGGCCGTCAGGCCGAAATCATCGACAAGCGGTTCACCGGCTTCATCGACTGCGACGTGCATCCCTTCGTGCGGCAATCGTCGGAGGAGTTCGATCCGTTCCTGTCGGAGCGCTGGCGCGAACACCGCCGCACGATCGGCGCACGGGCGCGCCAGGGCCTTTCCAAGGCGACCAACTATCCGCGCATGTCGCCCGGCAACGGCCAGCGCATGGACGCCTGGCCGGCCGGCGGTGGCTTTCCGGGATCGGACCTGCCGACGATGCAGGCGCAATTGCTCGATCTGTTCGACGTCGCGCACGGCCTGCTCGCCCCGCTGGTGGGCGGCGCCGCGGCCGAGCGCAATGTGGAATTCGGCGCCGCCATGGCCGCGGCCACCAATGAATGGCAACTCGCCCGCTGGTGCATTCCCGATCCACGCCTGAAGGCCTCGGTGCAGATCAACATCGAGTATGAGGACGCCGCCATCGCCGAGATCGAAAAGCGCGCCAAGGACCGCCGCTTCGCCCAGGTGAACATCCCCCCGCGCGGCCTGGAACCGCTCGGCCGGCGCCGCTACTGGCCGATCCTGCGCGCCTGCGCGGATGCCGATTTCCCGGTATCCCTGCATCTGGGTGGCACCAACGGCCATCCCTCCACCGGCGGCGGCTGGCCGTCCTTCTATCACGAGGAACATCCGTCCTACGTGCAGACCATGCAGACGCTGGTGACCAGCCTGGTGTGCGAGGGCGTGTTCGAGCAGATCCCGAACCTGAAGATCGTGCTGGTGGAAGGCGGCTTCGCCTGGCTGCCGGCGCTGGCGTGGCGGCTGGACAAGCACTGGAAACGCCTGCGCGCCGAGGTGCCGCATCTGCGCAAGGCGCCGTCCGAATACATCCGCGAGCATATCTGGGTCACCACCCAGCCGATCGAGGAGCCGGAACGCCCGCAGGACATGCTGTCCACGCTGGAATGGATCGGCGTCGAGCGGGTGATGTTCTCCACCGACTACCCGCACTGGGACCAGGACGATCCGCGCTTCGCCTTCAAGGTGGCGCTGCCCGAGACGTGGCGGCAGCGCATCTTCGTCGACAACGCCCGCGCGCTGTATCGGCTGGACTGAGCATGAGCCGCCATATCGTCGCCGCGGTCGATGAAATCGCCCCGGGTAGCTGCAAGCTGGTCACCGTGAAGGGTCGGGAAATCGGCGTCTTCAACGTCAACAACGAATTCTTCGCCCTGATCAACCGCTGCCCGCACCAGGGCGCGCCGCTGTGCCAGGGAGAGATCCTGAGCCGGCTGGAATCCCGATCGCCCGGCCAGTACGAACTGACGCATCGGGGGGAAATGCTGCGCTGCCCCTGGCATTGCTGGGAGTTCGACATCCGTACCGGCCAATCCTGGTGCGAACCCGACAGCGTGCGGGCGCGCAGCTTCGCGGTGCAGATCGAGCCGGGTGCGCAACTCGCCAAGGGTCCGTTCGCGGCCGAGACGGTGCCCGTGACCATCGAGCAGGATTACGTGGTCATCACGGTCTGAGCCGAGCGGCGTCAGGCCGCCAGCATCCGCCCCGGATTGCGTTCCGCCAGCAACGGCCGCACCCAGCGGGCGAAGCGCGCGGCTTCCTCGTCGTGCAGGTAGCCGGACAGGCAGAACGACATGCAGCCGAGATCGATGAACTGCTGCAGCGTCTCGGCGCATTGCCGCGGATTTCCCACCACGACGATCCCGGCCCCCGGGCGCACGCGGGTCACGCCGGTCCACAGATGCGGACCGATCCGCTCCCCGTGCTCCCTGGCCAATTGCTGCACGCGCTGGTTGGCGACGGAGCTGGCGTAGTGCGTGCGGATGAAACTTGTCTGCGCCTCGGTCACGTCGCGCACCAGTTCGTGCGCCGCGTCCCAGGCCTCCGCCTCGGTTTCCCGGCAGAGGATTTGCAGGCGCATGCCAAAGCCGATCGTCTCGGCCCGGCCATACCGCGCCGCCATGCCGCGGATGGTGGCCATGTTCCCGGCAATGCGCTCGGGCGTGTCACCCCAGAACAGATGGATGTCGGAATGCCTGGCCGATACCTCCCACGCCTGCGCCGAGCCGCCGCCGAGATAGAAGCGCGGGTGCGGCTGCTGCAACGGCCGTGGGGAAATCCGCGCGCCCTTCAGCGTGTGGAAGCGTCCGGCAAAGTCCACCGGGCCGCGGGTCGTCCACAGCGCCTTCAGGATGGAGACATCCTCCTCCATCAGGGCGTAGCGGTCCTCCTTCGCCAGGGTGATCCCCTCTGCCTCGGCCTCTGCCTCGCTCTGCCCGGCGATCAGGTTCACCGACAGCCGGCCGCCGGAGAGCTGGTCGAAGGTGGCGCCCATCTTGGCCAGCTGCACCGGGCTGACATAGCCCGGCCGCGCCGCGACCAGCGCCTTGATGCGCTTGGTCTTGGCCACCGCCATGGCGCTACTGATCCAGGCCTCCCAGCACGTGCTGGCCACCGGCACCAGGAAATACTCGAATCCCGCCGCCTCGGCGGCCAGCACGACGCGGTCGAACAGTTCCGCGGATGGCTGGATGAACTTATCGCGGTCGCCGTAGCAGGTCGTGTCGCCGGACGTGGGCAGGAACCAGCCGAATTCGAGCGGTACTTGCATGGCGATGCTTCCTCGGTTGCGGCGCAATCCCGGCACGGCCGGATGTGTCAGCCGGCCCGCACCGGGTCCAGCACCACGACGGGGATCTGACGCCCCACGGCCTTGACCTGGTACTCGGCGAAAGGCGGCCAGATCTTGACCGCCTCCGCCCACAGCCGCGCCCGTTCCTCGCCGGCGGCGGTGCGCGCCCGCGCCCGCGTCTTCAGGGTTCCGACCTGGATGTCGACCTCCGGGTTGGCGAGGATATTGCGATACCAGCCCGGGTGCTCCGGCGCGCCGCCCTTCGACGCGATCACGAAATAACTGTCGCCGGCGCGGCCATAGAACAGCGGGAACATATACCGGTCGCCCGACTTGCGTCCGGTCGTGGTCAACAGCAACGACGGAACGGTCAGCGTCGGCGCGCCGGGGCGCTCGATCGTATACATGTGCCCGTCGGTCCCGCCGCTCGACAGGTAGCGGCCGGCATGGTCCTGCATCCATTGCGGCAGGTTGGGGGCGAGCTTCGTCTCGGTCATGGCCGTATCTCCCTGCAAGTCGCGTGGCCGGCGGATGCGGCCGCGTTCATCGTCGGCGCCGACTTTCCGCCACAACCGGGGCCGCGGCAAGAATCGCCTGCTTGAGGCGCCTTCACGCCGCCGCCGCCAGCACCATCCTGGATGCCTTCTCGCCGATCATGATCGACGGCGCGTTGGTGTTGCCCGAGGTCAGCGTCGGCATGATCGAGGCATCGGCGACGCGCAGCCCCTGCATGCCGTGCACCCGAAGCTGATCGTCCACCACCGCCATCGGGTCGGAGCCCATCTTGCAGGTGCCGACCGGGTGGTAGGTGGTCTCCGCGTTGTTGCGTACCCAGTCGAGCAGTTCGTCGTCGGAGCGGATGTTCACGCCGGGCGCAAGCTCATCGGTGGCGATGCCCTGCATGGCGGGCGCGGTCATGATGCGCCGGGTCATGCGCATCGCCTCCAGCGTCACCTCCCGATCCAGCTGGGCGCTCAGGAAGTTGAACCGGATCGCCGGCGGGGCGTTCGCCGAGCGCGACGACACGTGGATGCTGCCGGTGCTTTCCGAACGCAGGATGTTCATGATGGCGGTGACGCCGGATTGTTTCGCGATCTTGAAATTCGGCGTCGACAGGAAGGGGATCCAGGAGATCGCGGCGTCCGGCGCGTCCAGGCCCGGGCGGGTGCGCACATAGGCGCGGATCGGTGAGGCCGGCAGGCCGAGCAGGCCCTTCTTCGTCAGCCCGTATTTCAGCGCCTGCCATACCAGGCCGAGGCCGCGCGCTTTGTCGTTGTAGGTCATGCCCAGCGATGGCGGAATGGCCCACTTCATCCGCGGCGAGTAATGGTCGCGGAGATTCTCGCCGACGCCTTTCAGCGCGTGGCGGACTTCGATGCCAAGGCCTTGCAGCAACTCCGGCTGGCCGATGCCGGACAGTTCCAGCAGCTGCGGCGAATTGATCGAACCGGCACTGACGATCACTTCCCGCGCGGCGCGCGCCTCGCGCGGCTGGCCATGGACGTTATAGCGCACGCCCACACAGCGCTTGCCCTCGATCAGCAGGCATTCGGTCAGCGCATTGGCCTGGATCGTCAGGTTCGGCCGTCCGCGCGCGGGATCCAGATAGCAGAACGCGGTGCTCATCCGCCGCCCGTCGCGGATCGTCGTCTGGGTCATGCCGATCCCGTCCTGCGCGGCGCCGTTGTAGTCCCTGGTATAGGCGATGCCGATTTCCCCCGCCGCCTTGATGAGCGCATCGTAGATCGGTCCGGTTTCGTTGTTTTCGGTCACCTTCAGCGGGCCGTTATGGCCGCGATATTCGCTGTCCCCGTCGCCCTGGTAGCTTTCCATGTCGCGGAAGATCGGCAGCACCTCGCGATAGCTCCAGCCACGATTGCCGAGCTGTGCCCAGGTGTCGTAGTCCTGCGACTGGCCGCGCACGAAGACCATGCCGTTGATCGAGGACGAGCCGCCGAGCAGCTTGCCGCGCGGAACGGGAATGCGGCGGTTGCCCGTGCCCGCATCGGGTTCGGAGGCATACAGCCAGTTGGCGGCGGGATTGTCGATCAGCCTGGCGAAGCCGACCGGAATGCGCGACCAGGGATGGCTTTCCTGCCCCGCCTCCAGCACCAGCACGCGGTATTTCGGGTCCGCGCTCAGACGGTTGGCGAGTACCGATCCGGCGGAACCCGCGCCCACCACGATGTAGTCGTAAGTCTGGTTTGCCATGTTTCCGTTCCCCCCGACGGGCCGCGAAAACCCGCGCCCGCATTTCCGGCCCATCTCCGAAGCCCCCCGGCTTCCGATGGCGCCTCGATCCCCAGCACGCGCCCGCGCTGAAACTACCAGCCGGGGCCGCCCGGGCGCAGCCCGAGCAGCACCTGGCCGGCGGCTTCGAAGTAGCTCGGCAGCGCCGCGCCATGCTGCACGGCGACGTGGACATCCCGAAACGCCCGTTCCAGCGGCAGGCGATCGTAGATCGCGTTGGTGCCGGCGGCATGAAAAACCTTGTCGACCGCGCGGACCGACTCGTGCATCGCATGCACGATCGCCAGCCGGGCCTGAGCGATCTCCTGATCCGACGGCGCTTGCCCGGCACTGAGGGCGTGCCACACCCGTCCGACCGCATCGAGGACATAGGCGCGGGCGGCATGGACGATGGCGTCCGCCTCGCCGATCCGCGCCTGCACCATCGGCCGGTCGCGCAAAAGACTGGTCGACAGGGTGGAGGCTTCGGTGGCGGCGATCGCGGCCAGGCTGTCGATCGCGCCGCGCGCGATGCCCAGGGCATTCGCGGCGGAGGGCGTCCACAGGGTCACGTACCAGGCGCGCCGGTCGTACAGCGGTCCCGTTGCCTGCGGCGGATCATCCGACAGGCAACTCCGTTCCGCCGGCACGACGACATCATCGACGGTGAAATCCTGGCTGCCGGTGCCGCGCATGCCCATTACCGACCAGGTGTCCACGATGGTTACCGACTCCCGGGGCACCCACACGGCCCGCAGGATCGGCGTACCGGACGCCGTCTGCCGAGGCGTGTCGCCGTCCATCATGATGCAGGTGCAGTACAACCAACGGGCATTGTAGATGCCGCTGGCGAAATTCCAGCGCCCATTCACCCGGTAGCCACCCGGCACCTCCCAGGCCCGGCCGCCCGACGGCCCTCCCGGACGGGCCGAGCCCGCGGCCCGGTAGTCGGCCGGGCTGCCGGCCAGTTCCAGCCCGATGCCGGCGGGCAGGCGGGCGGCGTTCAGCGACATGGCGGTGGCGATCATGGCGCACCAGCCGACCGATCCGTCCGCTCGCGACAATTCCTCAACGACGCGAAACGCGGTCAGTGGCGGCGTTTCGGGACCGCCCATCGAACGTGGAAGGTACATCTGGTACATCCCCGCCCGGGCCAGCTCATCGGCCAGGCCGGCCGGGGTCTGGCGCGTCCGTTCCGCCTCCTCGCTGGCGGCGCGAACCGCGGGGGCCAGCCGGATGGCGGCGGCGACGATCTCGGGAACGGGGGCGTCCGGCTCCTGGGTCATGGGCGCGATCTCCTCCCGCACCCCGGCTATTTCCACCACCCGGGTTCGGGCATGCCGAGGCCCAGATTCTCGCGCAGCGTCGTCCCCCTGTAGTCGTTCCAGTACAGGCCGCGCCGTTGCAGTTCCGGCACCACGAAACGGACGAAATCCTCGAATGAGCCGGGCATGTGCGTGCCGGCGACCACGAAGCCGTCGCAGGCGCCTTCCACGAACCACTGCTCCAGCCGGTCCGCGACGTCCTTGCCGCTGCCGACGATCGCCTCACGCGGGCGGCCGCGGCGGGTCACCTCCAGGAAGTCGCGCACCGTGGGGTTGCGGCCGGTCTGCTGCATCACCCGATTGCGCATGGCCTGCATACCGGACATCCCCTCCAGTTCCTCGCTGGTGAAGGCCTCGTCCATCCCCTTGGTCTTGAAGTCGAAGTTCAACGCTTCCGACAGCAGCGACAGCCCGTCCACCTCCTTGTACAGCCCGTCGATGAGCGCCATCTTGTCCTCGGCCTCGGCACGGGTTTCCGCCACCACCGGATAGGCGATGGTATTGACCGTGACCTTGTCGGGGTCGCGCCCATGGCCGGCGATGGCGTCCTTGAATTCCTTGTATTGCCGCTTGCCGTCCGCCAGATCCGGGTAAGCGACGAACACGGTCTCCGCCCAGCGGGCGGAGAACGTCTTGCCGCGCGACGAGGCGCCGGCCTGGATCACCACCGGGTGCCCCTGGGGCGAACGGGGCACGGTGAAGGTGCCGCTCGATTTCAGATATCTGCCTTCGTATTTGCGCGGATGCACCTTTTCGGGATGGGCGAACAGGCCGGACCGCTTGTCCACCACCAGCGCGTCATCCTCCCAGGAATCCCAGCAGCTCAGCACGATCTCCATGAACTCGTCGGCGCGGTCGTAGCGGGAATCGTGCTCCATATGTACCTCGCGCCCCATGTTGTGCGCCTCCCCGTCATTGACCGAGGTCACGACATTCCACGCCGCGCGCCCGCCCAGCATGTGGTCGACGGTCTGAAAGCGCCGGGCGACATCGAACGGTTCGTAATAGGTGGTCGAGGCGGTGGAGCCGATGCCCAGATGTTTCGTGCCGAAGCCCATCGCCAGCATGGTGGCGACCGGATCGATCTTCACCACCCGCACGCCGTTGGCGACCACCTCCGCCGGATGGCCGCCGTAGATGTCGGGCATGGCCAGGCGGTCATCGAAGAACGCCAACTGAAACTTGCCCTCCTCCAGCACCTGGCCGATGCGCTGGTAGTAGGCCGGCGAGGTGAAATCCGATCGCGCGTCCGGATGCCGCCAGGCGCTGGCCAGCGTCGTGCAGTTCTGGGCCTGCAGAAAGCCTACCATGACCATTTGCCGCATCGTTCCGCTCCTGTCGCGCTGTACCGGTTTGGCCCGGCTTGCTGATCCGTCCCGCCATCATGACGCCCGCAGGCGCGGACGGCCAGAGCCGCGGGGTGCGTTGCCTTGCCGGGTTGCGCCCCCCAAACTCGGCGGCAAATCGCAGGACGGGAAACATCGTGGGCCAGAACATCCGCAAGCTGCTCATCGCCAATCGCGGCGAAATCGCCATCCGCGTCGCCCGCACCGCCGCCGACATGGGCATCGCGACGGCCGCGGTGCATTCGGCGGACGACGCCCATTCGCTGCACACGCGCATGGCCGACGCGGCCATCGCGCTGAACGGCACCGGCGCGGCGGCCTATCTGGACGGCGCGTCGATCGTCGCCGCGGCGCGAGAGGCCGGGTGCGACGCGATCCATCCCGGCTACGGCTTCCTGAGCGAGAACGCGGCCTTCGCGGCGCTGTGCCGGCAGGCCGGTATCCGGTTCGTCGGTCCGCGCCCGGAAACGCTGGCGCTGTTCGGCGACAAGGGGCGGGCGCGCCATTTCGCCTCGCAATGCGCCGTGCCGATCATTCCGGGCACCTCCGGCCCCACCACCGCCGAGGAAGCCCGCGCGTTCATGGACAGCCTCGGCGCAGGCACCGCGGTGATGGTGAAGGCCATCGCCGGCGGCGGCGGGCGGGGGATGCGGCCGGTGACCGATCCGCACGACCTCGCGCCCACGATGGAGCGCTGCCGGTCGGAGGCGTTGGCGGCCTTCGGCAACGGCGATGTCTATGTCGAGCGCCTGTTCCCCCGCGCCCGCCACATCGAGGTGCAGATCCTCGGCGACGGCACCGGCGCGGTCGCGCATCTCTGGGAACGGGAATGCAGCCTGCAGCGTGAGCGGCAGAAAGTGCTGGAAATCGCGCCCGCACCGTTCCTGGACGAGACCATCCGCAACCGGCTGCTCGCCGCCGCCACCACACTGGCGGCGGCGAGCCAATACCTCAACGCCGGCACCTTCGAGTTCCTGGTCGATACCGCCAGCAACGAGATCGCCTTCATCGAGGCCAATGTGCGCCTGCAGGTCGAGCATACCGTCACCGAGGAAATCACTGGCATCGACCTGGTGCGGGCGCAGCTGCAAATCGCCGCCGGCAAGACGCTGGCCGAGCTTGGCCTGACGCAGGCGGACATCCCGACGCCGCGCGGCACCGCGATCCAGGCGCGGGTCAATCTGGAGACGATGCAGCCGGACGGCTCCGTGCGTTCGTCGGGCGGCGTGCTGAGTGCCTACGAGCCGCCATCGGGCCGGGGCGTGCGGGTCGACGGCTACGGCTATGCCGGCTACCGCACCAATCCGCGTTTCGACTCGCTGCTGGCGAAGGTCGTCGTGCATGCCGAAGCGGGTGGCTTCGCCGCCGCCGCCGGCAAGGCGGCGCGTGCCCTGACCGAATTCCGCATCGCCGGTGCGGCAACCAACATCCCCTTCCTGCGCGCGCTGCTGCGCCATCCCGGCCTGCTGGGCGGGGAGATGCACACGCGGTTCATCAACGAGCACGCCGCCGAACTGGTCGCCGCGGACGGCGAACCGGCGCGGTATTTCGAGACCGAGGCCGCAGCACCTCGCCGGCCGGGCGTGAAGCTCGACACGGCCGATCCCTTGGGGGTCGTGCTGTACGGCAAAACCGGCGGCCCGGCCCAGACCGATACCGTCGAAATCGAGGACATGGCCGGCCCCGAGGGCACGACACCGCTGCGCGCACCCATGCAAGGCACCATCGTCGCGCTCAGCGTCACGGAGGGCGACACCGTTCTCGCGGGTCAGGAGGTGCTGGTCCTGGAGGCGATGAAGATGCAGCACGCCCTGACCGCCGCCTCGGCCGGTATCGTGCAGGTGTTCACCGTCGCAGCGGGGGATACGGTGTTCGAGGGCCATCCTTTGGCCTTCATCGAGGAACGCGCGGACCTCGGCGGTGGGGCACAGAAGCGGGAGGAGATCGATCCCGCCTATATCCGGCCGGACCTGAAGGAGGTGCTGGACCGCCGCGCCCGCGCGCAGGACGCCGCCCGTCCGAAGGCCGTGGCGCGCCGCCGGGCGACCGGCCAACGCACCGCGCGGGAAAACATCGAGGATGTGTGCGATCCGGATAGTTTCGTCGAATATGGCTCCCTGGTGCTGTCGGCGCGGCGGCGCACGGTGCCGATGGAACAGTTGATCGAGGAATCCCCCGCCGACGGGCTCATCATGGGCCTGGCGCAGATCAACGGCGATCGCTTCCCCGAGGACAAGAGCCGCGCCGTGGTGGTTTCCTACGATTATACCGTGATGGCCGGCACGCAGGGCCACATGGGCCACCACAAGCAGGACCGCATGTTCGAGATGGCGGAGAAATGGCGCCTGCCGGTGGTGATCTTCTGCGAAGGCGGCGGCGGCCGCGGCAGCGATACCGATAATCTGGTATCGTTCAGCGACACCTTCCACCGGCTGCCCAGGCTGTCCGGCCTGGTGCCGCTGGTCGGCATCGCGTCCGGCCGCTGCTTCGCCGGCAACGCGGTTCTGCTGGGCTGTTGCGACGTGATCATCGCCACCGAAGGCACCACCATCGGCATGGCCGGCCCCGCCATGATCGAGGGCGGGGGCCTCGGCGTCTACCGGCCCGAGGAGGTCGGCCCGATGTCGGTGCAGGTGCCGAACGGCGTGGTGGACATCCTGGTGAAGGACGAGGCCGAGGCGGTGCGCACCGCGCGCCAGTACATGTCCTATTTCCAGGGTCGCACCGAGGACTGGACCTGCCCCGACCAGCGCAAGCTGCGCCACATCGTGCCGGAGAACCGACTGCGCGGCTACGACATGCGCTCGGTGATCGAGACGCTGGCGGATGACGGCTCGATGCTGGAAATCCGCCGTGGCTTCGGCCACGGCATGATCACCGCCTTCATCCGCGTCGAGGGCCGCCCATTGGGCGTGATCGCCAACAACCCGATGCATCTGGGCGGCGCGATCGACAGCGACGCCGCCGACAAGGCAGCCAGGTTCATGCAGCTCTGCGACGCGCATGACGTGCCGCTGCTGTCGTTGAACGACAATCCCGGCAACATGGTCGGGCCGGAGGCGGAAAAGACCGCGCTGGTCCGCCATTGCTGCCGCACCTATCTGATCGGCGCCAACCTGACGATCCCGACCTTCTTCGTGATGACCCGCAAATCCTACGGCCTCGGCAAGCTCGCCATGACCGGCGGCGGCATGCGGGTCGGCATGTTCGCCGTTGCCTGGCCCACCGGCGAGTTCGGCGGCATGGGGCTTGAGGGCCAGGTGAAGCTCGGGCGGCGGCGCGAACTCGCGGCGATCGAGGACCCGGCGGAGCGCCTGGCGGCGTATGAGGGCATGGTCGCGGAACTCTATGAGCGCGGCAAGGCGCTGAACGCCGGCAGCTTGTTCGAGGTGGACGAGGTGATCGACCCGGCGGAAACCCGCCGCTGGCTGATCGCCGGCCTGCGCTCCCTGCCGCCATCTCCCGTGCGGGAGGGCAAGCGCCGCCCTTGCGTGGACGGCTGGTGAGGCGAAATGCCCCGGGCTGTTACTGCACCGCCGCCAGAACCGCGCCGCAGATATGCGCCACGGCGTCGTCGGTCAGGTCCGGATGGATCGGCAAAGCGAGAATGCGGGTCGCCAGGTCCTCGGATACCGGCAGCGCGGCGCCGTCGTGGCTGTCGCGGTAGGCCGGCTGGAGATGCAACGGCCGCGGATAGTAGATCGCGGTCGGCACCCCCGCCTCCTTCAACGAGGCCTGGACCCGCTCGCGCGCCGCGCCGTCCTGCAGCAGGATGGCGTAGATGGCCCAGGCGCTGGTGCTGTCGGGCACGCGCACCGGCGTGCCGACGGCATTGCCCAGGCGCTGATCGTAGGTGCGGGCGATGCGCTCGCGGATCGCCAGTTCGGCCGGAAATACCGTCAGTTTCGCCAGCAGCACCGCCGCCTGCAACGAATCCAGCCGTCCGTTCATGCCGGTGCGCAGCACCTCGTAGCGGGTGGTGCCCTCGCCGTGGGTGCGCAGGCTGCGATACAGCGCCGCGCGCTCGGCGCTTTCGGTGAACAGCGCGCCGCCGTCGCCATAGGCGCCGAGCGGCTTCGATGGGAAGAAGCTGACCGCCGTCGCATCCGCCGCGGTGCCGAGCTGACGGCCGTGCAGGGTGGCGCCGAAGCTCTGGGCGCAGTCGTCCAGGGTGAAGATGCCCTCGCGCGCCGCCAGGGCGGACAGCGCCGGCCAGTCCGCCGGCTGGCCGAACAGATCGACGCCGATCAGCGCCCGCGGGCGCAGCCGGCCGGCGGCGCGGACAGCGGCGATGCGCTGTTGCAGATGGGCGGGATCGATCTGGAAGGTGCGCGGATCCACGTCGCAGAATACCGGCGTGGCGCCGAGAACCAGCGGCACCTCGGCCGTCGCGGTATAGGTGAAGGCCGGCAGGAACACCGCGTCACCGCGGCCGATGCCCTCGGCCATCATGGCGATCTGCAGCGCGTCGGTGCCGGAGGAGACCGACACGCAATGTGCCGCACCGCAATAGCCGGCCAGGGCGGCTTCCAGCTCGGCCACTTCCGGGCCCAGGACGAACTGGCAATGCTCCAGCACGGTATCCAGACGGCGGCGCAGCTCCTCTTTGATGCGGGCCTGCTGGGCCTTGAGGTCGAGGAAGGGAATGGGGGTCATGTCGTGTCCTGATCAGGCGTGGGCCGTGGCCGAGCCATCCGTATTATGTTCAAATTCGGGAATGAGGCGGCCGAGCAGGTTCAGCGCCAGCCGGGTCTGGCCGCCGCGGCAGGCAATGGCGATTTCCTCGATCGCGCGCCCGACGATGGCTGGGTCCGCGGTGCGCGGCGTCGCCATCAGCAGGCCGGGGTAGCCGGTGGGCACCGGCGGTTCCTTGCCGTGGAACAGCTCCTCAAACAGTTTCTCCCCCGGCCGCAGCCCGGTGAAGCGGATGTCCACGTCCTGCTCCGGCCGCAGCCCGGCCAGGCGGATCATCTGGCGCGCGAGATCGACGATCTTGACCGGCTTGCCCATGTCCAGAACGAAGATGCCGCCCTCCTGGGTCGCCGGCAGCCTGCCGCGGGGCGGCAAATCGGTTATGCCGCCGGGCGGCGCGTCGGTGGCGGCGCCGAGCACACTGGCCTGCAGCACGAGGCCCACGGCCTCCCGCACGGTCATGAAATAGCGCTGCATGTCCGGATGGGTGACGGTCAGTGGGCCACCGCGCTCGAGCTGGCGTTGAAACAGCGGCACCACCGAGCCTGTGCTGCCCAGCACATTGCCGAACCGGACGGTCACGCAGCGCATGGCGGGTTCGGCGGAGGCCCGCGCCGCCACGTCCAGCGCCTGGCAGTACATCTCCGCCAGCCGCTTGGAGGCGCCCATCACGCTGGTCGGGTTCACCGCCTTGTCGGTGGAGATCAGCACCATGGCCAGCGCGCCGGTGGCGCGCGCGGCCTCGGCCACGTGGCGGGTGCCGGCGGCGTTGGTCAGCAGCCCTTCCAGCGGGTTCGCCTCCACGATCGGCACGTGCTTGAGCGCGGCGGCGTGAAACACCAGTTCGGGGCGCAATGCCTCGAACACCGCGCGGATGCGGGCCTCGTCGCGGATGTCGGCGATCAGCGTCTTGCGGTGCAATTGCGGGTGGGTCTCGGCCAGTTCCAGGTCGATCTGCCACAGGGCGAATTCACCATTGTCCAGCAGGACCAGCATTTCCGGCCCGAAGGCGGCAACCTGGCGCGCCAGTTCGGAACCGATGGTGCCGCCGGCGCCGGTCACGATCACCCGCCGCCCTTGGATCAGCCGCGCCATGCCGTCGCGGTCCAGCGGCACCTGCGGGCGATTGAGCAGGTCCTCGATCGCCACCGGCTTGAGCTGGATCCGCGCCGGTGTGTCGGACCGACCCGGCGCGGTCGTCGCCGTCGCCGGATGCAGGGCGGTGGGGCGCGGCGCCCGGCGCACCACCAGGCCATGGGCGTTCGCCTCGTCGATCACCCTGGCCAGCGCGGCGCCGGACAGATCGGGCGAGGCGACCACGAGCATGTCGGGCAGCCGGTCGTCGGCTTTCAGCCGTTCCAGCACCGGGGCCAGGTCGTCCGACGATCCCAGGATCGGGTGGCCATGGATGCGCCGACCGGTCTGGCGGGAGCCAAGCGCCAGCAGGCCGACGACGCGCACGCTGGGCGGGCGTTCCTGCGATACCGCGCGCAGGAACAGGTCCGCGTCCTCACCGGAACCGATCACCAGAACGTGGTCGGCGTCGCCGTCCGGATCATCCGGGCTGCCTCGGCTGGCGCCGAACTGCCAGCGCCGGTAGGCAACGCGTGGCGCGCCCAGCAGCACGACCAACGTGAAGGCATGCACCAACGGCAGGGCTGGGTTGGTCGGCACGATGCCCGCGGCCGCCATCAGCAGCGCGAACAGCAGGGCCGCGAGGATGCTGCAGCCGACCACGCCGATCAGGTCGCCCAGGCCGGCGAAGCGCCAGTATTGCAGGGACAGGCGGAACGGAAGCCCGGCAACCAGCACCGCCCCGGCGCCACCCGCCATCAGCCAGAGCGGGTAGAGCCAGATATCGGCCGGATCGGCGATCCAGCGCGCCAGCGGAACGGCCAAAGCGGCCAGCGCGCCATCCAGCGCGATGTTGACGGCGATCCGTATCAGGGGGCGGGAAGCGGGCATTGCGATTGCCGTCATAGCCCAGTAGGGCGGATGCGGCATACCCATTGCTGTCATAAAACCGGCGCCGCCCGGCCATGCACTCAAGGATCGGACATGACGCTTGCCGCCGTTCTGCGCCACCTGGCCTTCGCCGGCAGCCTCGCGCTGCTGTCGGCGCTCGTGGTGCGGCTGATGATCGGTATCGGCGTGATGGACACGCCCGATGACCGCAAATCCCATTCCAAACCCACCCCAAAGGGCGGCGGCGTGGGCGTGGTGGTGGCGTTCCTGGTCGGCGTGGCGGTGCTGTACGAGTTCGCGGCGTTTTCCCGGTTGGCCGATCCCTATTTTCGCGGCGTGATCACGGCCTCCGCGGCCATCGCGGTGATCGCATTCCTGGATGATCTGTACGACTGGCCGTTCACCATCAAGCTCGGCGCCCAGGTGCTGGCGGCGCTGGTGGCCGTGGGAACCGGCCTGTATGTCCAGGTGTACCGCGTGCCCTATCTGGGGCCGCTGGACATCGGCTGGCTGGGGATTCCCGCGACACTGGTGTGGATCCTGTTCACCACCAACGCGATGAACTTCATCGACGGGCTGAACGGGCTGGCTGCCGGGGTGGCGCTGATCGCAGCCGGGTTTCTGTGTGTCATCGCCGAGGGCCAGGGCGGCTGGTTCGTCTATTTCGCCGCCCTGCTGCTGGCCGCCGGGCTGCTGGGCTTCCTGCCGTTCAACTACCCGCGCGCGCGGATCTTCATGGGCGATGTCGGCAGCCAGTTCTGCGGCTTCGTGCTGGCGATGCTGGCGGTGGCCGCCAGCCGGTTCGAGAAGGTGGAGCTGTCGTTCCTGATCATGCCCATGCTGCTGTCGGGCGTGCTGTTCGATGTCGCGTTCACGCTGGTCCGGCGGGGGCTGGCGGGGGAACGGCTGACGGCGGCGCATCGCGGCCATCTGTACCAGCTGGCCCAGCAATCCGGCATGCCGGCCGCCTGGGTAACGGCGGTGCATTGGGGTTTTGCCGTTCTTGGCGGCCTTGCGTGCCTGACGTTCATCCATGCGCCTGGCGGGGCCAAGCCGTTCATCCCCCTGTTGCTGCTTCCGCCGCAACTGATCTGGCTGGCCTGGGTGCTGCGCCAGGCTGGCCAAGCCGGGTTGCTGGGTTCCCGCGCCAGGGAAACCGCGCCATAAGGCACCTTCAATACGATGACCGATGTCCAGGGAACAGAACCGCGCATGAGCGCCAATCCAATCGCAACCGGCCCGATGGGGGGCGAACAGGCGGCCCGCCTCGCCCGCGGCCGGCGCAACTACGCGAGGCAATACTGGCCCTTCGTTGTGCCGGCCGGTCTCATCGTGTTCGCGGTGATCCTGTTTCCCTGGGTCTTCACCCTGTTCATGTCGGTGCATGAGTGGAAGGTAACCGGCAGCACCAGCTTCGTCGGCTTCGCCAATTACGTGCATCTGTATGAGGACGAGCGCTTTCGCCTGGCGGTGGTGCGGACGATCTATTTCACCGTTCTGTCGGTCGCCGCACCGATGGTGCTCGGCATTGCCGCCGCGGTCTGCTTTCAGAGCAACTTCTTCTTCCGCGGCCTGGCCCGGACGATCTTCATCCTGCCGATGATGGCCACGCCGGTGGCGGTCGCGCTGGTGTGGACGATGATGTTCCACCCGCAACTCGGCGTGCTCAACTACCTGCTGACCAGTGTCGGCCTGCCGCCAAGCACCTGGGTGTACGACGCCTCCACGGTGATTCCCACCCTGGTGATGGTGGAGACCTGGCAATGGACGCCGCTGGTGATGCTGATCGTGCTCGGCGGCCTGGCCAGCCTGCCGACCGACCCGTATGAAGCGGCGATCCTGGACGGCGCCAGTTCCTGGCAGATGTTCCGCCACATCACGTTGCCGCTGTCCTGGCCGTTCATCGTGGTGGCGGCGGTGCTGCGGCTGATCGACGCGCTGAAAACCTTCGACAGCATCTATGTGATCACGCTGGGCGGGCCTGGCACGGCGAGCGAGACGATCAACATCCTGCTGTATCAGACGGCCTTCGCCTATTACGACCTGGGTTATGCCTCGGCCATGGTGGTGGTGTTCTTCGTGCTGATCCTGCTGATCAGCCTGCTGTTGCTGAACGTCCGGCAGAAGCAGGCCTTCCAATGAGCCGCGGACCGATGAACCGGCACAAGGCGCGCCGCTGGCTCGGCAGGCTCGGACTGTATCTCTCCGCGCTGGTGCTGATCTCGCCGGCGGTGCTGGTGTTCCTGTGGATGGCCTCGCTGGCGTTCAAGAACGAGGTCGACAACATGGCCTTCCCGCCGGTGTTCGTGCCGAACCCACCGACGCTGGCCAACTTCGTCGATGTGTTCGAGAAGAACGACTTCCTGACCTACACGATCAACTCGGTCATCGTCTCGTTCGGCGCCACCGGTCTTGCGCTGCTGGTAGGCGTGCCCGCCGGCTACGGCATCGCCAAGGCCAAGATGCAGAAATCGGCGATGCTGATCCTGATCGCGCGGATCACGCCCGGTCTGTCGTTCCTGGTGCCGTTGTTCCTCATGTTCCAGTGGCTGGAGCTGATCGGCACGCTGGTGCCCCTGGTGATCACCCATCTGATCATCACGGTGCCGATCGTGGTCTGGGTGATGATCGGCTTTTTCGAGGGGCTGCCGAACGAACTGGAGGAAGCCGCCCTGGTGGATGGCGCGACGATCTGGCAGGCGTTCTATCACGTGGCCATGCCGCTGGCGCGGCCGGGGATCACCGTCGGCATGATCCTCGCCTTTATTTTCAGTTGGAACAACTTTATCTTCGGGGTTGTGCTGGCCGGCCGTAGCACCCGCACCCTGCCGGTGGCGGTCTACAACGTGCTGACCTTCGAACAGGTCAGCTGGGGCCCCCTCGCGGCCGCCGCGCTGGTGGTGACGGCGCCGGTGCTGCTGCTGACGCTGCTGATGCAGAAGGAAATTGTTGCCGGCCTGACCACCGGTGGCGTGAAGGGCGGCTAGAGAAGGATCAGCTCAGGTAGAATCGCCGCTCCTGCTCCAGTCTTTGTTTTGGCGCGCATTTTCATCGGATCATGTGAAGGACATAAAACGATAAAGCAGTAGCGCCGCTATGCTCTGGCGATGTGATCCGCAGACGCACCGGCCGTGCCTGCCGGGTCCTTACCCTATGGCCGTCAGACCCGGCCGCGGGCGACGAGGCGGACGAAGCCCAGCGCCATCAGCCCGATGCCGAGCAGGATCACGGAGCGCGGCTCGGGAACTGCCGAGGCCGATATGCTGCCTGTGGAGCTCGAAGCGGCAAGAAGGGCGTTCGTTCCGCCGGAATCCCAGCCCAGGATGTCCAGGGCGAGCAGGTCCGCCGATGCGACCGACAGCCGCTGTCCGGACGGCAGATAGGCCTGCTGCGCGTCGGTCCCGGTGGGATATACCCAATCGCTCCGATCACCGCCGCCGGAGACGTTGAACGAGCCGAGATTGGTTTGACCGCCGTCGATCGAGAAATAGGACGCGGCGCTGCGCAAGAAGTTGGGTACGCCCGGAGCGGCGTAGCGGAACAGGTCGAAGACCGTCGCACCGGATGGGCTTGTACTGTTCAAGGTAGAAATGCGACCCAGCACCTCGTCTATCTCATGTGCCGCGATCCCGATGAAGTCATAGGTGCCGCTGGCGACGCTGGAGGTGGCACCGAAGGTGAAGGTCGAGGGAGTATAGCCGAAGCCGATATAACCGTCTGCCGCAGTATTGGTGGCGGACAGCAAGCCGAGTGACTTCATTTCCGCCCGCGGTATAGCGAAGCTGTTTCCGGCCGGAGAGGTCACCGGCAAGTTGCTGATCGCGGTTTTGTCGGCGGTGGTCAACGCCGCCCTCGTCAAATAGGACTTGATGGTGCTGTAAGAGTAGCCGCTGTACCAGGGCACCCAGCTTTGCCCCAGGTTGCCGCTGGCGATCGTCTGGCCATGCACCGTGCCCCAGCTGACGGTTATGTTGACCGTCACCGGGTCGGTGAAGGCGTTCTGGAATATGGCGGCGGCTTGGCCGAAAGCGGTCTCGATCTGCGCGGCGGCGGCCAGGCTGGTGATGCTGCTGTCGAAGGTGGGCTTGATCGTCAGCGCATGGCCGGCCGAGGCAAATCCGAAGCTGGCGACGACGGCGAAACCGACGATCCGCGCGCGGCATGAACGTCCGGAGGCGGCAAAGCGACTATGGTACATTAAAGCAAACCCCATCCAGACCAATATTATTTTTCGTTTTCCAGCGCGATGCGCAAGAAGCCAAGAAATTCTTGCATTTTCGCACCATATTTCCCTGACGATGAAATACTACGGATATGTTCTCTCACTGTAAATTGCTTAGTTTTTGATCTGGTTGAGTGCAGACGATGATATACGAAGGATATATTTGGATTGTGAGTGGTTTTTCGAATATTCCCTAATCTGAATATCAAATAGTTTAATAATATACAATACGTCATTTTATATACATTTCTACTGAATTTGTTTATTTTAGCGGCATCCCGTTGCGGTTGCCGACTATGCTTTCAGGCCGAAAAAAATATTATTTGGTATTTGGATCAAAATTGACCGGTCATCTCGCCACGAATCTGACCAGGCCAGCCTTCCGGCGCGCGATGCCGGCCACCGGAGACGGTTCCTTGCGGCGGGGGCCACCGGTGGCAATGTCCATATTCACGGAAAATTGATGAGCGTGGCCAGACTTCGTTGCAGAGGCCTGCGCGGGGACCGTGGAGTTGGCGGGAGGCATGCGGATACCCCCCGTTCGTTCTGCACAGGAAAAATCGGAGGCCGGTTCTTGAATGAGAATGGTGCCGACACCCAGGATTGAACTGGGGACCTACTGATTACGAATCAGTTGCTCTACCGCTGAGCTATGTCGGCGTCCGATCACGGACTGAGCGGGCGATATACAGCCCGGCCGTGCGTGCTGCAACCTTGGCGCAGGGGATGGGTCACGCTGCCGGCGGGCGCAGTTCCAGTTGCGGCGGTGGTTTGCGGAGCGTGGCGATCAGTGCACGGACCTCCGCACGGGCGGCGACATGGCTCATGCCCATCTGAATGCCGAGACCCGCCTCCTTCACGTCCATCAGGGTCAGGCCCTGCAGATACAGCTCGCGAAAGATGACCCGTTCGCCGAAGCCCTTCACCGTGCGAAAGCCGATGCGCTTGGCCAGGGCATCCAGCGTCGCGCCGACGTCGCGTTTGTTGCGGGCCTCGGTGGAACCCAGGCGGTTGCGCATGACGATCCAGTCGATCCGGCCGCGGTCGCGCGACAGGCGGCGCTTGCGCGCTTCCCACACCATTTCGCTGTAGACCGTGGGATGCACGACGGCGTGGTTATCGGGGTCCACTTTCGCCAGCATGGCGAAATCGACGAAGCTGTCATTGATCGGCGTCACCAGCGTGTCGGCATGGGAATGGCCCAGGCGGCTGAGGAAGGTGTCCGAGCCGGGGCAGTCGATCACCACGATGTCCATGTCGGCCAGCCCGGCCATGGCGGCGTCGAAGCGGGCGGTTTCCTCGGCATCGGCCTCGGCGCGGCTGTCGATGTCGCAGCGGTGCACCGCGGCGAAGCGCGGCAGCGGCAGGTCCAGCCCCTTTTCCCGCGCGAACGCCTCGCGCGCGGCCAGGTAGTTGGACAGCGTGGCCTGGCGGGCATCCAGATCGATCGCGCCGACCCGGTAGCCGTCGCGCAACAGCCCGACGATCAGGTGCATCGCGGCGGTGGATTTGCCGGAGCCACCCTTCTCATTGCCCAGGACAATCACCTGGGCTCGCCGCTCGATCGTGACGGTCGCCAAAAGCTTTTCCACCTCTATTGCATGGGGATGTTATGCCAAGCCAATTGATCCTAGTCCACATGACCGAGTCTCCCACAGCCGCCGCAAGGAAACCGCATGCCGACACCGATCGTCTTCCTGACCCACACCGATGCCGACCGGGACATCTACTACCCCGCCCCGGCGCTGGCCGCGCTGCGCGCACTGGCAGAGGTCCGGCTCAATCCGTCCCCCGAGCCGCTGCGGGGCGAGGCCCTGGCCAGGGCCGCCGCCGGAGCGCAGATCATCGTTTCCGACCGGCAGACCCCTGGGGAGGCAGGACTGTTCGCGGCCAGCCCGCAACTGGTCGCCTTCGTGCGCGGGGCGGTGGACATCCGCACCGTGGATGTGCCGGCGGCATCCGCCCGGGGCGTGCTGGTGACGCGGGCGAGCCCCGGCTTCACCGCCGCCGTCGCCGAGCTGATCCTGGGCTTCATGGTCGATCTCGGCCGTGGCGTCTCGCGCTCGGTGCTCGCCTACCGCGCCGGCACGCCGCCGGAGGGGTGGATGGGCACCCAGATCGCCGGCAGCACGGTCGGCATCATCGGCTATGGCACGATCGGCCGGCGCCTTGCCGGCGTGCTGGCGGCGATGGAGGCGCGGCTGCTGATCTGCGATCCCTACACGAACGCCGACCTGCCCGGCATGGAGCAGGTCGGGTTGACCGACCTGCTGGGGCGGTCGGACTTCGTGGTCTGCCTCGCGGTGGCGACGGCGGAGACCGAGAATTTGATGAACGCGGCAGCCTTCGCGGCGATGCGCCCGGGCGCGTTCTTCGTGAACGCCTCTCGCGGCAATCTGGTGGACGAGGCCGCCCTGACGGCGGCGCTGGACAGCGGGCACCTGGCGGGCGCGGCGATGGATGTCGGCCGGGCCGCGGACCAGAAGCCGTCAGCGTTCCTGGCCGGCCGCGCCGATGTCATCGCCACGCCGCATATCGGCGGCGCCACGCCGCCAGCGGTGCTGCACCAGGCGATGGAGACGACGCGTCAAGTGGCGGAGATCCTGCAGGGCCGGGCGCCGGAGGGTGCGGTGAACCCCGAGGCGGCGCTTCGGCTACGCCGCTTCGCCCCGCCGCTGGCACCGGAAGTGGGCGGCACCGAAGGCCCCGAGCCGACCCGCTACGGCGACTGGCAGCACAAGGGCCGGGTCACCGATTTCTAATCTTGCTGTGTCATAAAGCACGATGGTGTGTTTTTGCTCTGGCAGCAGGG
>JBBIQA010000039.1:0-27799 GCA_037442565.1 Rhodospirillales bacterium
CAGCCAAACACCGTTCAAATTCAGGTGCCGGTCGGTGAATCCGACAGGCTGCTAGAGCAATATCAGCCTGACTGGAATCGCGAAGCGATCTTAGGCTGGTGAAATGGCTCGCTGAAAGATGACCAGAGCGTTTTCACTCTTCGTGGAAACGCTCTAAGGCACCACGACGACCCGTATGGGTATGTCCCAGGGCTGCGAGACGGCGAGATGCACGACAAAATCGTCGGTGCCGATGAAGCCCGGCGCCGGGCGATAGGCGATGCGCAACTGCTTGCCGACCGCACCGGTACGCACCTCGCCGTGCATCGGGGCCTTTGCCAGCGTCATGGTGCCGACCTCCTCCACCTCGCGGAACACGAAGACATGGCTGATCTGGCACCAGTTGCCGTCATTGTTCATGCGGATGTTGCCCTGCGGGGGAATATAGGTGCCGGGCGGGACATCGCCGGGAAAGAAGAACCGGCCGAACACCGGCAGGTTCGGTTCGCATAGCCTGGACGGCACCAGCGCCTGCATTTCTGCTGCGGTGCTCTGCTGCGGGGGCGGCGGAATATCGCAGGCTGCGGTCATTCCCGCCGCCAGCAGGGCGATCGTCCCGCTCACCACCGGCCAGGTTCGACGGTCCATCGTCGCGCTCCTTTCCTGAACGTCCTATCCTGTCAACATGGTTGAAGCGCTGGGGCACGCCAAGTCCGCTTGCGTATGAAGCTCCGCGCGCGGGCGCGCAGCAAGGGAGAACCGGCAATGGAATGGGACGCCCCGGCGATCGTGCTGGACGCGCGGCCCTATGGCGAGGGCGACGCGGTCGTGACCGTGATCACCGAGGCGCATGGCCTGCATCGCGGCCTGGCGCGCGGCGGCGCGTCGCGGTCGGGTGCTGCGATCTGGCAGCCCGGCAATTTCCTGCTGGTGCGCTGGGTCGCCCGGCTGTCGGACCAGCTCGGCAGCTTCACCGGCGAACTGGTGCATGCCGGCGCCGCGATGGTGATGGACGACCGGCTGGCGCTGGCCATGCTGTCCTCCGCCTGCGCCGTGGCGGAAGGCGCGCTGCCGGAGCGCGAGCCGTATCCGCGCGTGTTCGCCGGCCTGGTGGAGCTGATCCCCCGCCTGCCGGGCGCGGAGGCGATGCTGCCGGACCTGATCCGCTGGGAGACGGAGTTGCTGGCGGATCTGGGCTATGGGCTCGATCTCGGCGCCTGCGCGGTGACCGGGGAAACCGCGGGCCTGGCCTGGGTATCGCCGCGCAGCGGCCGGGCGGTGACGGAGGCCGCGGCCGCCGTCTGGAAGCATCGGTTGCTGAAACTGCCGGGATTCCTTGTCGGCGCCAACAGCTCAGTCCCTGTCGACTGGCGCGACGGGCTGAAGCTGACCGGGCATTTCCTCGAGCGCGACGCCTTCGGCCATCACCATCGCCCGCTGCCGCAGGCGCGGCGGATGCTATACGACCGGATCGAGGCGTTGGCCGCGACTCCGGAAGCGGATTCGGTGTAGATCACCCGCGTTTGAGACGATCAGGAATACCGCCATGCCAGACGATTTTATCGGCAAGATCCAGGATGCCAGCCTGTCGGAGGCGCTGAGCGAGCGCTATCTGGCCTATGCGCTGTCCACCATCATGTCCCGCTCCCTGCCGGACGTGCGCGACGGGCTGAAGCCGGTGCACCGGCGGCTGATCTACGCCATGCACCAGCTGAAGCTGGACCCGAACGCCGCGTTCAAGAAATGCGCCCGCGTGGTCGGCGACGTGATGGGCAAGTTCCACCCGCATGGCGATGCCTCGATCTACGACGCGCTGGTGCGCCTGGCGCAGGAATTCGCCGCCCGCTATCCGCTGGTCGAGGGCCAGGGCAATTTCGGCAATATCGACGGCGATAACGCCGCGGCCATGCGCTACACCGAGGCGCGGCTGACCGAGGTGGCCAAGGCCCTGCTGGCCGGCATCGACGAGGATGCGATCGATTTCCGCCCAACCTATGACGGCGAGGAGAGCGAGCCGGTCGTGCTGCCCGGTGCGTTCCCGAACCTGCTGGCGAACGGTTCGGCCGGGATCGCGGTGGGCATGGCGACCTCCATCCCGCCGCACAACGCCGGCGAGGTCTGCGCCGCCGCCATCCATCTGATCGCCCATCCCGATGCCAGCATTTCCGACCTTCTGGCGCACATGCCCGGCCCGGATTTTCCCACCGGCGGGATGATGGTCGAGGACCGGGCCTCGATCCTCTCCGCCTACGAGACCGGGCGCGGTGGGTTCCGGGTTCGGGCCAAATACAGCGTGGAGAAGGGCAAGCACGGCACCTGGCAGATCGTGGTGACCGAGATTCCGTATCAGGTGCAGAAGAACCGCCTGATCGAGCAGATCGCGCAGCTGATGGAGGAAAAGAAGCTGCCGCTGCTGGGCGACGTGCGCGACGAAAGCACCGAGGACGTGCGCCTGGTGCTGGAACCGAAGACGCGCGGCGTGGAACCGGAAGTGCTGATGGAGACGCTGTTCCGCGCCACCGGGCTGGAAAGCCGGTTCTCGCTGAACATGAACGTGCTGGACGCGACGCGCACGCCCGGGGTGATGAACCTGAAGCAGGTGCTGAGCGCCTGGCTGACGCATCGCGCCGAGGTATTGGTGCGCCGCTCCAATCACCGTCTGGCGGCAATCGACCGGCGGATCGAGGTGCTGGAAGGCTATCTCGCGGTCTATCTGAACCTCGATGAGGTGATCCGGATCATCCGTGAGGAGGACGAACCCAAGCCGGCGCTGATCCGCCGCTTCGAGCTGTCGGACGCGCAGGCCGAGGCGATCCTGAACATGCGCCTGCGCAGCCTGCGCCGGCTGGAGGAGATGGAGATCCGCAAGGAGCACGCCAGCCTCACCAAGGAACGCAAGCAGTTGCAGGCCCTGCTTGGCAGCGAGAAGCTGCGCTGGGCGAAGATCACCGAGGAACTGGAGGATACGCGGAAGAAATTCGGCTCGGGTCCGCTCGGCGCGCGGCGTACGGAACTCGGCGACGCGCCGGCGGTGATGGAGGTCAGCACCGAGGCGTTCGTGGAGCGCGAGCCGATCACGCTGATCCTGTCGGACAAGGGCTGGGTGCGGGCGGTGAAAGGGCACATCGCCGACGGCGCCGAGCTGAAGTTCAAGGAAGGCGATCGCCTGAAGCTGCTGCTGCCCTGCCAGACCACCGACCGGCTGTGCCTGTTCGGCACCAATGGCCGCGCCTACACCCTGAAGGCCGCCGACCTGCCGCGCGGGCGGGGCGACGGACAGCCGGTGCGGCTGCTGGCGGAACTGACCAACGAGGACGATGTCGCGGCGTTGTTCATCCCCAACGAGGCCGGCAAGTACCTGGTCGCGTCCAGTTCTGGGCGCGGCTTCGTGGTCGCGGGCAGCGAGTTGCTGGCGGAGAAGCGCACCGGTCGGACGATCTTGAACCTGAAGCCGGGCGAAGAAGCGCAGGTTTGCGTGCCGGTGACGGGTGATCATGTCGCGGTGATCGGCACCGGGCGCAAGCTGTTGATCTTCCCGCTGGACCAAATTCCCGAACTGACCCGTGGGGCGGGGGTGATCCTGCAACGCTACAAGGATGGCGGGATGTCAGATGCACGAGCGTTCGCGATCGCCGACGGTCTGACCTGGCGTCTGGGTGAGAAGACGCGTACGGAGACCAATCTGCGCGATTGGATTGGCGAGCGAGGGCAGGCCGGGCGGATGCCGCCGAACGGCTTCCCGAAGTCCAACCGGTTCGAGTGAGACCGGCACTTCTCCGAAAAGATCGTCCGGGGGCATAGCAACGGGGCGCCCTGTTGTGTTAGACGGCGCGCGTCAAGTCAGCCGATAGTGCTGGACGGACAAATCCATATCAGGGAGACCGACTTCATGCAGTTTTCTCGTCGCGGCCTGCTGGGTACAGCAGCGGCCATGTCCGCCGTGCCGGTCATCGGTGCGCGCGCCCAGGGTGCGAAACCGAAGATCAAGATCGGCGTGCTGACCGACCTGTCCGGCACCTATCGCGACAACACCGGCCCCACCTCGGTTGCCGCCACCAAGCTGGCGCTGAAGGATTTCGGCGTGTCCGGCAAGGGCTACGACGTCGAGGTCATCTCCGCGGACCACCAGAACAAGCCCGACGTCGCTGTCACCATCGCGCGGCAGTGGATCGACACCGACGGCGTGGACGTGATCGCCGACGTGCCGACCTCCTCGGTGGCACTGGCGGTGGCCGAGGTGACGCGCCAGAAGGACAAGATCATGCTGAACGCGTCGGCGACGGTGTCGTCGCTGACCGATGAGCAATGCAGCCCGAACACCATCATCTGGAGCTTCGACACGTTCGAGAACGCCGTCTCCACCGGCAGCGCCATGGTGAAGCGGGGCGGCGACAGCTGGTTCTTCATCACCGCCAACTACGCCTTCGGCCAGTCGCTGGAGGAACTGACGGCGGACGTGGTGAAGAAGGCCCACGGCACGGTCAAGGGCACGGTGCGCTACCCGTTCCCGGAAACCACCGACTTCTCCGCCTATCTGCAGCAGGCCGCCGCCAGCGGCGCGAAGGTGCTCGGCCTGGCCAATGCCGGCGCCGACACCGAGAACTGCATCAAGCAGGCGAAGGAATTCGGCATCGACAAGTCGATGACCATCGCGCCGATGCTGCTGTTCCTGCAGAACGTGCACGCGCTGGGTCTGGACATGGCGCAGGGCCTGATCGGCACCGAAACCTTCTACTGGGACCGCACCGACAGCACGCGCGCCTTCACCAAGCGCCTGCTGGAATACACGCCGAAGAACTATCCGAACGAGGCGCATGCCAGCTCCTATTCCAGCACGCTGCACTATCTGAAGACGATGGCGGCGATGGGACCGGCCGAGGCGAAGAAGAGCGGCGCGGCCACGGTCGCCCGCATGAAGGCGATGCCGACCGAGGACGACGCGTTCGGCAAGGGCTCGATCCGCGCCGATGGCCGCGGATACTTCCCGGCCTACCTCGTGCAGGTGAAGAAGCCGTCCGAGAGCAAGTATGCGTGGGACTACTACCACATCCTGGAGACCACGCCGGCCTCCGAGGTCATGCATCCGCTGAACCCGAAGTGCAACTTCAAGGTCGGGTGACGGCCGGATTGCTGATTGGCTGAAGAAAGGCCGGGGGAGCGATCCTCCGGCCTTTTTCTATCGGCCGGCGAATTCGGCCCAGACCCCTTCGGGCTGCCAGATCCGCTCGAGGTCGGCGCGCGCCGGCGCGTCCGCCATGCCGAGCACGGTCCGGCGGTAGCGGTAGAAGAAGGCCGAGACCCGATAATTGGCGATGCAGTGCACGTGCACGGGAACATCGCGCAATTCGGCCATCACGGCACGGAACCGGTCGAAGTCCGCCTCGGTCGGGTTCTGGAAATCGACCGGAATATGGATATAGGTCATGCCGAGGCGGCTGACGCTGCCGGCTTCGTCCGGGAGCGCCTTTTCGTGGCTGTGCAGGCCGAGATTGATGACGTGGCGCACCCCAAGGGCATGGATGTCGGCCAGTTGCGCCTCGGTCGGCTGGCCGGATGTGGTGATCCGATCGTCCAGGCGGTGCCAGTTGTAGATGGAGGAAGGGTCGGTCACCGGTTGCGTTCCTCGTGTGCGGGGTGGGTGTGCCGCATCTAACCCGCGGTCTCGGAAACCATCGCCTCCGTGCCGCTCAGCGCCAGTTCATGGTCGGTCAGCACGCGCCAGGCGCCGCCCATCAGGATTTCGCTCGGGCGGAAGCGGGCCTTGTACGCCATCTTGCGGCTTTCGGGCACCCAGTAGCCGAGATACACATAGGGCAGCCCGAGGGCGCGGGTGCGCTCGATCAGCCACAGGATCGTGTAGGTGCCGAGCGAGCGTTTATCCAGGCCGGGGGCGAAGAAACTGTAGACCGCCGACAGCCCGTCGCCGAGCTTATCGGTCAGGCAGGCGCCGATCAGGCGTTCGTCCTCGTCGCGGAATTCGGCGATGAAGGTCTCGATCGGCGTGTCCTCGACCATGGCGCGGTAGTCGTAGAAGCTCATGGTCGCCATGTCGCCTTCGCCATGGCGTGTCTGCTGGTAGCGCTGGAACAGCTGGAACTGCTCGGCGGTGGCGCGGGGGGCGACCTCGAACCCGTCCAGGCCGGCATTGGCCTTGGCGATCTTGCGCAGCGTGCGGTCCGGGCGGAAGCTGGCGACGGGGATGCGGATCGGCACGCAGGACTGGCAGGACGGGCAGACCGGGGCATAGGCGATGTTGTGGCTGCGGCGAAAGCCGGCGCGCGACAGCCGGTCGTGCACCGCCTCGGCATCCGGGCCGGTGATTTCCGTCACCACCTTGCGCTCCGTCCGGCCGGCCACGTAGGGGCAGGGCAGGGGCGCGGTGGTGTAGAAGAACTGTGGCCGGCGCGGGGATTTATAGGTCATCTGTACGCTGTCTGCAGGGCGTCATCGGTTTGCAGCATTGTTCCAGTAGCCCGAGGGCGGGGTCAACGCCCGTCTGCGCACCAGCACCAGGCCGCTGACCATGTCGTGCAGGCCGCGTTTACGCACGGTGAACAGCATGATCAGCAGGGCCGGACAGAACACCGCCAGGGTCAGGTAGTAGATCACCACCCACACCGCGGTCTCAACCACATCGGGCCGGCCGAGATCGCCGTTGCGCCGCAGGATCAGGCCCATCATCGCCTGGCCCGGCGTGGCGGACATCGGGCCGGAGAGGCTGATCCAGTGATAGAGGAACGGCACCACCGGCACCCAGGGCAGCAGGTACCAGCCCAATCCGAGCGTCACCAGCCCGAACGCCGCGGTCAGGGTATAGACCACCGCCATCAGCACGCCGATCAGCACCATGTCCACCCACCAGGCGAAGAAGCGCCGCGATAGCACCCCGCTGGTCAGGATCTCGTCTTCGTGCAGGGCGGAGGTGGCTTCGTACATCGTTTGCATCGCATTCAACCTAGGTTCCCGGCGGGCCGGGGATCAGATGGATCGTCGCGCTGACCCGCCCGGGCAGCGGGCCGAGGGTGATCGTTTCCCCATCGCGCCACCTGGATATGAAATCGGCGGCATGCCGCGACAAGGGATTGCCGGACTGGCCGGGCGCCATGACGAATCGCGACCGGTCGAGGTCGGCCAGATCATACACCCCGCGATAGGACGCGCCGTGCACGGAATCGAACCTGTCGGCGGAAATGCCGGCCGGGCGGCCGTCCTGGCGGTTGAGCGTGCTGTCATCGCCGGGCACCGGAACGCGCCGCGTGGTCAGCCAGCCCAGCACGGGAAGGGCGCGCAGGATCGGATGGGCGAACACCGCCTGGTGCACGTCCCCCCAGCGCCAGGCGGCGGGGTCGGCGCCGTGCCCGCGGCGCAGTTGCGTCACGGCGCGCACGAACGCCTCCGCCACCAGGGGCGCGCAGTCCCCGCCGCACCAGAGCGCGCCCTGCGGCGACAGGGCGAAGGCAACGGTTTCCATGCGCGGACCGGCGGCGGAGCGGGGAATGCCGGTCTTTTCCAGCACCAGGGCGAAGAAATATTCCAGCCACTGATTGAAGATCAGCGGCTGCGGCCGGTCCATCGCCATCGTGCCGTCCCAGCCGCGCAGCAGCGCGCGGGCCTGTTCGGCCGGGCCGGGCGGCAGGTCGGCGGCCAGCAGCCGGGGCAGAAGCTGGCGGGCGTAGGTGCTGCGCACGTCGGTCTGCATGCGCGTGAAGTCCTCCACGCCGGGCTTGCCGGCCGCGTCCAGTAATTCCCGGATCCGCTGGCTGCGCCAGTCGCCGAACCAGTCATCGCCGAGGAAAATGGGAAAATTCGCCGGCGCGATGCGTTCGTTGGCATTGACCAGCCGGCCGCTGGCCGGCGCGACGTAGCGCGGCAGCTGGGCGCCGGACGCGAGCCCGATCCAGTCATGCGCGCCGTCCGCGCCGGGCACCGGATCGCGGCCGTCGGGGTTGCGGCGCACCGGAATGCGGCCGGTGACATACAAAGCGATGCGCTCGCGGTCCGCCACCAGCAGGTTCTGCGCCGGGGCGCTGATCCGCCCGGCGGCGAGCCCGGCCTGATCGATGTCGATGGCCTGGTTCAGCGCCTCGAGCCCGGCGGCGGCGGTGTCGCCGGGGGCGAGGTTGCCCATCGCCACGGCCAGCAACGGGCCGGACGGGTCGGTCAGGTCGGAGATCACCGGACCGTGGCGGGTTTCGCGTACGCGCAGGATTTCGTCGGGCTGGCCGCGGATGCGGATACGTTCATCGCGGACCGTGAACGGGCGCGGTCCGTCCGGGGTCAGGTAGCCCGCCTGGCCGTCGGCGGTGGTGGCCGTGGTTTCGATGAACACGTCTTGCACGTCTGCGCCGGTGGTGGTGAAGGTCCAGGCGATGTGGCCGTTATGGCCGATCACCAGGAAGGGAACGCCGGGGGCGGTGGCGCCGGCCAGGATGCCGTCGGCGGTTTCGATCCGCGCCAGGTACCAGATGCCCGGCTTGCCGAACGCCAGATGCGGATCGCCCGCCAGCAGCGGCGCGCCGGTGGCGCTGTGCGCGCCATCCACCGCCCATTCGTTCGATGCACTGCCGGGCAGGGTGAAGGGGCCGGGAAACACCGGCAGTTCAGCGGCCAGCCGCGCGGCGGCCCGTGCCGCGTCCGCATCCGGCGGCACGGCGGCATAGGGCCGACCGTCGCTGATGTCGGGCGGCCAGAGCGTCTCGACGATGCGCGGATCGAGCTTGCCGGCCATCGACAGGCGGGCGAGCTTCATCCGCCAGTTCGACGACAGCCAAAGCCCCATGGTCTTGCCCCAGAGCAGGCTGTCCACCGGCGTCCAGGGCGCTGGCGCGCCGAACAGGATGAACTCCGGCGCGCTGAACCGCCCGCGCGCCGCGATCCAGGCATTCACGCCGCGCGCATAGGCCTCCAGCATCGCGCGGGTTTCCGCCGGCAGCGTGGCGAGGTCGGCTTCCGCCGCCCGGCGCAGGCCGAGCACGCGCATCGACCGGTCCAGCTTCAGCGTCACCGGCCCGGCAATTTCCGACAGCCGGCCGGAGGCGTTGCGCCGCATCAGGTCCATCTGGAACATGCGGTCGCGGGCATGCACGAAGCCGAGCGCGGCCGCGCCGTCCAGTGCCGTGGCGGCGTGGATGCGGGGCACGCCGTCCTGGTCGAAGCTGATCTCCACCGGGCCGGACAGGCCGGGAATCGCGGCGGTCTGGCGCGCGGCGGGCAGGCTCCACCACAGCGCGCCGGCGGCCAGCCCCGCCAGCGCCAGTACCAGCGCGAGTATCAGAACCAGGGGGATGACGATCAGCAGTCGCAGGAGCCTTCGCAGGGATACGTGCACGTGCCCAGGGTGGCCGCCTTCGCGGCGGAACGAAAGCAAAGATTATGCGAGGATGGGTACGACGGGCGGCAAATCGAGCTGCGCCACATCCTCCAGGCCGCGATAGCGTGGGAAGGTTTCGAGGATCAGCGGGTCGTGGCCGGGGATGATGTGGTCGGGGCCGTCGGCCAGGCTTTCCAGGATGTCGTAGCCCTTCAGCATCCGCGCCACGTCCACCACCACCGGGAACGGGTTCCGCTTACGGATGTTGCCCCACATGTGCGAGCTGTCGCCGGCCAGCACGACCCAGCCGCGCCTGGTCGGCACGCGGATCGCCTGGATGCCCATGGAATGCCCGCCGATCAGGTGCAGGGTAACGCCAGGCGCGATCTCGCTGGTGCCGTTGTGGAATTTCAGCTTGTCGGCATACAGCGCGCGCACCGCGCTTTGCACATCCTCCACATCGAACGGCCGGCGCAGGAAGGGCAGGCACATGCAGGGGCCGGTGCAATAGGCCATTTCCGATTCCTGGATGTGGAAATTGGCCTTGGGGAAATATTCCATTCCCCCGGCGTGGTCCCAGTGCATATGCGTCAGCACCACGTCCGGCACCTCGGAGGGTTCGACGCCGACCATGCGCAGCGCCTCGTCCACCGGGCGGATCAGCTCGCGCCCGCGGCGCTGGGCGGAAGCGGGGTTGAAGCCGGTGTCCATGACGATGGTGCGCCCGCCGCCGCGAATGGTGAAGACCAGGAAATCCAGCTTGGCCGGCGCCATGTGGTCGTCCGGCATCAGGTAGTGCTGCGCCTGGATGCGGCCATCGAAGACGCCGTAGCGCAGGGCCAGGATTTCATAGGTGATGGCGGGCGTCTGGCTCATGGTTCGTTTCCCCGTGGTGCGCTTGGGTTGTTGGTTGGCGGCCAGTCAACCGCTTGCCGTCCCTGGTGGCAATCTCTACGGTCCGGCCAGTCCAATTGCCTGCCAATATGGAGGAGATGAACCCATGGCCGATCGTCCCGAATTTTCCAGCGACCTGTTCAAGAAGGGCCTTCAGGTCCGCCGCGAGGTGCTCGGCGACGAGTATGTGAACAAGTCCATCGCCGCCGCGACAGACTTCAACGCCGCCCTGCAGCAGCAGGCCACCGAAAGCGCCTGGGGCGCGATCTGGACCCGCCCGGGGCTGGACCGCAAGACGCGCAGCATGCTCAACCTCGCCATGCTGTCGGCGCTGAACCGAGGCCATGAGTTCAAGCTGCATGTACGCGGCGCGGTGAACAACGGCGTGACGCGCGACGAGATCAAGGAAGTGCTGCTCCAGGTCGGCGGCTATTGCGGCGTGCCGGCCGCGGTGGAGGCGTTCCGCCTGGCTTCCGAGGTGTTCAAGGAAATCGATTCCGCCAAAAGCGGCGACTGATCCATGTCGGAAAAGCCAACCGTCGGCTTCGTCGGAGTCGGCAACATGGGCTGGCCGATGGCCGCCTGCCTGGTGCGCGCCGGCTTCACCGTGCACGTGAACGACAGTCGGCGCGAGGTCGCCGACAATTTCGTCCAGCAGGTTGGGGGCTTCGCCCCCGACAGCCTGCGCCAGCTGGCGGCGGGCTCGGACGTGGTGATCACCATGCTGCCGACCAGCAAGATCGTCTCGCATGTGCTGGCGGATGCCGAGGACAGCATCCTGGCGGGCATCCGGCCCGGCACGATCGTGATCGAAATGAGCTCCGGCGAGCCGACCGTAACGAAGGGGCTGGCGGAGAAGGTGGCGGCGCTGGGCGGGCATCTGATCGACGCGCCGGTGTCGGGCGGCGTGCCGCGGGCCAAGACCGGGCAACTGGCGATCATGGTGGGCGGCGAGTCCGCCATCATCGACCGGGCGTTGCCGGTGCTGGAAGGCATGGGCACGTCCATCCTGCGCACCGGCGGCGTGGGGTCGGGCCAGGCGATGAAGGCGCTGAACAACCTGGTCAGCGCCGGCGGCTTCCTGATCGGGATCGAGGCGCTGCTGATCGGCCAACGCTTCGGGCTGGACCCGGAGGTGATGGTGGACGTGCTGAACGCGGCGACGGGGATGAACAACTCGACGCAGAAGAAGTTCAAGCAGTTCGTGCTGTCGCGTAAATTCGACAGCGGCTTCTCGCTGGATCTGCTGGTGAAGGATCTGTCCATTGCCATGGGCGTCGGACGGGAAACCGGCACGGCGACGCCGTTCGCCGCATTGTGCCGGGAACTGACCGCCGCGACCGCGATGATGCTGGGCCCGGGGGCGGATCATACGGAACTGGCGAGACTGCCGGAAAAGCTGGCCGGGGAAGAATTGGGCGTCAAGTAATAAAGGAAACCACCATGTCCGAGCACGTGATCCTCTCCAGCGCCGGCGGCGTGCTGGAGATCCGGCTGAACCGGCCGGAGAAGAAGAACGCCCTGACGCGGGACATGTACAACGCGATGGCCGCCGCCTTCGACGCCGCCAACGATGATCCCTCGGTGCGGGTGCTGGTGCTGACCGGCACCGGCGATGCGTTCACCTCCGGCAACGATGTCGGCGATTTCCAGAAGCGCGCCAATGGCGGGCTGGAAAGTTCGGCCGGGCGGTTCCTGCCGGCGATCTCCGGATTGCAGAAGCCGCTGATCGGTGCGGTGAACGGCATGGCGATCGGTGTCGGCACGACCATGCTCATGCATTGCGACCTGCTGGTCGCCGCGACCAATGCGCGGTTCATGATGCCGTTCACGGCCCTGGGCCTGGTGCCGGAGGCGGCGAGTTCGATGCTGGTGCCGCGTGCGATCGGGCATGTACGGGCCAGCGCGATGCTGCTGCTGGGCGAGGGGATCGACGCGCAAACCGCGCTTGAATGGGGCATGGTCAACAAGGTGGTGGATCAGGCCGTCCTGATGGACACCGCTCGCGAAATGGCCGCCCGGCTGGCGGCGCTGCCGCCGGAGGCGGTGCGACAGACCAAGGCGCTGATGAAGCACGACACGCAGGACGTGCCGGGGCGGATGGAAGCGGAACTGGCGATCTTCAAGCAGCGTTTGGTCTCGCCGGAGGCGAAGGAGGCGTTCACCGCGTTCGCCGAGAAGCGCAAACCGGATTTCTCCAGGTTCTACTGAGAGAAGGGAGGTTGCGATGCCGTGCAAGCCGGTCCTTCGCGTGATCGCCTTGTGCCTGCCGATCCTGGCCTGCCAGACCGGGCCCGTGGTCACGACCTTCGATGGCACCTACACCGGCGAGGCGATCAATGTTTCGCCACCCGTGCGCAACTGCCAGCCATCGACCACCACGGCGCCGATGACCGTGCGGGACGGGCGGGTGTCGTTCGGCCTGTTCCGCGGCAGGGTCAGTCCGGCCGGCACGGTGCAGATGCAGTCCGAGCAGAACACATTGTCCGGCCAGTTCACCGGCGACCGGTTCGTTGGCCAGTTCCAGCAGGGCCTGTTCGTGGCCCCGGGGATCTTTTGTACCTACAAACTGGAAATGACCCGCCAGTAGCCGGCCGCTTGCGCGGGCAGCTTCCTGGATCGGGACGATGAGGGGATCATGCCGAAGACAAACCTTCTACCGACCGTACTCGGTCTTTTGGCGCTGACCCTGCCGGTCGCGGGCTGCCAGGTCGGACCGGCCTCCTCGATTTTCGACGGCTACTACACCGGGGAAACCAAGAACGTCACCGATGGTGTCGGCAATTGCCCGACGACCCAGACGGGCACGCCGATGCGCGTAACCGGGGGACAGGTGCTCTACGGCGATTTTAAGGGCCATGTGGGGGCCGACGGCTCCCTGCAGATGGATACCTGGCGCGATAGCCTGACGGGCTCGTTCAAGAACTCCGTGTCCGGCCAGTTCAGTGGCGAGACATTCCTCGGCAAGCTGGAATTGCGCCAGCCGCCGCCGTCCAAGCTGGTCTGCACCTACAAGCTGGAACTGTCGCGTTGATAGCCGACGGGGCCGGCGGTTTGCCAGCCTCGATCGCGGACCTATAACCGGTGCAGGAAATATCAGGAGCCTCCGCATGAGCACACCGACCGGTCCTCTCAAGGGCCTGCGCGTATTCGACCTTACCCGCGTCCTGGCCGGACCTACCTGCGCGCAGATGCTCGGCGATCTTGGTGCCGACGTGATCAAGATCGAAAAGCCGGGCTCGGGCGACGATACCCGTGGCTTCGCGCCGCCGGTGATGCCGGGCACGAAGGAAAGTGCCTATTTCGTCGGGGTGAACCGCAACAAGCGCTCGGTGACGCTGGATATCGCGACGAAGGAAGGCCAGGAGCTGGCGCTGCGGCTGATCGCGCAGAGCGACATCCTGGTGGAGAACTTCAAGGTCGGCGCCCTGGCGAAATACGGCCTGGGCTATGAGCAGCTGCACGCGAGGTTTCCGAAGCTGGTCTATTGCTCGATCACCGGCTTCGGCCAAACCGGACCCTACGCGCCGCGCCCCGGCTATGACAGCCTGATCCAGGGCATGGGCGGTGTGATGAGCCTGACCGGGGAGCCGGACGGCCAGCCGCAGAAGGTGGGCGTGCCGGTCGCCGACCTGTTCGCCGGGCTGTACGGCTGCATCGGCATCCTGGCCGCCATCCGCCATCGCGACGCGACGGGGATCGGCCAGCAGATCGACATCGGCATGCTCGACACGCATGTGGCCTGGCTGGCGAACCAGGGCATGAACTACCTGGCCACCGGCGAGAACCCGGCGCGGCTGGGCAACCAGCATCCGAACATCGTGCCGTATCAGGTGTTCCCGACCGAGGACGGCTACATGGTGTTGTCGGTCGGCAACGATCCCACCTTCAAGCGCTTCTGCGAGGCGTTCGATCTGACGCATCTGCTGGCCGACGAGCGCTTCGCCACCAACGCCGCCCGGGTGGCGAACCGCCAGCTGGTGACCGACACGCTGACGCCGGTGATGCAGACGCATCCGACGAACTGGTGGGTGGACCGGCTGGAGGAACTGAAGATCGGCTGCGGCCCGATCAACACGCTGAAGCAGGTGTTCGCCGATCCGCACGTGCAGTCCCGCGGCGTGGTGGTGGAAATGCCGCACGCGTCGCTGCCGCCGGGCGGCACCGTGAAGGTGATCGCCAACCCGGTGCGGCTGTCGGAAACGCCCCCCGATTACCGCCTGCCGCCGCCCGTGCTCGGGCAGCATACGGATGAGGTGCTGCAGCAGGCGCTCGGCCTGGACGCGGCGAAACTCGCGGAACTGCGCGGCAAGGGCGTGATCTAAGGCCGCCGCCGCCTCAGCGTCTGTCCGGCGCAGGGATGTCGGGCACCGGATCGGGCACGGGATCGGGCAGGAAGGGCTGCAGCAACTGCCCGCCAAGCGTGGCTGGCAGGTCCTGGCGGATGCCATAGGCCTCCGGCCACGTCCGGCGCGGCAGATGCAGCGTGCCGAACAGAAGGTCCATGCAGGGCAGCATGGAGGCGAAATTGCGGTCGGCCGGCGCGTGGCGCGTGTGATGCCAGTGGTGGAAGGCGGGCGTCGCCACCAGCCATTCCAGCACGCCGAAGCGCCAGCGCAGATTGGCGTGGATGAAGAAGCCCCAGACGGTCACCGCCAGCATGATCAGCGTCGCCACCAGGGTGCCCTGCACGCTCTCCGGCGCGCCCAGGCCCAGAATGTAGATGGGGGTCAGCCCGATCAGCCGGATGAACATGAAATCCACCGGATGGGCGCGGGAACTGACCAGGAAATACAGCTCGCGCGGGTGGTGGTGCACGGCATGGAAGCGCCACAGCAGCGGGATGCGGTGCGCCCAGCGGTGGCCCCAGTAAAAGCCGAAATCGCCGACGACGAAGGCGGCCAGCCCGCGCAGCCATAGCGGCCAGGCGGCGACCATGGCGTGCAGCCGCCAGGGCACCAGATGGAACGAAACATAGGCCAGCACGGCCAGCGGCGCCGCCAGCAGCAAATTGGGCAGCAGGCCGTTGAGGAAATAGAAGCCGAGATCGCCGGGCAGGCTCCGGCCGAAGCCGGCGCGCGGGCGGGCGGCGAAAACCCGCTCCAGCGGCACGAACACCGCCGCGACCAGGATGAGCCAGACCCACAGCCGCAGGACGCTCAACAGGAAGCCACGCAGAAGCTGCGGGTCGGGCCAGGCGGGCATGGGCAGGCTCCTTGCGGTCGGGGAGGGGCCGCAGGATGTGGCCGCACGCCTGAACGGAACGTGTATCCCGTCCAGGCGCGCGGCCGGCGCCGCGGATCAGGCCGCGGGGCGCTGCTTCGGGCGGCGGCGCAGGGCGATGCCGCCCAGGCCCAGCAGACCGACGCCGAACACCGACAGGGCGGCCGGCTCCGGCACCAGGCCGGCGGGCGAATTCACCCCGGCCAGGAAGGCGATCGGCGGCAGGTTGGCGGTGGTGCCGTCATTGCCCCAGGCCAGGAAGCTCAGCAGCTGCGTGGGGGCGTCCGCCTTCAGATTGACCGTGACATACTGCCAGTCGGTCATGCCGCCGGAGGGCGTGGTCATCTTGTTCGTCGCCACCACGGAGGCGGACGCATCGGGGTTGGAATAGGTGCTCTGATGGCTGCCGTAATAGGCGTCATACGGCCCGCAGCCATTGCACTTGGTCAGGGCGCTGGTGCCGAGCGAGACGATCCACTGCTCGGTGGTGTCCTTGCCGTTGGCGAAGCCGCGCTGCTGGCTGGCCGCCTGGTAGAAGCTCAGCTGATAGGTCTGGCCCGCGGTAAGGCCGGACAGGTGGTAGTTGAAGCCGCTTTCGAACACCGGATTGGCGTCGGCTTCCACAAAGTTGTAGCCGCCGGGAATGGCGAGCGTGCTGGGGCAGCCATAGGTGCTGAGATAGGTGCCGCCGCAGGCGGTGACCGGCGAGGACGCCGAGGTGCCGGGGGCGTCGATGAAGATCAGGCCGCTGCCGCCGGTCCAGCCGGTCGGGTTGACGCTGGTGAACGAGGCCTTCGGCGCGCTGCCGGTGTAGCTGAGGAAATTCAGGTTGGTCAGGCCGGGCAGATAATTCGCCTGGGCCGAGCCGGCCAGACCGAACGACATTCCGATGGCCGCGAGGCCGACCGACAGAGCGGCGCGCTTGAACAGGGACATGGCAGGAACCTCCAAAAAATGACGAAACTGTCAAACACGTCCAAATAACGTGTCTGGTTTCGTCATTTTATGGATTTCTGACAGGTTGACAAGACGTAAAAGGGTTAATATACAAAATTTTCGACAGGCCTTTCCCGCCCGGCCTGCCTCCAGGCAAAGCCCGCCGGGTTACCCTGTTCGGCTCCCCCATTCGGTTACCCGCGTTCGCGCAGGAACCGACCGAAAGCCTTCAGGGTCGCGTCCGACACGTGATGTTCGATCCCCTCGGCGTCCTGCTCCGCCGCCTCCGCCGGCACGCCCACGGCCAGCAGCAGATCCACCACCACCCGATGCCGGGCGCGCACGCGCGCGGCCAGGGTGTCGCCATCCGGGGTCAGGAACACGCCGCGATAGGGCTTGGCGACCGCCAGTCCTTCGCGCTTCAGCCGGCCGATCGTCTTGATGGCGGTGGCATGCGAGACGCCCAGGCGCCGGGCGATGTCGGTCGGGCGCGCCTCGCCGCCGGCGCCGAGCAGGTCGGAGATCAGTTCCACATAGTCTTCCAGCAGGGCGGTGGATTGCGCGGTACGCGTTTTGCCGAAGCGCCGCGCCTGGGTTGGCTCGGTCGGCAGTTCACCAGCCGGTCGCGCGTTCGCGCGAAGGCCCGCGGGTTTCGTGGTCACGCCCAAGCCATCAATGTCGGCCCCGTTGGTTGGCGCGGAACATGACGTGCGGCTTGGATTCAGGCAAGCGTGTTGGCCGGAATGGAAGGCCCGGGGCCGGGCCTAGATCAGGCCGAAGCTCAGGCCCAGCAATACAAGGTTCAGCGACAGCACCAGGGTTGCCGCCAGGATCGCCGCCGCGCGGGTCCATTTGCCGTTCACGAAGCGGCCCATCACCTCGGGCCGGCCCGTCAGCACCAGCAGCGCGATCATCGGCACCGGCAGCGCCATGCTCAGCACCACCTGGCTGTAGACCAGCGTCTGGGTGGCGTTGACGCCGAGCGCCACCACGACGAACGCCGGTGCCATCGTGATCAGGCGGCGCAGCCAGATAGGAATGCGGAAGCCGACGAAGTCCTGCATGATGCCCTGACCGGCCAGGGTGCCCACCACCGAGCTCGAAAACCCCGAGGCCAGCAGCGAGATCATGAACACCGAGGCGGCCGCGCCGCCGAGCAGCGGCGTGAGGGTCTGATACGCGGTCTCGATCTCAGCCACGTCCGCATGGCCGGGGTGAAACACCGTGGCGGCCAGCGCCACCATCGCCATGTTCACCAGCCCGGCGAAGGCGAGCGCGATCAGCACCTCGTGGTTCGAATAGCGCAGCACGCGTTGGCGGTCCGCGTCCGACAGCGTGGGCACCCGGCGACTGGTCAGGCCGGAATGCAGATAGATCGCATGCGGCATCACGGTGGCGCCGATGATGCCCACCGCGAGGGTGACCGCATCCATTCCCTGCAACTCCGGCACCACCGAATGATAGGCGAACTGTCCCCAATCGGGCGGCGCCACCAGCAACTCGATCAGGTAGCAAAGCCCGATCACCGCGACGAAGCCGCCGATCAGGATTTCCAGGAGCCGGAAGCCGTTGCCCTGCACCGCCAGCACGGCATAGGTGACCACCCCGACCACGCCCAGGCATGCCAGCAGCGGTAGGCCGAACAGCAGGCTCAGTCCGATCGCGGCACCGAGGAATTCGGCCAGGTCGGTGGCCATCGCCGCGATCTCGCTCGCCACCCACATGGCGATGACCAGCGGGCGCGGGAAATACCGGCGGCTAAGCTGGGCCAGACTGTGGCCGGTGACGATGCCCAGCTTGGCGGACAGCGACTGGAACAGCATGGCTACCAAATTGGCCACCACCACCACCCATAGCAGGGAATAGCCGTGCCGGGCGCCGGCCTGGATGTTCGTCGCGAAATTGCCGGGGTCCATATAGGCGACGGAGGCGATCACTGCCGGTCCGGCGAACGGCAGAAAGCCGCGAATCCCCCGCCGATGCCCGGCCAGCGCCTCGGTTCCCGCGCGCACGGTGCGCTCGGACAGGTTCAGCCGCTGGATCGTCAGATCGCTCATGTGGGGCTCATGCGAGGTTCGGCGGCCTGATGGTTCGGGTTTGCGTAGCCGGAGCACGAAGATCGGGAGGAAGCAACAGAGTGTAGCCTTGGCTACACTTTCGGGCATTAGATGGGAACGGCGACGGGTCTGTCAATGAATTCCGGTTCACGCCGGTCGATTGCGATCCGGTGGAGGATGTGCTTGCATCATGCAAGTCAGTATCAACAATGCCGGTTCGGCCAGAAGGCCTGCCGCGCAACAGGGGAACACCGCGGATGGGTATGTCCAATCTCCCCGCCAACCAGGCCGCAGCGTGACCGGTCCGGTCGCCATCCCCCTCGCTGTTCATGCCCCGGTTCGCGAATTGCTGCGCCGGATCCTCGCGCTGGCGGCACCGACCACGATGGTCGTGCTGCTGCAGGCCAGCGGGCAGCTGGCGGAGACCTGGCTGGCGGCGCGCCAGGGCACAACGGCGCTGAGCGCCTGGGCGGTGGTGTTGCCGTTCGCGTTGATGATGCAGCAAATGTCGGCCGGGGCGATGGGCGGGGGCGTGGTTTCGGCCATCGCCCGCACGCTGGGCGCCGGCAACCGCGATGAAGCCTCGGGGCTGGTGATGCATGCCCTGATCATCGCCGGCCTGGCGGCGCTGATCTTCGCCTTCCTGCTGGCCGGGATCCCATCCATCGTGTTCGGCGCCATCGCCGGGCGGGATATCGCCGCCGCGGCCACGCCCTATGCCTTCTGGCTATTCGGCGTGGGGGCGATCCCGGTCTGGGCGGCCAACACTCTGGCCTCCGTCATGCGCGGCGGCGGGCGGCACGCCCTGGCGGCCAGGGTGCTGATCGTCAGCGGCGCCGCCTATCCCCCGCTCGCATGGGTGCTGATGGAGCGGCTGGGCCAGGGCCTGCCTGGCGCCGGCATGGCCTTCGCGTTCACCAACGCGGGCGCGGCGCTGGCCTTGGCCGTGCTGGTGGCGCGCGGCGGGGCCGGGTTCCGACCGCATGTGCGCGCCCGGCTGCGCGGCGATCTGTTCCGGCGCATCCTGTCGGTTGGGCTGATCGCGTCGGTGCTCGCCGTGATCGCCAACCTCACCACCATCCTGGTCACCGCCCAGCTCTCCGCCTATGGCGTGGCGGCGGTCGCGGCCTATGGCATTTCCGCGCGGCTGGAGTTCCTGATGATCCCGCTGTCGTTCGGGGTCGGCTCGGCGCTGACCGCCCTGGTGGGGCGCGCCGTCGGGGCGCGGGACTGGCCGACGGCGCGGCGTACCGCCTGGACGGGCGGGCTGCTGACCTTCGCCATCGCCGGCACCATCGGCTTGCTGGTCGGGCTGTTTCCGGCCGGTTTCGCGGGGGCCTTCGCCTCCGATCCCACGGTCGCGGGCATCGCCGCGCGCGGATTGCGCTTCACCGGGCCGGCGTTCGGCGGCTTCGGGCTGGGCATGGCGATGTATTTCGCCTCGCTCGGCGCCGGGCGGATGTTCTGGCCCTTCCTCGCCGCCACGTCCCGTTTCGGCCTTGCGGTTGGCGGCGGTTGGCTGCTCGGCCGGCATCTGGGCTATGGGATCGAGGGCTATTTCATGGCCGTCGCCGCCGGCATCACCGCCTATGGCGGCCTGACCGCCGCGGGCGTGCGGCGCAAGATCTGGCCCGGTTGACAGCTGGGGCCGAGGGCTATTTCGCCAGCAGCTTCGCCGCAGCCGGGGCGAAATAGGTCAGCACGCCGTTGCAGCCGGCGCGCTTGAAGCTGGTCAGCACCTCGATCACCGCGCGGTCGTGGTCGAGCCAGCCGTTCTGCACCGCGGCCATCATCATCGCGTATTCGCCGGACACCTGATAGGCGAAGGTCGGCACCTCGAACCGCTCGCGCACGCGGCGGATGATATCCAGATAGGGCAGGCCGGGCTTCACCATGACCATGTCCGCACCTTCCAGCAGGTCGAGTTCGACCTCGCGCAGCGCCTCGTCGGTGTTGGCGGGGTCCATCTGGTAGGTCTTCTTGTCGCCCTTGAGCGAACTGCCGGAACCCAGCGCCTCGCGGAACGGCGCATAGAACGCCGAGGCGTATTTGGCCGCGTAGCTCATGATGCGGGTGTGGATCAGGCCCTGCTCTTCCAGCGCCTCGCGGATCACGCCGACGCGGCCGTCCATCATGTCGGAGGGGGCGATGATGTCGATGCCGGCCTCGGCCTGAACCAGCGCCTGCTGGCGCAGGACCTTCAGGGTGTCGTCGTTGGCGACGTAGCCGTCGCGGATGACGCCGTCATGGCCGTGGTCGGTGTAGGGATCGAGCGCGACATCGCCGACAAGCCCCACTTCGGGGAAGGCTTTCTTCAGGATGCGCGAGGCCGAGCAGATCAGGTTGTTGGCGTTGACCGCCTCGGTGCCCTCGGCGTCCTTCTTTTCAGGCGGTGTGGCGGGGAACAGGGCGATGGCGGGGATGCCGAGTTTGACGGCTTCCTCGACGTGCTTCGCCACGAGATCCAGCGTGACGCGCACCACGCCGGGCATGGAGACGACCTCGGTGCTCGTGTTGCTGCCCTCGATGATGAAGATCGGCCAGATCAGGTCGTCGACCGACAGCTTGTTCTCGGCCACCAGCCGCCGGGTCCAGGCATCGGTGCGGTTGCGGCGCATGCGGGTGTGGGGAAAGCGGCCGACGGTCATGGTCTGCGTCTCCGGTTGGATCAGGTTCCCGGTCCATAGGACGCACGATGGAGTGTTGCAAATGCTCGCGCCGACGCGCGGTGCAAATTGCCGCTGCGCGTCGATGAACCCTGGCGCATGGCCGGATTGCAGCCATGTGGGCCGGGGAGGGGCAGAGGGCGTTTGTGCCCTCGCGCCCTCGTGCTAGAGGATGAGGGTTCATGAACACACATCCTGTATCCGTCGCGTTCGGCGCCGATCATGCCGGCTTTGGCCTCAAGAATCGTCTGGTGGAGGCACTGGCCTCGCTTGTGTCCGGCGCCGTGTCCGGGTCCGGTGTCGGGCCGGTCTTCCGCGCGATCGATTTTGGCACCCATGCATCCGACAGCGTCGACTATCCGGACTTCGCGCAGCGCGTTTGCCAGGCCGTGACCTCCGGCGAGGCACGGTTCGGCGTGTTGGTCTGCGGCACCGGCATCGGCATGTCGATCGCCGCCAACCGGTTTCCCGGTATCCGCTGCGCGCTGATCCACGACATCACCGGAGCGCGGCTGACCCGGCTGCATAACGACGCCAACGTGATCGCGCTCGGCGCGAGACTGATCGGGGAGGAAGTGGCATTGGACGCCCTGCGCGTCTTCCTGACCACGCACTACGAAGGCGGGCGCCACGACCGGCGCCTGGCCAAGCTGAACGCATCCGCGTCCGCCCTTGCGGGCGAACACCACCTCACCAGTATTGGGGCAACCTGATGAACGAGAATCTTCCCACCGCCAGTCTGCAGCGCTTCTACAGCGCGCCGCTGGCCGAAACCGATCCCGAACTCGCCGCCGCCATCGGCGCGGAGCTGGTCCGCCAGCAGGACGGGATCGAGCTGATCGCCAGCGAGAACCTTGTCTCCGCCGCCGTGCTGGAGGCGCAGGGCAGCGTGCTGACCAACAAATACGCCGAGGGCTATCCCGGCCGGCGCTATTACGGCGGCTGCGTGCATGTCGACGTCGCCGAGAATTTGGCGATTTCGCGCGCCAAGCAGTTGTTCTCGTGCGAGTTCGCCAATGTGCAGCCGCATTGCGGCGCGTCGGCCAATCAGGCGGTGTTCCTGGCGCTGGTAAAGCCCGGCGACACCATCCTGGGCATGAGCCTGGATGCCGGCGGCCATCTGACCCACGGCGCCGCCCCCAATCTGTCCGGCAAATGGTTCCGCGCTGTCCAGTACGGCGTGCGCACAGATGGATTGCTGGATTACGAGGAACTGGAAACGAAGGCACGTGCGGAGAAGCCGAAGCTGATCATCGCCGGCGGCTCGGCCTATGCCCGCTTCATCGATTTCGAGCGCATCCGCCGCGTGGCCGACGAGGTCGGCGCGTATTTCATGGTCGACATGGCGCATTTCGCCGGGCTGGTGGCGGCCGGACTGTTCCCGAGCCCGCTGCCGCACGCGCATGTGGTCACCACCACCACGCACAAGACCCTGCGCGGCCCGCGCGGGGGCATGATCCTGTCGAACGACCCGGAGATCGGCAAGAAGATCAACTCGGCCGTGTTCCCCGGCCTGCAGGGCGGGCCGCTGATGCATGTCATCGCCGGCAAGGCCGCCGCCTTCGGCGAGGCGCTGCGCCCCGAGTTCCGCGCCTATCAGAAGGCGGTGCAGGACAACGCCCGGGTGCTGGCGGAAACGCTGGTGGAGCGGGGCTTCGCCATCGTCAGCGGTGGCACCGACAGCCATCTGATGCTGGTGGACCTGCGCCCCAAGCGTGTCACCGGCAAGGCGGCCGAGGCCAGCCTGGAGCGCGCCCATATCACCGCCAACAAGAACGCCATCCCGGCCGATCCGGAAAAGCCAGCCATCACCTCGGGCGTGCGGCTGGGCAGCCCGGCGGCTACCTCACGCGGGTTCGGCGTGGCCGAGTTCCGCGAAATCGGCGGGATGATCGACGACGTGCTGGAAGGCCTGTCGCGTTCCAACGACGGTACCAATCAGGCGGCCGAGCGGGAAGTCGGCGAGCGGGTGCGCGCGCTGTGCGCGCGATTCCCGATCTATCCCGGCCGGTAATCCACCGCGATGCGCTGTCCTTTTTGCGGGCATGAAGACACGCAGGTGAAGGACAGCCGTCCGACCGAGGACAGTTCAGCAATCCGCCGCCGGCGGTTTTGCAGTAATTGCGGCCAGCGCTTCACCACGATCGAGCGTGTGCAGCTGCGCGAACTGACCGTGGTGAAAAGCGACAATCGCCGGGTGCCGTTCGATCGCGACAAGCTGGCGCGCTCCATCCGCATCGCGCTGCGCAAGCGCCCGATCCAGGAGGAACGCATCGAACGCGTGGTGAACGGCATCGTCCGCCAGCTCGAATCGACAGGGGAAAACGACATTCCCAGCAAGCAGATCGGCGAACTGGTGATGGAGACGCTGAAGGAGGTCGATCCGGTGGCCTATGTTCGTTTCGCCAGCGTCTATCGAAATTTTCGCGAAGCCAAGGACTTCGAGGCATTTCTTGGCGCATTGGGCGAGGGTAGCTGAACCTGCCATGGGGAATGCGGTCCGCGCAGCGGAGGACACGGCCCATATGCGTTCCGCGCTGGCGCTGGCGCGGCGTGGGCTGGGAGGTAGCTGGCCGAACCCTTCCGTCGGCTGCGTGATCGTGCGCGAAGGCCGCGTGGCCGGCCGTGCCGTGACCGCGCCGGGCGGCCGGCCGCATGCCGAGCGCCTCGCGCTGGCGATGGCTGGAGACGCCGCCCGCGGGGCCACCGCCTATGTGACGCTGGAGCCCTGCTGCCACTGGGGCCGTACCCCGCCCTGCACCGACGCGCTGATCGAGGCGGGCGTTGCCCGAGTGGTGATCGCGGTGCACGATCCCGACCCGCGGGTAAATGGCGAGGGGATGGCAAGGCTGCGCGCGGCCGGGATCGAGGTTCAGGAAGGGGTGCTGCAGGCCGAGGCGGAGGAGGTTCTGGCCGGCTTTGCCAGCCGTCAGCGCCGCGCCCGCCCGCTGGTCACTCTCAAGATGGCATCCACGCTCGATGGGAAAATCGCCACGCATGCGGGCGAGAGCCAATGGATCACCGGCGCGGCGGCACGGCGCGCGGCCCATGCGATGCGCGGCCATGCGGATGCGGTGATGGTGGGAGTCGGCACCGTGCTGGCGGATAATCCTGAACTGACCTGCCGCATCCCGGGCTATCGCTCCACCCCGATCGTGCGGGTGATCGTGGACAGCCATTTGCGCACGCCGCTGACCAGCCAACTGATCCGCACGGCGGCGGCCTCGCCGACCTGGTTCCTGGTTCGCCCAGGCGCCGACCCGGACAGGCGTGCGGCGCTGGCAGATCTGGGTGTGACCCTCATCGACGTCGCCGCCGGGAATGCCGGGGTCGATCTGGCCGACGGCCTGCGCGCGTTGGCCGAGGCCGGCATCACCCGATTGCTCGTCGAGGGCGGCGGACAGATTGCAGCTTCGCTGCTGCGTGCCGATCTAGTGGACAGGATCGCCTGGTTCCATGCGCCCGCCGTGATGGGTGGCGATGGCTGGCCGGCGGCCCAGGCGTTCGGCGTCGATCATCTGGCCGACATGCCGCGCTTCACCCGGCGCCGTGTCGTGGCGCTTGGCCCCGACATGCTCACCGAATACGAGAAAGTGGCCTGAATGTTCAAAGTAGCCGCATGTTCAAGGTAGTCTGATGTTCAAGGTAGTCTGATGTTCACTGGCATCGTCACCGCGCTCGGCACGGTTCGTGAGATCACCCCCATCGGCGGCGGCCACGACATGCGCCTGGTCATCGGGGCGCCGTGGCCGGACACCGGCTCGATCGCGCTCGGCGCCTCGATCGCCTGTTCGGGCTGCTGCCTCACGGCAGTGGAGGTGGGCGGCGACTGGTTCGCGGTGGAGGTGTCAGCCGAAACCCTGGCGAACACGAAGCTGGGACGCTGGGTCGTCGGCACCCGGGTCAACCTTGAGCGGTCGCTGAAGATGGGCGACGAACTGGGCGGGCACATCGTTTCCGGCCATGTCGACGGACTGGCGGAGGTGCTGTCGGCCACGCCGGAGAACGGTTCCACCCGCTGGCGGTTTCGGGTCCCGCGGGATCTCGCCCGCTTCATCGCGCGCAAGGGGTCGATCGCCATCGACGGCGTGTCCCTGACCGTGAATGATGCCGACCAGGACAGTTTCGGGGTGAACATCATCCCCCACACCACCGCCGTCACCGGTTTCGGCAGCCTGCGGCCGGGCGACGTCGTCAACATCGAGATAGACATGCTGGCCCGGTACGTGGCGCGGCTGGCGGAGTTCAAATGATGCCCCACTCAATGACCAAGCCCCTGATGGCCAATCCTCTGCCGACGGCCGATCTGTCGCAGTACCTGGCCAGCGCCGAGGAACTGATCGAAGAGGCGCGCAACGGCCGGATGTTCATTCTGGTCGATGACGAGGACCGGGAGAACGAGGGCGACCTCATCGTCCCGGCGCAGTTCGCCACGCCCGATGCCATCAACTTCATGGCGCGCCATGCCCGCGGCCTGATCTGCCTGGCGATGACGCGCCAGCGGGTCGAACAGCTTGGCCTGCCGCTGATGAGCCAGTCCAACGGCACCCGCCACCAGACCGCCTTCACCGTGTCGATCGAGGCGCGGGAAGGGGTCACCACCGGCATCTCGGCCGCCGACCGGGCGCACACCGTCGCCACGGCGATCAACTCCGATGGCAGCCGCGACGACATCGTCACCCCCGGCCACGTCTTCCCGCTGATGGCGCGCGAGGGCGGAACGCTGGTGCGGGCGGGGCATACCGAGGCGGCGGTGGACATCGCCCGCCTGGCCGGGCTGAACCCGTCCGGCGTGATCTGCGAGATCATGAACGACGACGGCACCATGGCGCGGCTGCCGGATCTGGTGACCTTCGCCCAGCACCATGGTCTGAAGCTTGGCACCATCGCCGACCTCATCGCCCATCGCCGCCGCACCGAGCGGCTGGTACGCCGGGTGCAGGAAGGCACCATCCACCATGCCGCCGGCGGCGAGTGGAAGCTGATCGTCTATGCCAACACGGTGGAATACGCCGAGCATCTGGTGCTGCTGAAGGGCGACCTGAACGGACCCGGCCCGATCTCGGTGCGGATGCACCAGGTCGATCTGCTGGACGACATGACCGCCGGGCCGCACTGGATTTCCCTGCACAGGGCGATGAGCATCATCGCCGAGGAAGGCCGCGGCGCGGTCGTGCTGCTGCGCGAGCCGCGCAAGACCGCGCTGTCGGAACGGGTGGCCATGCTCGATGGCATCAACCGACCGTCCGGGGAATTGCGCGATTACGGCATCGGCGCGCAGATCCTCCTCGATCTGGGCGTGCGCGACATGGTGCTGCTGTCCAATACCCATCGCACGATCATCGGCCTGGAGGGCTACGGCCTCAATATCGTCGAGCAGCGCCCGATCAACGAAACAAGCGAGCCAGGAACCGACGTATGAGCACCGCTGACGCCGAACTGCCCGCGGCTCCCGTTGTTGGCGGTCCCGCGCCGCATGTTCTGATCGTACGCGCGCCCTATTACCGCGACGTGGTCGACGGCCTGCGCGACGGCGCCGAGCGGATCCTGCGGGAAGCCGGCGCGACGTTCGAGGTGCTGGACGTCGCCGGCGCGTTCGAGTTGCCGCAGGCGGTCCGGATCGTGCTGCGCGGCCAGACGCGGTTCGATGCATTCGTGGCGCTTGGCTGTATTATCAAGGGTGAAACCGACCATTATGATTTCATTTGTGAAGCAACTATGCACGGCATGATGAACCTGGCGCTGCAATATGGCATCGCCGTTGGCACCGGTCTGCTGACCGTCGACAGCATCGACCAGGCGGTCGCACGCTCCAGCCAGGACGGGTTCAACAAGGGTGCCGAAGCGGCTGCAGCCGCGCTGATGCAGGTGAACGCCGCGCGCCGCTTCGGTGCCGCATGATGTGGCAATCCTGATGTCCAGGTCCGGCAAGGCCAAGCCTGGCGGTCGCGCGCGCACCGCGTCGCGTCTGGCCGCCGTGCAGGCGCTGTTCCAGAGCGAGCAGGGGCAGACCAGCCCGGAGACCGTGATCGACGAGTTCGTCCGCCATCGCCTGGGGGAACTTCCGGGCACCGGCGGGTTCGAGGACGGGCGGGCGCCGGACGCCAACGCGCCGCTGTTCGCCCGCATCGTCCGCACCGTGGCGCTGCGGCAGGAGGAGATCGACCGGATCGTCTCCGAGTCCCTGCCGGAGGATTGGCCGCTCGCCCGGCTCGATCCGGTGCTGCGCGCGGTCATGCGCGCGGGCGTGGCCGAACTGATGATGCCGGACGGGCCGCCGGGCAAGGTCGTCATCAACGAGTATCTGGACGTGTCGCACGGCTTCTTCGACGGCGACGAACCGCGCATGGCCAACGGCGTGCTCGACCGTCTCGCCCGCCAATTGCGCCCGGCCGAGTTTCCCGAAGCGGCGGGATGACCGGTCTTCCGCGCGAATTCGCGCTGATCGCGCGCCATTCTCGCCCGCTCGCCGGCCCCGGATCGCTCGGCCTGAGCGACGACGCAGCGGTCCCGGCGCCGCCGCCGGGGAGGGACCTGGTGCTGACCGCCGACGCGATGGTGGCGGGCGTCCATTTCTTGCCGGACGACCCGCCCGACCTGATCGCGCGAAAGTTATTGCGGACCAATTTGTCCGATCTCGCGGCGATGGGGGCGACGCCGCTCGGCTATCTGCTCACCGTCTCGGCCCCGCGCGACACGCCCGACGCCTGGTTCGCCGGGTTCGCCGCGGGGCT
>JBBIQA010000040.1:0-15761 GCA_037442565.1 Rhodospirillales bacterium
GACGCGCCGTCCACCATCGCCGCATCCACCACCTGGCCCTTGCCCGAATTCTTGCATTCGATGATCGCGGCCAGCATGCCCATCGCCAGATACAGCGCCCCGCCGCCGAAATCGCCGACGAGGTTCAACGGCGGCGTCGGCGGCCCGCCCTTGCGGCCGATGCTGTCGAGCGCACCGGTCAGCGCGATATAGTTCAGGTCGTGGCCGGCGGCATGCGCCATCGGCCCTTCCTGACCCCAGCCGGTCATGCGGCCGAACACCAATTTCGGATTGCGCGCCAGGCAAACATCCGGCCCGAGCCCGAGGCGTTCCATCACGCCGGGCCGGAAGCCCTCCAGCAGTGCGTCGGCCTTGGCGACCAGATCGAGCGCGAAGGCCACCGCCTCCTTCCGCTTCAGATCCAGCCGTACGACCTTGCGATTGCGCCGCAGCAGATCGAAGCGCGGCGGGCGTTTGCTGCCGAGATCGGTCGGTTCGGCGCGGTCGATGCGCAGCACCTCCGCGCCCATGTCGGCCAACAGCATCGCGGCCATCGGGCCAGGTCCGATGCCGGCGAATTCAACGATTTTCAAGCCTGATAAGGGTCCCATGCACAGAGCCTAATGCGGCTTTGGCCGGAGTGGCAATCCACGCGGTACCGGCCGGTCATTCACGCGCCATCAACCTTCCCGGCAGATGCTGCGCCCCGTTACGACGATGTCGCCATTTCCAGGAGCGGGCGCGAATGCGGTTTTTCAGGTTCTCTCGCCTACCGGTCGGATTGCGCCTGCATCTGGCCACGGCAACGGCGTTGCTGTCGTTGATCCTGGTCTCGACACTGGTCTACGGCTTCGAATCCGAGAGGATCGAAACATCCCGCATCTCGACCCTTCAGGCCATCGCAGAAAGCGCCACCGCCATCGCCGCGTCGTATGAGGCGAAGGCCCGGTCCGGCGCGATGCCCGAGCCCGCCGCGAAGGCGGCGGCCCTGGCCGCGATCCGGGCGCTGCGCTACGGGGCGGACGAGTATGTCTGGGTGAACGACCTGTCGGCGCGCATGATCATGCACCCCATCAAACCAGAGCTGGAGGGCAAAGACCTCTCGTCGATGAAGGATCCAAGCGGCCTGCATCTGTTCGTCGCCTTCGCCGACACCGTCCGCCGTGCGGGCGCCGGCGTGGTCCCGTATCTGTGGCCACGCCCCGGATCGGATCTGCCGGTGCAGAAGATGTCCTATGTGAAGGGCTTCGCGCCCTGGGGCTGGGTGATCGGCACCGGTGTCTATGTCGACGACCTCGCCATCGCCCGCCGCCGCGTGGCGGAAGGGCTGGCGGGGCTCACCGCCCTGGCCGGGCTGATCGTTGCCCTGGTGATCTGGCAGCTTGGGCGGGGCGTGGCGCGCCCGACGCGCGACCTGACCCAAGCGACCGAACGCCTCGCCGCCGGTGATCTGGATCTCACCGTACCCGGCCTCGACCGGGGCGATGAATTCGGCCTGCTTGGCCGCGCGCTCGACGTGCTGCGCAACGGCGCGCGGGAACGGGTCCGGCTGGAACGGGAAGCCGCCGCCGAGCGGGCCAGCCGCGATCGGCGGCAGACAACGATGGAGCGGCACACGCAGGATTTCGGCGCCTCGATCGTCGGCGTGATGAACACGCTCGCCAATGCGGCGGAGGAGATGAAGACCTCCGCCGCCGCCATGGCGGTGGCGGCGGAGCAAACCCGCGCCCGCTCGCGCGAAACCAACGACGGCGCCCTGGAAGCCACGCAGAACCTCACCGCCGTCGCTGCCGCGGCCGAGCAGATGGCCATGAGCGCGCAGGAAATCAGCCGCCGCATCGGGGAAGTCACCTCGGCCACCGAAGCCGCGGTCAGCGCGGCCAGGCGCTCCGACGAGATGGTGCACGGCCTGGTCGCGGCGGCCGGAGAAATCGGCGATGTCGTGCAACTGATCTCCGACATCGCCGGGCAGACCAACCTGCTCGCCCTGAACGCAACGATCGAGGCGGCCCGCGCCGGGGAGGCCGGCAAGGGCTTCGCCGTCGTGGCCGGCGAGGTGAAGGACCTGGCGGCGCAAACCCGCAAGGCCACCGACGCGGTGAACACCCGCATCGAGGCCGTCCGCACCTCCACCAGCGAGGCCGGCCAGGCCATCGCCGGCGTGAACGAAGCCATTTCCCGGGTGCGCGACGCGGCCGCGGAGATCGCCGGTTCGATCGACCAGCAGGGCGCGGCAACGCGGGAAATCGCCATCGCGGTGCAAACCGCCTCCACCGCCACCGGCGGGGCGATGCAGTCCATCGCCGGGCTGTCGGCCGTCGCGGACGAGACCGGCGCCGCCAGCAATGCCGTGCTGGAAGCGGCGGACGCGGTGCGCATGCAGGCCGGCACGCTGCGCGACGAGGTGGACCATTTCCTGACCGCGGCGCGCTCGGGCAGCGAAGACCGGCGAGCCTATGAACGGCTTCCCGGCAACGGCACTGCCGCGATGCTGACCGCCACGACCGGGGCCTTCGGCAACCAGAGGGATCCCGCCGCGGCGCAGATCAGGGCCGAGATCGTGGATATCTCCCGCGGCGGCGTGGCGCTGAAAGCCCACCTGAAGATCGATGTCGGCACCGAGGTCAGCTGCGTGCTGCCCGGCCTGAATCGACCCGTGACAGCCCGCGTCGTGCGAACCGCCGGCGACCTGCTGATGCTCGCATTCCGCCAGGACCCGGCCACGCTGGCCGACCTGGACCGCGTCCTGGTGGGCTTCGCCCCCGTCAGGACGGCTGCCTGAGGCGACGGCCAAAACGCCGCCAGCCGGCTCCGCCTGCGGTCGATCTCCGATGACCGGTCATTCTCTGCTATGAGGAGAATGCCGAGTGGATGAGGTGGATCGCCCAGATGGGCCCAAAGCCGTGGTTGACCGAATATCTTGTATTGCCGGCACTGCTCGCCGGCGCGCTGCTTCAGCCTGGACCGGCCCTGGCGCTGCCGGCACCGGCCAGCCTGACGCTGCCGGTCTCGCCGACCTGCGTCACCTCGCCGTTCGGCCCCCGCCGGCGGATCGGGCCGAACGCATCGGGGTTCCATAAGGGCATCGACCTGTCCGCGCCCGCCGGCGGAGCCATCCGGGCGGCGGCGGATGGGCAGATCATCGCCGTGCACAAAAAGGGACCCGGCGGGCTGGAGATCCTGATCCAGCACGGCAACCCCCTCTCCTCCGCGGCCGGCGGCTACATCACGCTCTACTCCCACCTCGGCAGCCTCGTCCCCGCGATCGCCGAAGGCAGGCGCCACGTCACCGCCGGCGAAAAGATCGCGGTGGTGGGCCGCACCGGCGTAACCTACGGCACACACCTGTATTTTGGCCTGCTGCTGGACGGCGGCCGTGCCATCGACCCCGAACCGTTCCTGCCGGTGAAGCGCTGCGCCGGGGAAGCAGATCCCCATGGAGCGATCCAGGGCGGCAGCGGAATTGACGCAGGCCGGGCGATCGCCTGACACTCGGGGCAATGCCGGGTCCTGACCGGAGCAAAAAGGATGGGGGAGCAACCGGGGCATGACCGAACCGTTGTTCGCGGGCCTGAAGGTGATCGACTGCGCGAGTTATGTGGCGGCGCCCGCGGCGGCCACCGTGCTCGCGGATTTCGGCGCCGAGGTCATCAAGATCGAGCCGCCAGGCGAGGGCGATGCCTGGAGGACGCAATACAGGCGGCCAGGCATGCCGCATTCGGAGCACAATCACCCCTGGCTGATGGATAACCGCAACAAGAAGGGCCTGGCCCTGGACCTGAAGTCCAAGCCCGGCAAGGCCGTATTGGATCGGTTGGTTTCCCAGGCCGATGTGTTCATCACCAACGTGCCTCTGCCGGGGCGGGAACGGCTGCGCATCCGCTATGCCGACTTCGCCGAGACCTGTCCGCGGCTGATCTACGCTTCGCTGACCGCCTACGGCGAGGTCGGCGAGGAGGCGGGCAAGACCGGCTTCGATGCCACGGCGTATTGGGCGCGCTCCGGCCTGATGGATGAGGTTCGGCCGGACCACCATGCGATACCGGCCCGCTCCGTTGCCGCGATGGGTGACCGCCCCACCGCCATCGCGCTGTACGGCGCCATTGTCACGGCGCTGTACCAGCGCGAGAAGACCGGCCGGGGCGGCGAGGTGCGCGCGTCGCTGATGGCCAATGGCATGTGGGCGAACGGATACCTGATCCAGGCGCAGCTCTGCGGCGTGCCGTTTCCCCCGCGCCCGCCGCGGGAGGAGGCGATAACCCCGCTCACCAACATCTATCGGACCCTGGACGATCGCTGGTTCATGCTGGCCGCCATCAACGAACGCCAATGGCCGGCGCTGGCGAACGCGATCGGGATACCATCCCTGACAAGCGACCCGCGCTTTGTCGATGTGGGCGCGCGGCGCGTCCACGCGGCCGCGCTGACCCATATCCTCGATACCGTTTTCGCCGGCAAGATGCTGGCGGAATGGCGGGAGGTGCTGGACGCCGCCGGTGTCACCTTCGGCGTCGTCGGCACGGCGGCCGAGATCGCAACGGACCCGCAGGCGCTGGCGGCCGGTTTCCTGCGCCCGCTGGCCGATACCGGGATGATGACGGTGGACAGTCCGTTCACCCTGAGCCGTGCGGAGAAGGTTCCGGTGGCGCTTGCGCCCGGCTACGGGGAACATAGCCGGACGATCCTGCGAGAGGCCGGATATTCCGACCGGGAGATAGCGGAGCTGGAGGCGAGCGGAACGATCGCAGGCGCGTAGGCCCCCGAGCAAGCGGGGGATCGCAGTCTGAGCAAAGCGGGAGACGGAAAAAGGTGATCGGCACGGCATGATCGTCGGCACGGCGGGCCACATCGACCACGGCAAGACGAGCCTGGTCCGTGCCCTGACCGGCGTGGATACGGACCGCCTGCCGGAGGAGAAGACGCGCGGCATCACGATCGACCTGGGCTTCGCCTACGTTCCGCTGGAGACCGGCGGCGTGCTCGGCTTCGTGGATGTGCCAGGGCATGAACGGCTGGTCCACACCATGATCGCCGGCGCGTCCAGCATCGGCATGGCGTTGCTGGTGGTGGCCGCCGACGACGGCGTGATGCCGCAGACACGCGAGCACCTGCAGATCCTGTCGCTGCTCGGCATCTCGCGCGGCCTGGTGGCCCTGACCAAGACCGATCTGGTGGATGCCGATCGCGCGGTTGAGGTGGAGTTGCAGATTGCCGCGCTGCTGGAGCGCACGCCGCTCGCCGGAGCGGAATTGTTCCCCGTCTCCGCCACGACCGGCGCCGGCGTTGCCGCCTTGCGCGCGCGTTTGCTGGCCGCGGCGGTGGGCCACGCACGCCCCGACGATACCGCTGGCCACGCCTTCCGCCTTGCCGTGGATCGCAGTTTCAGCCTTGCCGGGATCGGCACCGTGGTCACCGGTTCGGTCGTGGCGGGCGCGGTGTGCGCGGGCGACGCTGTGCTGGTCCTGCCTTCCGGGCTGCGTGCGCGCGTGCGCGGCATCCATGCCGCCAACCGCACGGTGGAGCGGGCCACGGCCGGCGAGCGCTGCGCGCTGAACCTGATCGGCCCCGGTGTGCACAAGGATGCGATCGGCCGCGGCGACTGGGTGGTGGACCCGGCGCGGGCGGCGAGCACGTCCCGCTGTGACGTCGCGCTGCACCTTCTGAAGAGCGAGCGCGCGGCCATGAAGCACATGACGCCGGTGCTGCTGCATCACGGCGCCGGACAGGTTCCGGCGCGGGTGATGCTGCTGGCCCCGGCGTCGCTGCCCCCAGGTGAGACAGGCCTGGCGCATCTGGTCCTGGATCGCCCCCTGCCCGTGCGCCATGGTGACCGGCTGGTGCTGCGCGACACCACCGCGAGCCGCACCATCGCCGGGGCGCGGGCGCTGGACCCGCGCCCGCCGGCGCAGCATCGCCGTGCTCCCTCGCGCCTTGCCGCATTGCATGCGCTCGTCGAGAGCGGTGCCGGAGCGGCGCTGCGCGGGTGGCTGGCCCGGCCGCCCTTCCTGATCTCCCGCGACGCGCTGATGGCTGATTGGGGGCTGACCGAGGCAGGGCTGGCATCACACCTGCCGGATGCCGTGCCGCTCGGCCCGTATATCGCCACCGCGACCGGGCTCGACGCGCTTACGCGGCAAATGGCGCAGGCGCTGGCCGAATTCCATGCGTCCAACCCCGCCGCGCCAGGGATCGCCGGCGAGGCGTTGCGCCAGGCCCTGCCGACCCGGTTGGCGAAGGAGGCCTACGCCGCGCTGCTCACGCATCTCGTCGCTTCGGGCGAGGTGGCGGCGGAGGGGCATCTGCTGCGCGCGCCCACGCACCGGGGCGGCCTGGCGGGCGAGGAGGCGCGGCTCTGGCAGGCGCTGCGACCGCTGTTGGCCGCCGCGCCGTATCGGCCGCCGCTGCTGCGCGAGGCCGCCGCCGCGATCGGCGCGCCCGAGATCGGGCTGCGCCGCGCCTGCAAGGCCCTGTCCCGCCTGGGCCTGATCCTGGAACTCGCGCCGGATCGCTTCTTCCTGCGCGACGCGGCGATCGCGATGGCGGCGGAGGCCCACGCGCTGTCGGCCGAGTTGCCGGACGGCGGCTTCACCGCCGCGCAGTTCCGCGACCGGCTGGGCAACGGGCGGCAATTGGCGATCCAGGTGCTGGACTACTTCGACCGGCGCGGGATAACCGTGCGGCGGGGCGATCTGCGCCGCGCGGGCAAAGATCCGGCGCGGGTGTTCGGTTCCGTGCAACCGGGAGGATGATCGGCATGGCGGCATGGGATGTGGTGGTGCTCGGCGGCGGCCCTGCCGGGCTCAGCGCGGCGGCGGCGGCGGCCGGCGCCGGCCTGTCCTGCCTGCTGGTGGACCGCATGGGCGGCGGCGGCGAATTGATGAATCTCGGCCCGCTGCAGGACGTGGCGGATACGCCGGCCGGCCCGGACCTGGCGGCCGTGCTGCTGGAAGCCGCGGTCAATGCCGGCGCGGAACTCGGCGTCGCCGAGGTCACTGGCCTGGCGGCGGAAGGCAGCCGCTGGCGCGTCAGCACCGACGACGGGGCGCACCACGCCCGGGCGGTCATCCTGGCGGCCGGATTGGCGCCCGGCACACTGGGCATCGACAGCGAAACGGCGTTCGAGGGCCGCGGCCTGTCGTATTGCGCCGCCTGCGACGGCCCGCTCCATGGCGGCCAGCCCGTGCTGGTAGCCGGCAATGACCGCTGGGCCGTCGCGGAAGCGCGCGAACTGGCCGCAATCGCTTCGGAGGTCACGCTCGTGACCCAGGGAGGCGCAGGGCCGGCGCAGGGCGAGTGCTTCGCCGTCCTGCATGGCCGCATCACCGCGTTGGAAGGCGCCTCCGGCCTGGACGCCGTGCGGGTACAGCCGGAGGGCGGCGGCGCGGATCTGCGTCTGCCCGTCCGGGCCGTGTTCGTGCAGACGGGGCGCCGTCCCGTGCTCGGCTTCGCGCCGGCCAGCCTGGCATGCGATGAAGAGGGCCGACTGGTGACCGATCCTGCGCTGCGTTGCAGTCTGCCCGGGCTGTTCGCCGCCGGGGACGCGCGTGCCGGCGCGGCCCGCACCGTCGCCGAGGCGATGGCGGACGGACGCGCCGCCGCCCGCGCGGCCGGCGAGGCGCTATCGCCTCTTGGCAAGGCCGCCCGTTAGGTGTGTGATAGCCGGATCAGGGAGAGAAAGACGCCATGCGCATCGTGAATCCCAGCTTCGGGATTTCGCCCCAGGGCGAGGGGACGGCCGTGGCCGAACCCGTCGACTGGGCCAACGATCCCATCATCCTGTTCTCGAACAACAAGCCCAACGCCAAGGAATTGCTGGAGGGGCTGCGCGGCCGCCTGTCCGCCATCCGCCGCGTGGACAATGTGGACTACATCGCCAAGAGCAGCGCCAGCCAGGCGGCACCGCCGGAGATGATCAACGAGGTGGCGCGCAAATACCGCATCGCGCTGCTCGCCCTGGGCGACTGAGGCTCCTGCTCATCGTGGAGTTTCCACGACAGCATCGAACTGCGGAAGCGTGGCCTGGCCGGGGTGGTGATCGCCACCGAGACGTTCCGGCCGCTGGTCATGGCACAGGCCAAGGCGCGGAAGCTTGAGCCGCACCTCATCGTGGTCAGGCACCCCGTCGGCGGGCTGAACGCCACGGAACTCGAGGAACGGATCAACGCCGCCTTCGAGGGCCTGAAGGTGGAGATGAAGGGGTAGTTTCCCCTTTCGAAGCGCATCAGGGCCGCGGCACCGTCCGCGGCCCTTTGCGTCAGCAGGAGGCAGGATGTCCGATACCGCCGACACCGAAACGCTCGACATCCCGGAAATGGATGCGGATGCCTGGGCCGAGTATGTCGAAGCCCAGGGCTGGACGGACGGGTTACCCGCTGTGGTGCCCACGCCAGAGGCGGTAGCCCGCATGATGGACGGGGCGCGCGGCGACAACGAGCCCTTCCCGGCCATCACGCCGCGCCAATTGATCCCCACGCTGCGCAGCCTGGCCGCCAACGCGGTAATGGCGGGTTGCCGTCCCGCTTATTTTCCCGTCGTTCTGGCCGCGCTGCGCGGCGTGCTGGTGGCCGACTACAACCTGCACGGCTCGCTGGCCACGACGCATGCCTGCGCGCCGATGGTGATGGTGAACGGCCCGCTGCGCCACGAACTGAACATCAACTGCGGCGCCAACTGCCTCGGCCAGGGCTGGCGGGCCAACGCGGCCATCGGCCGGGCGCTGCAGCTGATCCTGAACAATGTCGGCGGCGCGAAGCCCGGGGTGATGGACCGTTCCACCTTCGGGTCGCCCGCCAAATACACCTTCTGCTTCGGCGAGAACGAGGAAGAAAGCCCGTTCCCGCCCTACCATGTCCGGCACGGCTTCCGCGCCGAGGAGAGCGTGGTGACGGTGATGTCGGCGGAACCGAACCACAATCTGAACGACCATGGCAGCACCACCGGGCGCGGCCTGCTGACCACCTTCGCCGGCGCCATCGCCTCCCCGGCCGCCAATACCATCTACGCGAAGGGACCTTATTTCATTCTCCTCGGGCCGGAGCACGCGGCGACGCTGGCCCGCGACAACTGGACGGTCGCGCAGATCCAGCAATTCCTGTTCGAGACGGCGCGGGTGCCGCTGTCGGAGGTCTCGCCGGAGAACCAGCGCATCTACGAGGAAGCTGGCCATCTGCCGGAGAACGGCGCCTACAAGGTCGCGCCCACGCCCGATGACATCCACCTGGCGGTGGCGGGCGGTGCCGGCAAGCATTCGGCCTGGATCCCCTCCTTCGGCGGCACGGCGGCGATCTCCATTCGCGTCAAGCCGCCCGCTTCGGGATGAGCCGGCCCACCATCCAGGTCGGCGCGATCCGGATAGGCGATCGCGAGGCGCCGCTGTTCGACCGCGATGCGGACTGGGACACGGCGCAGGCGGCGCTGCTGGCGGACGAGCTCACGGATGGCTTGCCAGCCGTGGTACCGACCGAGGCGCGGCTGACCGCAATGCTGGCGGGCCGCGATCCGGGGCTGTCCTTCGGCTTCATGCCACCGCTGTTCGGAGAGATCACGGCGGCGGCGGTGGCCTATTGCTGCGTGATCGCCGGATGCCGGCCGGCCGAGTTCCCGGTTGTGCTGGAGGCCGCGATCGCGACATTGGAGCCGGAGTTCAACCTGCTGGGCATCCAGACCACCACGGGCACGCCCACCGCCGCCGTGCTTGTGCATGGCCCCGCGGTGGCGGCGCTGGAGATGAATGCCGGCACCAATTGCCTCGGCCCCGGCAACCGAGCCAACGCCTGCATCGGCCGCGCGCTGGCGCTGGTGCTCACCAATGTCGGCGGTGCCCGCCCGCTGGTGGGCGACATGGCCACGATGGGCCAGCCGGCGAAATACGGTCTGGCCTTCGCCGAGGGGACGCACCCGGTGGCGATCCCCCTGCATGCGCGGCGCGGCCTCGCCGCGGACGACAGCGCGGTCACGATCATCGGCCTGTCCGGAACCATCGAAGTGCTGCCGGAGGCCGGCGCCAACACGCCCGAGGCAGTGCTGCGCCCGGCGCTGGCCGCCATGCGCGGCGCGCGCGAAGCCGCATCCGGCGGACGGCACCGAGATCCGGGCGAGCAATTCCTGTTGCTGCCGCCGGAGATGGCCGAAATCATCGCCAAGGCCGGTTGGACATTGCCACAGGCGCAGGATTTCCTGCATCGGGGGGCTGGCACGGACTGGCCCATCGCCCGCGCGCCAGCCGACGTCCACCTCATCGTCACCGGCGGCGCCGGCGTGAAAATGACCTGCCTGGTGCCCTGGTGCGGCGGCACGATGTGCGTGACGCGGCGCCTGCCTTCGTATCCCCGCCGCATGTGACAAGGCCCCCCTTTCCACAGGGTGGCATCGCTCGCCCAGCCATTCCGGAATGTACAGGCCCGCATCATCATCGGTCGCGTGGAGGAGCCTGGCCGGTTCTCGTGCGGATTGTGCGGGCCGAACCGGCCGCCCTTGCCTTCAGGCAAAAGCCACGGTCTCAGACCACCCGGCGCGATTGCCGACCCTTTGAGCAACCGTCATGGCCGGCCTTGTGCCGGCCATCCACGGCTTTGCCGGCCGCGTGAAAGGCGTGGATACCCGGGACAAGCCCGGGCAAGACGGGTCGGTCTTTCCGCAATTGGATATCAGACCGCGAGGTAGCCGCCGTCGACGTAAAGCTCCGCGCCGGTGATGTAGGAGGCTTCGTCGGAGGCCAGGAACAGGATGGCGTTGGCCACCTCGTCGGCCTCGCCGGACCGGCCGAGCGGCACCGCCTTCAGCATCTTCTCGCGGAACACCGGATCGGCCGTGGCGCCGGAGGTGCGCATCGGCGGCATCAGGCCGGGATGGATGGAGTTCACCCGGATCCTGTCCGCGCCGAACTGCACGGCGGCGGATTTGGTTAGCGTGCGGACCGCGCCCTTGGAGGCGTTGTAGCCGACATGGATGCGGTTCTGCCCGACCACGCCGGAGATCGAGGACAGGTTGACGATCGACCCGCCGCCGGCGGCCCGCATCGCCGGCACGGCGAACTTCACGCCGAGGAACGTGCCGCGTCCGTTCACTTCCATCAGCCGGTCCCACATCTTCGTGTCCAGCACATCCTCCACCGCGCTGCCGCTGATGCCGGCGTTGTTCACCAGGATGTCGAGCCTGCCGAATTTGGCGACGGTGGCGTCCACCACGTCTTTCCAGTTCGCCTCGTTGGTAACGTCCAGCTTCATGAACTCGGCGGCGCCGTTGGCGGTGACGATCTGCTGCGCCACGGCGCGGCCCTCGTCCTCCAGCATATCGGCGATCACCACCTTGGCGCCCTCGCGCGCGAAGCGCCGGGCGGTCGCCGCTCCCATGCCGGACGCCGCACCGGTGACGATGGCCACTTTACCTTCAAGCCGCATTTTGCGTTTCCTCCCCAATCCAGATCGAGGCCGCAAGGCTGCCACGTCGCAATGCCCTTGGCTACGCCGCCCGGACATTGCAGCATGGCCTCCAGGCAAACCCATAAAAGCATCAGAGGACACGCGCATGGCCCATCGCGGCATGAATTTCGGCATCTTCCTGGCACCGTTCCACCGTGTCGGCGAGAACCCGACCCTGGCGCTCGCCCGCGACGTGGAGCTGATCGAGTGGCTGGACCATCTCGGCTATGACGAGGCCTGGATCGGCGAGCACCACTCCGCCGGATGGGAGCTGATCGCCCTGCCCGAGCTGGTGATCGCCCAGGTGGCCGAGCGGACCAAGAACATCAAGCTCGGCACCGGCGTCACCTCCCTGCCCTATCACCACCCGCTGCTGGTGGCGCAGCGCTTCGTGCAGCTGGACCACATGACCCGCGGGCGCGTCATGCTCGGCTGCGGCCCCGGTGCGCTGCCGTCGGACGCCTACATGCTCGGCATCGAGCCCACCACCCAGCGCCACCGCATGGTGGAATCGCTGGACGCGATCATCCGCCTGCTCGCCTGCGAGGAGCCGGTGACGATCAAGACCGACTGGTTCGAGATGCGGGAGGCGCGGCTGCACCTGGCGCCCTATTCCGATCCCTGCTTCGACATCGCGGTGGCCAGCACCATCACTCCCTTCGGCATGATGGCCGCCGGCAAGCATGGCCTGGGCGTGCTGTCGATCGGTGCCGGCCTGCCCGGCGGACCGGAGGCGATGGGCAAGCAATGGGCGATCGCCGAAGAAGCAGCGGCGGCGAACGGCAAGACCATGGACCGCAGGAAATGGCGCATCGTGGTGAATGCCCACGTCGCAGAGGACGACGAGCAGGCGCTGCGCGAGGTGAAGATCGGCGAGCGGCTGGAAACCGTCAGCTATTTCGAGGAAACCCTCGGCCGGCCGCCCGGCCGCTCCGACGATCCGCTGCGCGACGGCGTGAAGCAGGGCACGACGTTGGTCGGCTCGCCGGACACGGTCGCGAAGGGCATCGAGCGCCTGCTCGGATACAGCAACGGCGGCTTCGGTGGCCTGCTGTTCCGCGCCCATGAATGGGCTAACCGGGAACAGACGATGCGCAGCTACGAACTGTTCGCCCGCCACGTCATGCCGCGCTTCCAGCGCTCGATCGAAACCACGGTGGGCTCGCGCGAATGGGTGAAGGAAAACCGCAAGACCGTGCTTGGCGGCAACGTGGAAGCGGTCCGCCGCGCGTTCACCGACGCCGGCCGCGCGGTGCCGGAGGAGTTCAAGTCGCGCACGGTCGGCGCGGCGGAGTAACCGGCGGGGAGTTGCGCGAGGGCTTCACGCCTTGGGTGGATCGGCCAGCAACTCGCGCAACTCCCCCAGCCAAGGCTCGTAGCGCCGCCACCGCTCCACCGATGTCCGGTAGATCGGCTGGCGCGCCTGCCACACGCTGGCGGTGGCGATGCGGCGCCGGTTGCGATGGGGGGCGAGGCACGCATCGTTCCATTCCAGGCCGCAGGTGGCGACCATCCGGCGCGTCAGCGGCTCCGGATCGGCGACCAGCTCCTCGTAATCCACCTCGATGAACCGCTCGGCCGGCAGCACCTCGCGCCAATGCGCCATCAGCCGGAGGTACTGGCGATAGAAGAACACCAGGCTGCCGCGCTCGCCCGCGAAATCGATCGCCGCCTCGAAATCCGTGCCGAAGATGGACAGGCAGGTATCCACCGGATGCCGGCGGCAATGCACGATGGCGGCGCGCGGGAAAACCTGCCGGATGATGCCGAGCAGGCCGAAATTGAACGGCATCTTGTCCGTCACCCGCGCCGCATCGGGCGAAATGCCGCGCAGCACCGCGAGATAGTCCCCGGCCAGGCGTTGCACCGCCTCCGGCCGGGCATCCGCGCCGAACACCCCAAGGCCGGCGCCGTTCCGGTCCCCCCAGAAGCTCAGCTCCCCTCCCGCCGCAACGTCCGGATGGCTCGACAATATCTGCTCGACCAGCGTCGTGCCGGAACGCGGCATGCCCACGATCAGGATCGGGGTTTCATCGGCGACGCCGAGGTCCGGGCTGCGCCGCAGGTATCCCGGCGGGGTGGACGCGATCACTCGGTCGGTCTGGCGCGCCAGCAACGCCCGATCCAGCACCGCGGCGGCGGCGCGGATGCGGTTGGCCGCGTCGAAATGCCGTATCGCCTCGCCGTGCTCGCCGATGTCGTCATGCGCCTTGCCCAGCGCGAAGTGGATGGATTTGCGCTGTTGTTGGGTCAGGCCGGGCCGCTCCAGGCTGGCGCCAATTCGCTCGATCAGCTTCCTGTCGGCGGCGGTGAACTTCGTATTGGTCGCGAACCCCTGCCAGGCCGCCACCTTGTCCGGGTCGAGCGAGATCCCGCGTTCCAGGCTGGCGGCCGCCTCCACCGACTGGCCGGCCTGGGCCAGCATCGCACCCAGCACCAGGTGGGCCATGGCGCAATCGGGCGCTTCGGCGATCACCGCACGCAACAGGGCCCGCGCCTGCTCCCCCTCCCCCGCCGCATCCGCCGCGCAAGCCTCGCTGATCCGCGACCAGGGGGTCCCGGCCGTCGCGGCCGCGGCCGCGCGGAAGGCCGCCGCCGCATCGTTCCCGCGGCCGCGGGCCTGATAGAGCTGTCCCAGGCGGAACAGCACGTCCGCACGCTCCGGCGCCAGTTGTGCCGTCTTCTCGTACGCGCCCAGGGCCTTGTCCTGCCGGCCCAGCTGATCAAGGGCAACGGCGAGGTGGTTATGGGTGCTAACCAGACCGGGATCGAGGCGCAGCGCCTCGTGGAACGCGCTCATCGCTTCCGCCAGCCGGCCCGACATCAGACAGGCATATCCCAGATTATGTTGCGTGACCGCGACCGTCGGATCCATCTCCACGGCGCGCTTCAGCGGCGCGATCGCCTGGGCATACCGCCCCTGCCGGGAGAGCCGAACCCCCTGAACCGCCAGCTCGTAGGCCGCCCGGGCGCGCGCCTTGGACGGTTTGACCGGTGCGGGCACGCCTGGCGGATCTACCGCCTGACCCTGCGGCTGAGGCCTGACACCCGCCGCCGCTTCGGCCGCCGGGGCCGCCGGCGCAATCAGGGAACGCTGCACGCGAAAGAAACTTTCGGCGATGCGCCCGGCCTCGGTAACCGCCGACGGCACGAGCGCCTTTGGCGGTCCGGCCGCTGTCAATGTCTTGATCTTGCTCACCGGACCGGCCATCGGTTCGCCCCTCGTGGAGTTGTGACAAACATGGCGAGGACGCAGGCTAGCCGGGATGACATGGCTGGCGCAATTACATGGCTGCAACAGGTGATACCGTGTTCGGCCCGTAATCACCGGCAAGCGGGCGCCAAGATTTCCAAGATCCGCGGCATGAAACCGGAGAGGACCCGACCGTATGGCTAATCGATCTTTCATTACCGCTTGTAATTTGTTGTAAAACCTGATACTGACATTTTCAGCTAAGTCGTCCCATCGAGCATCACTCCGCTGCAAGTGACCCGTTACTACGCTAGCATTTACTTTGGGTGAGGCCCGATTTTTGCTGGTGTTTCAACAGTTTGTGGAGGATCCATAGCGTGTTAAAGAATGTTCTTCTGGCCGGCGCCGCGATTGCCGCGCTCGCCTCGGTTTCCGTCCCGGCTCGCGCCGATAACATCGTTGTGAACCAGTGGTACGCGGGCAACTTTGCCGCAACCGGAAGCCCGCTGCTCGGTGGGGGCAATCCCGGAACACATGGCCCGATTCTGCCTTGGCCCGCGTTCGGCAATGCCGTGGCGGCGCCCGCGCCGGCCTGGGTAATTACAACGTCCAGCGGCGGAACGTTCACCATCACGGATGTGGAAACATCGGGTGACCGGTTCCAGTTGTTCGACAACGGCGTGGCGATGGTCCCGGCGGCGAGCCCCTTTGGTCCCGCTCCACAGAACCCTGGGCAGGCAGGCCTGCCTGGCGGTCTCACCTCGGTTCCCTGTGCCGGCTGCAGCACTAGTGTCAACGACATCAACGCCGCGCTCGGGAACGCCAATTACAGCTCGGCTACGTTCTATCTCCCGCCAGGAGTCTCGTCGGTCACTGGTACTTTCCTGGGGACCATCAAATTCGGTGACTTCAACTTCATCGTCGAGACGCCGGAGCCGGCCGGCCTCGCGGTCCTCGGCGTCGGCCTGCTCGGCCTTGGCCTCGCCGTCCGCCGCCGCCGGGGCTGAACCGGCCGAGGCAGGACATTACAAGGTTGTCTCAAGGATATGGCAAGGGCCCCGAACGGGGCCCTTGCTGTTTCACCGATCAAAGCCGCAACTTCACCCGCGCCCTCAACCGGCCGGCGAGGCGCCGGCTCCGGCGCGCGTCGAGAGCGACTTGGAACAGGC
>JBBIQA010000040.1:15771-27651 GCA_037442565.1 Rhodospirillales bacterium
CCGAGGCAAGACGTTACAAGGCTGTGTTATGGATATGGCAAGGGCCCCGAGCGGGGCCCTTGCTGATTCACGGGGCAAAGGCCGCAAATTCGCCCGCCACCCTCAACCGGCTGGCGCAGCGCCGGCGCTGCGCCAGCCGGTAAGCCGGCAGAACAGCCGGGCAATCGCCGGCGTGGTGGTCGGACGCAGCAGCCGTGGATCGTAGCCGGCGAAGCGGCGGTCGTTCTCTTCCAGGCAAACCGCCATCAGTTCCCGCACGCTGAGGTCGATATCGCTGACCGCCTTGCTGCCGGTCAGGGTGAAGTTGTTGTCGGCGGGCTTGGCCTTGCCGTCATCCATGCCGCGCGCGATGCCGACACGCTCCCATGCCAGGAACATCCATACCGCAGCGACCCGCAGTTCGAACCACGGCCGCCGCCAGATCGGCAGGCGCCTGCGGTGCCAGGCGAGCCAGTTGGCGAACAGCAGGATGTGGCGCGCCTCCTCCTGGATGACCGGTTCGAACGTATCGACCAGGTCCGCCGGGAAAAATCCGGAGCGCTTGGCCGTCTCGAACAGGCCGAAGGCGAAGAAGCTGTCGATGCATTCGGAATAGCCGGTGACCAGGTAGGCCCATTCCGTGTCGCTGGGATGATGGTAGACGGGTTCCGGCGCAAGCTCGATGCCGTAAGCCGCGACGAGGCTGGACAGCACCTCCCGGTGCCGGCCTTCCTCCCATGCGTTCTGCTCGATCGCCTCGCGCCACTCCGCATCCGCCAGGCCCTCGCCGTAGGCCTGCATGCGCAGCCGGGCCTTGCCTTCCGTCTGCACCGCGATGTCCCAGATCGGCAGATTGACCAGCCGGTCCCTCGCCTCCGGCGTCAGCTTCGGCCAATCGATCACCGAGGGCTTGTACGGATTGAAGGTCTCGCGGAACATGCGGCAGGTGATCCGCATGTGCAGATCGCTGCCAGCGGCAACGGGGCCCGGCTCCGCCGCGATCCAGCGGCGGGCGGCGCGGTCGGCTTGCTCAACAACGGCCGCGCTGGCATCGGGGCTGGGTGGCGGCCTCCACTCGCCGCTTATCGTGGCGATGTCCGGTGCGTGCGGGGCTTGGTCATCCATGACGAATTCGGGTCCTTTGCGCGGCAAGTCCGGTCAGGCGCGGCCAGCCGCCGGCGTCCGCCGGCCTTCCGCTTCTACGCTGAAATACTCCGTGTAGAAGGCGAATTTCTCCGCCTCTTGCGCGAGATCAAGACCGTAGTCCTGCGGAGAATAGCGATTGACGCCGTAGCCCCCCTTGGGCTCGGCCTGCGTCGTCGTCCGGATCGCGTCGGCCGCCGGACCAGGAAGGCGAAGGTCCAGGCGCGCATACAGACCCTCCACGGCGGACAGGGGATCCGCGACAAGGTCGGAATACCGGACATGGATCACCGACGGGTCGGCCTCGGCGGCGCGGACCATGTGCCCGACACCCTCCAGCCAGCGTGCGCTTTCCTGGCGGCCGATCTCCAGCCGGTCGATGCGACGCGTGAACGGGCGGCGCAGAACCTCCGTCAGGCGCGTGACCGACGGCAGGACCTGCACCGGGTCCCGATGCACGAACACCAGCCGCGCGTCGGGATAGACCGCGCGCAACGCATCCAGCGCGAACACGTGATCCGGGCATTTCAGCACCCAGCGCTCGCCACCGGAGCGGTGCTGGAGATGTTGCAGGAAACGCTTGTGGAACCGATACGCTTGCAGATGCCCGGTGCGGTCCAGCCAGTGCCGATAGCTCGGGACGCGATAGGTCGTGTCGAAACGCAGGCTGGCGAATACGTGGGCGGTAACCTCGCTGCACTCCTGCGGCGAGGTCGCGTCGATCGGGTGCATGCTGGGCAATTCGGGGGCCAGCCGCTCGAAGGATCGAAGCTGGCGATCGACTTTTTCGATCCGGCGCCGGGGGTCGGTGCCGTCCGACTCACGCAGCGGATACGGATAGATCGTCTCCCACACCCGCGGAACCTGGTTGGCGGCATCGAGCATCATCAGCTTGTGCAGAAACGTGGTTCCGCTGCGCGGCAGGCCGGTGATGAAAACCGGGCGCCGGATCGGCTCGGCGAGAATGTTCCGGGTACGGTCCTCGGCCTGCTCCATCCGGAGCAGATTGGCCAGAAACCTGCGGCTGTCCCAACTTGCCGCGAAACGCCCGATGACACCCAGGCTGGCCTCCTCGGCACAGGCGCGCAGCAGATGGTCCAGGGGTTCGCGGAACGTCTCGTCGCCGAAATCGTGCAGGCCGGTTTCCCGTCGCGCCGCCGCGATCAGACGGTCGGGGTCAAACTTCTTGTCCAGCAACCCCAGCGTATCCGTGGCGGCATCGAGACCGCGCAGCAAGGCAGATTGGAGGTTCAGTGCAAGCATCTACCTGGCCGCCATCTCCGTATGCCCTCAGGCCGACTATCGTGTTTCTGTATATCGCAACCGTATGACATGACCAAGCCTGGGTCCGCTTCCGTTTGCACCGAAACAACCCGGGTGACCTGATCAACCAAAAAAGCGCCTGCTCCCTGGCTGGGAACAGGCGCTTTTCTTTCTTGGGCCGCGCGCGGCCGGAATGCCCTACCGCAGGCTGGCGTTCAGCTTTTCCAGCGCCGCCGAGCCTGGAACCAGGTCGGCCTCGCCCAGCGCATTCAGCGGCCGGCTGCTGGTCTTCAGGTAGCCATGCATTTCCTGCGGCTCGGGATCGACGAACAGCAGCCCGGTCGGAATATGGCCAAGCTCCCGCTTGCCCTGCAGATGGGCCATGGCGGCGCCGCGGTCATGTATGTCGTAATCCTGCGCCAGCTTGTGCAGTTGCAGAACCGAGCCGTCATGCTGGGTAACCAGTTCCACCGTCCCCGGAGCATAATCGACGGTGATCTCGTCCCGTCCGGTGATCACGTCCAGCTGGTTCACCGCCTCGTTATGCGCGCGCACGTAGTCGTAGCTCTTGGTCGAGCCCTCATGGTTGTTGAACGCCACGCACGGGGAAATGCAATCGATGAAGGCGGCGCCTGGATGCTCCAGCGCGCCCTGGATCAGCGGGATCAACTGGGTCTTGTCGCCCGAGAAGCTGCGCGCGACATAGGTCGCTCCCATCTGCAGCGCCATGGCGACCATGTCGATGGCCTCGTCATGGTTGATCACGCCGCGCTTGCTCTTCGCACCCCGGTCGGACGTGGCCGAGAACTGCCCCTTGGTCAGGCCGTACACGCCGTTGTTCTCGACGATATAGACCATGTTCACGCCGCGGCGGATGGCGTGCAGGAACTGGCCGATGCCGATGGAGGCGCTGTCGCCGTCGCCGGAAACGCCGAGATAGATCAGGTCCCGGTTCGCCAGATTGGCGCCCGTCAGCACCGAGGGCATGCGCCCATGCACCGAATTGAAACCATGCGACGCGCCGAGGAAGTAGGTCGGCGTCTTCGACGAGCAGCCGATGCCGGACAGCTTGGCGATGCGGTGCGGCGGCAGATCCAGCTCGAAGCAGGCGCGCACGATGGCGGCGCTGATGCTGTCATGCCCACAGCCGGCGCAGAGCGTGGAAATCGGGCCTTCATAGTCGCGCCGCGTATAGCCCAGCGCGTTGGTGGGCTGGTCGGGGCCGCGCAGCTTCGGCTTCGGAAGATAGCTCATCGGACGGTCTCCCTGGTCGGCAGGACGAATTTGGCATCCGCCTTCTTGGCGATATCATCGGCGATGAAGCGCGCGGTGATCGGCGAGCCATCGTAGTGCAGCACCCGGGTCAGACGTTTCGGGTCGATTTCGAGTTCGTTGATCAGCATCAGGCGCAACTGCGCGTCGCGGTTCTGCTCGACGACGAAGACCTGGTCGTGATTGGCGATGAAGCTGGCCACCGCATCGTTGAAAGGAAAGCCGCGGACCCGCAGCAGGTCGAGATGGATGCCCTGCTCGGCAAGCAGTTCCCAGGCTTCCAGCATCGCCGGCGAGGTGGAGCCGTAATAGATCGCCCCCATCCGCGTCGTGTCCGGGCAGATCTTCACCACCGGGCTGGGGACCAGATCCTTGGCGGTGTCGAACTTCTTCAGCAGCCGCTGCATGTTGTCGGCATAGGCAGCACCTTCCTCGGTATACCGCGCATAGCGGTCCTTGGAGGTGCCGCGGGTGAAGAAGGCGCCCTTGGTCGGATGGGTGCCGGGCAGCGTCCGGTACGCGATGCCGTCGCCGTCCACATCCAGGTAGCGACCGAAGACCTTGCCGGCTTCCAGGTCCTCGGCGGTCATGACCTTGCCGCGATCGAGCTGGCGGCTGTCGTCCCATTTGAACGGCTTGCACAGCCGCTCGTTCATGCCGATGTCGAGATCGAGCAGGACGAAGACCGGGGTCTGCAGCCGGTCGGCAAGGTCGAAGGCCTGCGCGCCCATCTCGAAGCACTCATACGGATCTTCGGGGAACAGCAGCACGTGCTTGGTATCGCCGTGCGAGGCATAGGCGCAGGACAGCAGGTCGCATTGCTGGTTGCGCGTCGGCATGCCGGTGGACGGCCCCGCCCTCTGCACATCGAAGATAACCGCCGGGATTTCGGCGAAATAGGCCAGGCCGAAGAATTCCTGCATCAGCGAGATGCCGGGACCGGAGGTGGCGGTGAAGGCGCGCGCGCCGTTCCAGGCGGCGCCGATCACCATGCCGATGGAGGCGAGTTCGTCCTCGGCCTGCACGATGGCGAATTTGTTGGTGCCGGTTTCCTTGTCCACCCGGTAGCGCGAACAATAGCGCTGGAACCCCTCGGCGAGCGAGGTGGACGGGGTGATCGGATACCAGGCGCAGACCGTGGCCCCGCCATAGACCGCGCCGAGGCCGGCGGCGGCATTGCCTTCGATGATGATCTTGTCGCCGACCTTGTCGGACCGGCGCACACGCAGGCCGATCGGGCAGTCCAGATTGGCCTTGGCCCAGTCCCGGCCCATGTGCAAAGCGGCGACGTTGGCGGCGATCAGCTTGTCGCGGCCCTTGAACTGCTCATTGAGCAATTGCTCCGTGACACCGATCTCCATGTCCAGCAGCGCCGAAATAGCTCCGACATAGATGGTGTTCTTGAACAGCTGGCGCTGGCGGCTGTCGGTGTAGGCGGCGTTGCACATCTCGGTCAGCGGCACGCCGATGACGTTGATGTCCTCGCGGAAGCGGGACGCCGGCATCGCCTTGGTGCTGTCGTACAGCAGATAGCCGCCCGGCACGATGGACGCGACGTCCTCGTTCCAGGTCTGCGGGTTCATCGCCACCATCAGGTCGGCACCGCCGCGCGCACCCATGTGGCCCGCTTCGGTCACCCGCACCTCGTACCAGGTCGGCAGGCCCTGGATGTTGGAGGGGAAGATGTTGCGCGTGGCCACCGGCACGCCCATGCGGACGACCGACTTGCCGAACAGGGCATTGGCGCTGGCGGAACCCGATCCGTTGACGTTGGCGAACTTGACGACGAAGTCGTTGATCCGCTGCAGGGCGGGACGTTCTAGCTTCTGGAGCATGCGTGTTCCGCCTTCATCGTGGCAGCTTGGGTCATATCGAACAGGAAGCGCTGCATGTCCCACGCACCGGTGGGGCAACGTTCGGCGCAAAGCCCGCAATGCAGGCAAAGGTCTTCGTCCTTCGCCATGATCCGGCCGGTCTTCAGCGCGTCGGAGACGTAGAGTTCCTGGGTCAGGTTATTCGCCGGCGCGGTCAGCCGGACCCGCAATTCGGCTTCCTCGCCGTTCTCGGTGAAGGTGATGCAATCCACCGGACAGATATCGACGCAGGCGTCGCACTCGATGCAGGCCGCCTCGGTGAACACCGTCTGTACGTCGCAGTTCAGGCAGCGCTGCGCTTCCTTGAAGGCGAGCTTGTCGTCGAAGCCCAGTTCCACCTCGGTCTTGATGGAGCGCAGCGCGATTTCCTTCTCCTTCAACGGCACCTTGAAGCGGTCGTCGTTGGAGACGTCGTTGTCATAGCTCCACTCATGGATGCCCATCTTCTGGCTGACCAGCGTGACCATCGGCGCCGGCCGGTCGGCGACATCCTCGCCTTCGCAGAATTTATGGATGGAGATCGCCGCCTGGTGCCCGTGCGCCACGGCCCAGATGATGTTCTTCGGGCCGAAGGCTGCGTCGCCGCCGAAGAAGACCTTGGGGTTGGTGGATTGGAAGGTGGTCTCGTCCACCTTGGGCATGCCCCATTTGTCGAATTCCAGCCCGGCATCCGCCTCGATCCAGGGGAAGGCGTTCTCCTGGCCGACGGCGATCAGCACGTCATCGGCCTCCACGAAGGTATCCGGCTCGCCGGTCGGGATCAGCTTGCGGCGGCCCTTGTCGTCGTATTCGGCGCGCACCTTCTCGAACATCATGCCGGTCAGCTTGCCCTGGTCGTGCACGAACTCCTTCGGCACCATGAAGTCGAGGATGGGAATGTCCTCGTGCAGCGCGTCTTCCTTTTCCCAGGGCGACGCCTTCATCTCGGCGAAGCCGCTGCGCACGATCACCTTCACCTGTTCCCCGCCCAGGCGGCGGGACGAACGGCAGCAATCCATCGCGGTATTGCCGCCGCCAAGCACGATGACGCGCCGGCCGATGCTGGTGACGTGGCCGAACGACACCGATGACAGCCAGTCGATGCCGATATGGATGTTGGCGGCGGCTTCGCGGCGGCCCGGGATGTCCAGGTCGCGGCCGCGCGGGGCGCCGCAGCCGACGAACACCGCATCGTAATCCTCGGCCAGCAGGCCCTTCAGGCTGTCGATGCGCTGGCCGTAGCGGGTCTCGATCCCAAGATCGACGATATAGCCAACCTCCTCGTCGATCACTTCCTCGGGCAGGCGGAACTTCGGGATCTGGCTGCGGATGAAGCCGCCGGCGCGGGGTTCGCTGTCGAACATCACGATCTCATAGCCGAGCGGCGCCAGGTCGCGCGCCACGGTCAGCGAGGCCGGGCCGGCGCCCACCAAGGCAATCCGCTTGCCGTTGCGGGTGGTGGGTTTGGGCGGCATGCGGGCCGAGACGTCACCCTTGTAGTCGGCGGCGACGCGCTTCAGGCGGCAGATCGCCACCGGCTCCTCGTCCACCCGGCCGCGGCGGCAGGCCGGCTCGCACGGGCGATCGCAGGTACGGCCCAGAACGCCCGGGAGCACGTTGGATTTCCAGTTGATCATATACGCGTCGGCATAGCGGCCGTCGGCGATCAGGCGGATATACTCGGGGACCGGGGTATGCGCGGGACAGGCCCACTGGCAATCGACCACTTTATGGAAATAGTCGGGATCACGAATATCGGTCGGCTGCAAGACGAACTCCTCTCCCTCACCAGAAAGACTGCCTTTCGGTGCCGCTGGCCTGTTGTTGGCCCGGCAAACCGGGCAGTTCCGGTCCGGCTTCTGGCGTGTTGGCCGGGAACCTAGGGGCAAACCCTCGCTCCTTCAACCATCCGCCAGGGCAAACCAGCGATACCGGCACGGCGGAGCGAGAGCCCATGACCGCCCAGGCAGCCACCCATGCTGCAACACAAGTGCGCGACTCTTACCTGAGCGCAGGAGTCGGGTAAAGGGACGCGAATCGGGCCGGGGCGGCCTCCGGTGGCCAGGATACAAGCGGGTTGGTAGGTTCCGTGAACGCCCCCTCCAATCACGACAGGACAGGACCGCCCATGACCGTTGAACTTCTCTATGAGGTGCAGGACGGCATCGGCCGCATCGTCTTCAACCGGCCGCAGGCGCGCAACGCGCTGACCTTCCCGATGTACGAGCGCCTGGCGGAGATCTGCGCCCAGGCGCACGAAGACCCCTCGATGCGCGCCCTGATCCTCACCGGCATGGGCGAGAAGGCCTTCGCCGCCGGCACCGACATCTCCCAGTTCCGCGCCTTCAGCAAACCGGAGGACGGCATCGCCTACGAGGCGCGGATCGACCGGGTGTTGAACGCGCTGGAACGCTGCCGCGTGCCCAGCATCGCCGCCATCGCCGGCGCCTGCACCGGCGGCGGCGCGGCCATCGCCGCCTGCTGCGACCTGCGGATCGGCGCCGCCAACGCCCGCTTCGGCTTTCCGATCGCCCGCACGCTGGGGAATTGCCTGTCGATGTCCAATTATGCCCGGCTGTCGGCCCTGATCGGCCCGGCCCGGGTGAAGGACATCATTTTCACCGCCCGCCTCGTGGACGCCGAGGAGGCCCGGAAAATCGGCCTGCTGAGCGAAGTGCTGCCCGACGCCGACGCCCTCGCCGCCCGCGCGACCGAACTCGCGCAGCTGATCGCCGGCCACGCGCCGCTGACGCTGAGTGTAACCAAGGAAGCCCTGCGCCGCCTGGGCGAAGGCGATCACACCGACGAAGACCTGATCGTCAAATGCTACACCAGCGCGGATTTCCGCGAGGGAATGGACGCATTCCTGACCAAACGGTCCCCTGTCTGGCAGGGTGTGTAGGGCGCAGCCGCGGCTGGGGCTCTGCCCCAGCTTTACTTGCGCCCGGCCAACACCCGGCGGAACAACGCCAGCTGTCCAGCCGTGGTGTCGTCCCAGCTGAACGGCTCGGCGTAGGCCCGCGTGGCGGCCCGGGTGGGTGGATCGGCAAATAAGTCGCGCACGCCTGCCACGATGCCTTCGGGCGTGTTCGGGTCGTAGATCACCCCGGCATTGCGGTTCTGCACCACTTCCGGGTTGCCCCAGATATTGCTGGCGACCACGGGAGTGCCGCAGGCCATGGCTTCCAGCAGCACGTTCGCCCAGCCCTCGCGCGAGGATGCCAGCACCATGGCATCGGCGGCGTTATAGAGAGCCGGAAGCTCGGCGTGGGGGCGCGAGCCGAGCAGACGCACCCGGTCCGCCAGGCCACCCTCGTCTATCTGCGCCTGCAGCTTCGCGCGGTCCGGCCCCTCGCCTGCGATGATCAGCTCGAATTCCGGCAGGCTCTTCATCGCCTCGATGGTGCGGTGATGGCCCTTGCGGTCGATCAGGTAGCCGACGGAGATCAGCGTCTTGCGGGTGAGCCCGAGACTGGCGCGGATGGCGTCACGGTCCGGCAGCGGGCGGAACACGCCGGTCTCCACGCCGTTGCGCAGCGTGACGGCCTTGGCCGGATCCGCGCCAAGCTCCAGCAGCACGTCGCGCAGCGCCGAGCTGACACCGACCACCGCGTCGGCGCCGGCGATCGCCTGTTGCAGCATCCGCCGTGGACGCTTGTATTGCGGGATCAGGTTCACGTCCGTGCCCCGGGCGGTCACCACCACCGGCAGGTTCAGCTTCCGCGCCATCCACACCGCGGCCACACCGTCGGGATAGAAGTAGTGTGCGTCGATCGCATCGAATGTTTCACCCCTCGCGATCAGCCCGGAGACATAGGGCAGTGCCGCGCGATACAGCAGCCAGGGCGCGATCGTCATGCCGATCTTCGGGATCACCAGATAGCGCGGATGATGGATGGTCAGGCCATGGCGGTGCTCCAGCCGCGGCACGGCGGCGTGCTTCGCCCAGGCGCCGAAGCGCGGCGAAGTGGAGGGAAAATACGGCACCGGCGCGACCACGGTGCTGACCGCCTCGCCGCTCGCAACCAGATGGCGGAGACGGTTCTGCACGAAAATGCCGTGGTTGGGCTGGATGCTGTTGGGAAACAACGTGGAGAAGGTCAGCAATCGGATGGGGGCCATGCGCGCCTTATAGTCAGCCAAAGCCTTGCTGTCTCGCCCGCGCAGGCATGCCGTGGAGAAGCTTCGGTTACGCCCTCCTTGGGATGGCGGGATGGCTCGTAATGACCCTTTGCAAGCGCCGCTACTCGTGGGTAGGCTATCCGCCTAACCAGGATCGCGGCAGCGCCGCCGAGTTCGACAATGGCCGCATCAGCGCGGCTGAGGGAGAGAGAATGAGTTCAAGCAACGCCCGCAGCCTGCGCGGCAAGGTGGCGATCGTCGGCATCGGCGAGACCGACTACTACAAGCATGGCATGGCGCCGCATTCGGAATTCAAGCTGGCGCTGATGGCGATCATGAACGCCTGCGCCGACGCGGGCATGGACCCGCGCGAGATCGACGGCTTCGCGTCCTACAGCAACGATCGCAACGACCCGTCCCGCCTGGCGGCGGCGCTCGGCACCAAGGAACTGCGCTTCTCCAACATGCAGTGGGGCGGCGGCGGCGGTGGCGGCGGCGCGGCGGTCGGCAACGCCGCGGCGGCGGTGATCGGCGGGCTGTCCGATTGCGTGGTGGTGTTCCGCTCGCTGGCGCAGGGGCAGTTCGCCCGCTTCGGCCAGGGCGCGCAAACGCCCACCATCTCCGGCGACGCGGCGATGATGACGCCCTATGGCCTGATGTCCCCGGCGCAGAAATTCGCCATGAAGACGATGCGCTTCATGCACGATCACGGCGTGAAGCAGGAGGCGCTGCGCGCCATCGCGCTGGCCTCGTATCACCACGCCCAGTCCAACCCGCGCGCGGTGATGTATGGCCGCCCGCTGGACGAGGCGACCTATGACGCCTCGCGCTGGATCGTCGAGCCGTTCCACCTGTTCGATTGCTGCCAGGAGAACGACGGCGCCGCGGCGCTGCTGGTGGTGCCGGCCGAGCGGGCGAAGGATTTTCCGCACCGCCCGGTGTATCTGCTCGGCGCCGCCGGCGGATCGGACCATCGCGCCGGCGCGCCGTCGCACAACGTGCCGAACTACGGCTCCTCCACCTTCGCGACCGTCGGGCCGCGGCTCTACGAAATGGCCGGCGTCAAGCCGTCGGATGTGGACGTGCTGCAGAACTACGAGAACTTCACCGGCGGCGTGCTGATGAGCCTGGTCGAGCACGGGTTCTGCAAGCCCGACGAATGCAACGAGTTCTCCGTGCTGGAAAACTTCCTCGCCCCTTCCGGCAAGCTGCCGATGAACACCTCGGGCGGCAACCTGGCCGAGTGCTACATGCACGGGCTGGAGCTGCAGCTGGAGGCGGTGCGCCAGCTGCGCGGCACCTCCACCGCCCAGGTGCCGAAGGTGGACGTTTCGATGGTGATCGCCGGACCGATGGTTACACCTGTCAGCAACTGTATTTTCGGATCGGAGGCCACGCTGTGAGCGCGTCCTATCTCCCGCCTGGCCTGCCCATTCCGGTTCCCGAAGTTGACGGCCTGAGCACACAATACTGGGAAGGTGCGCACAAGGGCGAACTCTGGGTCCAGCGCTGCAACGCCTGCAAGGGCTGGCAATGGGGGCCGGAATGGATGTGCCACCATTGCCGCAGCTTCGACATGGGCTGGGAGAAGATCGAGGGCAAGGGCCGCATCTACAGCTGGGAACGCGCCTGGCATCCGGTGCACCCCGCGCTGAAGGGCCACGGCCCCTACATCATCGTGCTGGTCGAGCTGCCGCAATACGGCAACATCCGCATGATCGGGAACCTGCTCGGGGACCCGAAGCAGACCGTTACGATCGGCGCCGCCGTAGAGGCGGTGTTCGAGCACCACCACGACGCCTCGCCTCCGTTCACTCTCGTCCAATGGAAAACCGTATAAACAGGAGACATCGATGAACGAAGTCGCCATCAACCCACCGAACCTCTGGCGCCTGGAAACCCCCGGCCATGCCGGCTGGAGCCGCACGGCACGCGTCGGCGATCCGAAGAAATACTTCATGGTGTCCACCGACAGCCATGCCAACGAACCGCCCGACCTGTGGGAAAAGCGGATCGATGCGAAATACAAGGAACGCGTGCCGCGCATCATCACCGATGAGCAGGGCGTGCAGTGGCGCTATTGCGAGGGCTACCGCCCCGACCGCGTACGCGTCTCCAGCTTCGAGGGCGAGGACTGGGTGCGCTCCAAGGCCGGCGCCGAGGTGGCCGATCGTATCAAGGACAATCGCGGCGACGGCGTGGATGTGGAAATCATCTTCCCCAACAAGGGCCTGGCGATGTGGGCCAC
>JBBIQA010000041.1:0-27330 GCA_037442565.1 Rhodospirillales bacterium
TGGCAGGCGTCGCGGTTGCGTATGTCGCCTATCCGTATGTCACGCTCTATCGCCTTGCGAGCGCGATTTCCGCGGGCGATTCCCGGGCGTTGTCGACCTTGGTGTCCTGGGATTCGGTTCGCGAAGGGGTCAAGGAAGATATTTGTGACGCAGTGGCGGATCTTCCGCCGGAGCGGCCGGGCAAGGAAGCCGCGCTGCGCCCGTTCGGATATTCGTTCGTGCGCGGTGTTGCCGCGAATGCGGTAGATGCGAATATCACGCCGGAATCTCTTGTTTCCGCAGTAAATTCGACGCGTTTCCCGGCGGCTTCCTGGCCGCGGATGAGCGTGAACTGGGCGTTCTTCCACTCGCCCACGCGGTTCGATGTCGCGGTCGGCCTACCCGGCCAGACGGGATCGGACAGCGAATTGCGGATGCAACTGGCGTTCCGGCACGGAACATGGATCGTCACCCGGGCCTGGCTGCCGTCGGCCATGCTGATGGCGGCCAATAGCCGGACCTGACCCGTGGGATGACCGTCGCGGTCAGGCCACCGCGAGACGGATATTGCCGAAGGCGTCGAGCGCGGCCACAGCGCCCGGCAGCACAAGGCAGGTTGCGTCATATTCCTGTATTATCAGGGATCTGGCAGGCTTACCCAGGGCACCACTGGGCCGGGGCGCGAATCTGGCGCAGCAAAGCAAATAGGAAGCGGGTATTGTGACCCACGTAGTTTTTCTCATCATGATGATGCTTGGTTCCGGTATGCCGAGACAAATGGCAACCGAATCGTCAATGGCTGCGTGCATGACCTACATAACCCGGACTGCTTCGGCTGAAACCGGAGATAACCGCCACATCTGGTACTGTCAGCCGGCTGTTGCCAATATCACCCTAGGGCCGCAGGCGTCGCAGCAACCGATTCCACCGGCGTCACAGCAACAGTCGCAGACAGCGGTACCAAAATTAGAAAGTGTCCCTTGCGTGCCCTATCGTGAGTGGAGCGATCCTGCGGTTCACGCCGCTTGCGTGGCAGCGCGCCTCGGCGGGGCGTTCAGTGGATACGCGCGTCCACAGCCACCCGCTGGAATGACGAACCCACGCCTTATGCGGGGACCTGATGGAGGGACGTTCTGGTTTCCCTGCTTGGGTACTGCCGAGTCAACACCTGCATGTCAGAACGGCACCGGGCCGAAGCATTGAGGGTTCGTTACAACGGAACTCTAGAGACTGAGTCTTCCCAATTGCAAGCAAAGCGAGCGAGACCCGCCAGTGCAGACAGCCCAAGATTTCGACACATACACCAGTTTGGCGCTTAGTTGTCGCCTGTCCTCGCAGAGCGAGAGGAAATCGTCGCGGCGAACCCAATGCGATATGCGTTACTTGCAATTCTAATATGCGAAAGATCCATTATATCGTAAGCGACCGCTTGTAGCCAGCGTGTCATCCTCCCGCTCACGCAACCAGAAAAGAGGGGGAGGCTTCATGGGAGATCGCAGTGATGTATTGCCGAAAGGTCAGCGTGGCCGCCCATCAGGTCCGACTCGGACCGACGCCTACCGAGTAAAACAACTGCATATTGCGATTGACTCTGTCTATCGCGGACCTGACACTCCGCTTAAGTCCCTGGCTAGGCTTGTCATGGTCGCCAACCGCGGGCCGGAGGACGACCAACTCTGCGAACGCGAGGTTCGCCGCATCTGCGATAGCTATCGGCGTGATTTCGACCGGCCGCAGCAATATGACCGCACTCGCCACCTGAACGCGGCAATCGGCACCCGGACTTGGATTGGGGATGGTTCTCCGGATTTGGAGCACGTGGGTTGGTGTGGCTGGTTTCCCGTCAAACGACGGGCGGCTGGCGGATGGATCATTGAGCGGCAGTTCCTACGGCTCCTTACTCAAGAGGAAGGCGAGGAACAGGCTGCTAAGGAATCTGCCCGGACGTTGATCGGGATGGACCTACGGAACGTGATACCATCGCTCGAAACGAGTTCCCGACCGTGACCAAGTCTCGCTCGAAGTCACTGAAGCGAGGACCCGGAGCGGAATTGCGTCTGAAGATGGAACTGATCCCCAAGCCGTTATGGGATCTGAACCTGCGCACAAAGCTGGGGAAAGCGGGGTGGCGTAGACTGCGGGACGGTTTAGCCGCTCGGAGCAAGCCTGGATGCGCCATTTGCGGCAGTCTGGCACCACTCCAGGGCCACGAGGTGTGGGACTACGCGGAGACAGAAACGACTGGCACCGCGATGCTACAAGGCGTCAATTTCGTCTGCCAGGACTGTAGTTCAATCCATCACTTCGGCCGCTTTCAACAGTTACTAGCCGAGAGAGTTATCACACCGCAGGAGTATCAACGAGTGATTGAGCACGCCCTGCGGGTTAATGATTGCGACACGGCCAAGTGGGAGCAGCACGCCCTCGTGGCAAAGGAAGCTTACGATCGTCGCTCGAACTTGCGTTGGGCTATTAACTATGGTCCGTTCGGAGGGTATGTCAGTTGAGCCGACGGCGTTCCAAGTTGTGCGGCGCCACCCTCTGCTAGGCGGCCATTGCAGGCGACTTGTCGGCGACGAAGTAAGCTCGCGCCACATGGACACACCTGAAAGCGAAAGGGCTCCGTAACTATGGGCAAGATAAGTCGGCCGCGAAAGCCGCGTTAGTGTCAAAGAAAGTATGGAATGGTTCGTGGCAAACGCATAAAACTACAGGACGATTGCACCTCCGAGATCACCTTGCGCGACCGACAATTAGTTGTAATTTTAATGGAATGCAACTTCAGTTTGATATATTGAGGGGGATGGTTAACCCCCGTTACGGCAATCCAATGCGGACGTTGCCGAAGCCATCAAGTACCGCCGAAGCGCTAGGCGGCAGGAGGCAGGTGGCGTCGTATTCCTGTAGGATCAGTGGCCCCGGACGCGGGGTGGCGTCGAGGCTGGCGCGATCGACGATTTTTGTGTCGATCCAGCCCGGGCCGGGGAACCATGCCTGGCGCGAATTCGGCACTTTACCGATAGAAGGTGGGATGGAGTCCGGAAGGCGAGGCTGGCGCGGGATGCCGCGGGCGATCATCGATAATCCCATCAGTTCCACCGGTTCGTCCGCTGGGGCGCGAAAGCCGTAGGTCCGTTCGTGCTCGGTGGCGAATAGTGCCGGCAGCGCGGCAAGCAGCGCGGGCGCATCCGTCATCGGCAGTTTTACCGGAATTTCCGTGGACTGGCCGACATAGCGGGCAGCGCCAGACAGGATGAAGGCGCTTTGGTCACCACCAAATCCATCCTCGCGCAGACGCTCCGCGCCGGCGGCGGTCAATGTGTCGAGCAGGTCCCGCACCCGCGCGATGTCGCCCGAAGCCGGAACCGCGCCGACGCGCAGGCGCAGGCTGCGGCTGACATGGTGCTCGGTGTCGCCGACCAGCAGGCCGAAGGCGGAGAACAGGCCGGGCATGGGCGGGATCAGCACCTGCGGGATCCCGAGTTCCGCGGCGATGGCGGCGGCGAAGAGCGGACCGTTGCCGCCGAATGCCAGCAGGGTGAACTGGCGGGGGTCGCGGCCGCGCTCCACCGACACCGCGCGGATCGCCCGCATCATGGTGGCCGCCGCGAGCCGCAGCATTCCGAAAGCAGCTTCCTCGACAGAGCATCGCATCGGTTCGGCCAGATGCTGTGCGACTGCTCGGCGTGCGGCTTCCCGGTCCAGCGGCAAGGCGCCGCCGGCCAGCCCGGCGGGATCCAGGTAGCCCAACACCAGGTTGCAGTCGGTGATGGTCGGGTGTGTCCCGCCACGGCCGTAGCAGACCGGACCGGGATCGGCGCCGGCGCTTTCCGGGCCCACTTTCGGGGCGCCAGCGGCATCCATACGGCAGATCGAACCACCGCCGGCACCGACTTCCGCGAGGTCGATGGCAGGCAATTTCAGCATGTAGCCGGCACCCACCAACAGACGGGAGCCGGTCATCACGCCGCCGCCGACTTCCAGTGCCTCACTGCGCAGCACCTCGCCGTTCTCTACCAATCCGGCCTTGGCGGTGGTGCCCCCCATGTCGAAGGTAATGACGCGGTCCTCGGCCAGCCGTGCGGCCAGGGCGGCGCCGCCGACCACGCCGGCGGCCGGGCCGCTCTCGACGATATGGGCAGGCTGTGCGGCCGCGAAGCCGGCCGAGGCCAGGCCGCCATTGGACTGCATCAGTTTCAGCGGCACCGATATTCCCATCGCAGACAAACGGGCGGATAGCGCGGAGAGGTAGGTGCGCACCACCGGCTGCACATAGGCGTTCACCACCGTGGTGGATGTGCGCGGGTATTCTTTTATCTCCGGTAAGATCTCGGAGCTTTTGGAGATCGCGATCGAAGGCAGCGCGGCGGCCACGGCTTGCGCGACCGCGTTTTCATGCGCGGGATTGGCATAGGAATGCAGCAGGCAGATCGCCAGTGACTGGATGTTCTCCGCGCGCAGGAAGTCGATGGCGCCCTGTAGGCTGTTGGGGTCGAGCGGGATTGCCACGGAACCATCCGGGCGCATTTTTTCGTTGACCGTCAGGCGCATCCGCCGTTCCACGAGCGCGACGGGCTTGGTCCAGTGCAGATCGTACAGGCGCGGCATGCGCAGGTCGCGGATTTCCAGCACATCGCGGAAACCGGCGGTGGTGATCAACGCGGTGCGCGCTCCCTTGCCCTCCAGGATGGTGTTGGAGCCGATCGTGGTGCCGTGGAGCACCTCGCTGACCGTTCCGCCAGCCTGTGCCAGCAATTCGGCCAGGCCGATCACGATGCCCTCGCCATAGTCGTGCGGGGTGGAGGCGGTCTTGCGGGTGAGCACCCGGCCGTCCGCGGCGATGGCGACCAGATCCGTGAAGGTGCCGCCGATGTCTATCCCGATGCGCAGATTCATTATTGTGAAACCGCCGAATGAAACGCGACATCGGGCAAAGGCGCCCGTGTGGTCCGCTGTTCCTCGCGCAGGGCGATGGAGGCGGCTTCGTCGATGACCGGCGGGTCCCCGTGGGCGACGATCCCGTAATCACGCTCGGCTCCCGCGATCGTTACCAGGCCGTCGCGCAGGTCCTTGGCGAGGGCGGCAAAGTCGCGGGCCAGCGCGTCGCTCCAACCGCCGGCACCAGGCAGGTCGTGGCGGAAGATCTGGCCGGCCCGCAATGTCATGGTCAGCTTGCCGTGCAGCCTTTCCTCGGTCGGCAGGCCGGGATCGAGGACGTTGCGCCCGGCCGCTCCGGGGCCGCCGCCTTGGAGGCCGTACGGGCGGTGGGTCTGGCGGTCGGCGCGGACCTGCAGGATCCCTTCCTCGGCCAGCATGCGCCAGGTGCGGCGCAGCGCCACGCCACCACGGTATCTGCCGGCGCCGGCGGTGTCGGGAACCATTTCGTAATCCAGTACTTCCAGCGGGTTCTCCGCCTCGATTACCTCGACGGAGAAGCTCGCCATGTTGGCGAACATCGAGGTGTTGCCGTCCAAACCGTCCGCCCAGGGCCGCGCACCCCAGGCGCCGGAGAGAAAATCGACGTAGATGAAGGGGTTCCTGTCCGCATCGTAGCCGCCGATGGTGATGCCGGTGTTGCCGCCCTCAGAGGCGGCGAACACGCGGTCGGGATACAGCAGCGCCAGAGCGCCGAAGGCGCAGTCAGCGGCGCGAAACCCGGTCAGGCCGCGCGCGGCGCAGGCGGCGGGCAGTTCTCCGTGCATAATGGTGCCCTTCGGCGCGATGACGGAGATGGCGCGAAACACGCCGTCGTTGTTCGGCATGTTGATCGACAGCACCGATTTCGCGGCGGTGAAGGACGATGCCGCGGTGTAGCTCCAGGTGTTGTTGATCGCGCCTTTTACCTGCGGCGCGCTGCCGGTCCAGTCGAATTCCATGGAATCACCGCGCTTGCGCACGGTGCAGACCAGCTTGATCGGCACGCCCTGGTCGATCTGATCGTCGTCGATCCAGTCGGTGAAGGTTGCCTCGCCGTCCGGCAATTCCAGCAGGCAGTGGCGGGTCAGGCGTTCGCTGTAGTCCATGGTTTCATTCATCAGCGCACACACGCCGTGGACGCCGTGCTGGCTCAGCAGGTCCGCCATGCCGCGCGCGGCGATTTCGCAAGCGGCAAGTTGGGAGCGCAGGTCGCCGAACACCCGGCCTGGCAGTCGGACATTGCGCTCGATCATCCGGTGCAGGGTCTGGTTGGGAACCCCGGCCTCGTAGAGTTTCAGGGGCGGGATGCGCAGGCCCTCGGCATAGATCTCGGTGCTGTCGGAGGCGTTGGAGCCGGGCACGCGGCCGCCGACATCGGTGTGGTGGCAGATGGTCGCGGCATGGGCGACGATGGATTCACCGGAGAAAATTGGTTTGAAAACAAAGATATCTGGCAGATGCATACCGCCGTCATAGGGGTCATTGAGGATCAGGATGTCGCCCTCGGCGATATCGTCGCCGAAATGGCGGAGTGCGGCCTGCAGGGCGACGGGGATGGAGCAGAGATGCCCGGGCAGGCTGAGACCCTGCGCGACCAACCGGCCCTGCGCGTCGCAGACGGCCGTTGAGTAGTCCATGATGTTCTTCAGCACGCCGGAATAGGCGGTGCGGTAAATCGTCAGCGACATCTCGTCGCCGATGGCGGTGATGGCGTTGCGGAACAGTTCGGCTGTGATCGGATCGATCGATGTCATTCGTCTTCATCCTCCTGCGGCCGGAACCGTCGCGGCAGCGCTCCGGCTTGACGCCATCTGTTCCGGCGCGGAGTTTCGACGTAGGAGCCCGCATCAGCAAGGGGAGCTAAGATCATGAGCCTGCCGCAAACGATGAAGCATATCGCCGCCGAGGGACCGGATGGCGCCAAGTCCGGCGCGCCGGACATTCTGAAGCTGGTTGAAGGCCCCGTGCCGCAGCCGAAGCCGGACGAGGTGTTGATCCGTGTGCAGGCGGTCGGGGTGAACCGTCCGGACGTGCTGCAGCGGCTCGGCCAGTATCCGGTGCCGCCGGGCGCCAGCCAGATCATCGGCCTGGAGGCCGCCGGCGAGGTGGTGGCCGCCGGGGCGGCGGTGAAGGGCTACAAAATCGGCGACAAGGTCTGCGCGCTGACCAATGGCGGCGCCTATGCGGAGTATGTTGCCGCGCCTGAGGCGCAGACCTTGCCCTGGCCCGCCGGCTACGACGCGCTGCGCGCGGCAGCGCTGCCGGAAACCTATTTCACCGTCTGGGCCAATCTGTTCATGGCCGGGAAGCTGAAGGCCGGGGAGAGCGTGCTGATCCACGGCGGCAGCAGCGGGATCGGGGTGACCGCCATCCAACTGGCCAAGGAAATCGGCGCGACGGTCTATGTCACGGCCGGATCGGACGAGAAGAACGCGGCCTGCGTGAAGCTGGGGGCCGCTTCCGGCATCAATTATCGGACGGCGGATTTTGCCGAGGAGATCAAGCGGCTGACCGACGGGCGCGGCGTGGACGTGGTGCTGGACATGGTCGGCGCCCCCTATGCCACCCGCAATATCCGCTCCTTGGCGATGGATGGGCGACTGGTGCTGATCGCCTTCCTGCAGGGATCGCGGGTGGAGAATTTCGATCTGCTGCCAATCATGGTGAAGCGGCTGGTCGTGACAGGTTCCACCATGCGGCCGCGCACGACGGCGCAGAAAGGCGAGATCGCGGACGAGTTGCGCGCGAAGGTTTGGCCGGTGCTGTCGGCGGGGCGTGCGGGGCCGGTGATCCACAAGGTGTTCCCGCTGGCTGAAGCTGCCGCGGCGCATGCCCTGATGGAGAGCAGCACGCATATCGGCAAGATCATGCTGAAAATCGCCGACTGACCATGAGTGTGGCGGCAATCCCTGCGGGTGGTGTTACGCGCGCGGGGTTGCTGCAGTTGGGCCTGTCGGTGGTGTTGCTGAGCTCTGCCTGGCCGGCGGCGAAGTATGCGCTGCTGCACGGCACCTCGCCGTTGTGGTTTGCGGAGGGCAGGGCGGTGCTGTCGCTGGCCACTGTGACGGCGGTCGTGCTGCTGCGCTATCGGCTGCATCTGCCCAAGCGGGGCGACCTGCCGGCCTTGCTGACGGTCGGCGTGCTGTCGCTGGCGGCGTTTTTCGCGTTCGCGCATCTGGCGGTGGACTGGATCTCGGCCGGGCGCACGGCGATCCTGGCCAACACCACGACGATCTTCGTCGTGCCGATTTCCCTGCTGGTCCTGCACGAAAGAATCCCGCCGCGACGCTGGATCGCCGCCTTACTGGGGCTGGCCGGGGTGGTGGTGCTAATGGGACCGTGGTCGATCGACTGGGACAGCCGGAAAGTGCTGATCGGTCATGGCTTCCTGCTGCTGGCGGCGATGTCCTTTGCGATCACGACGATCACGTTGCGCGGTTGGCGGCCAGAGATGTCGATGATCGAGCTGCTGCCCTGGTGTTTCGCGTTGGCCTCCATCCTGCTGGCCATATTGCTTGTCTGGCGCGACCCCTCGGGCGGCATCGGCGCCGATCCGTGGGCCTGGCTGTCGCTGGCCTATATCGGCCTGCTCGCCGGACCGATCGGCACCTGGTGCATCCTGGAAGCCAGTGCGGCCCTGCCGACGGTGGTGTCCTCGATCGGCTTCCTGGTGACGCCGGCGGTCGGGCTGATCCTGTCCAACCTGGCGTTGGGCGAGCGGCTGACGCCGGACCTGCTGCTGGGCTCGGCGCTGATCCTGGGAGGTGCGGCGTTCGCTGCTATTCCGGAGAGGCAAGGGCCATGATCCTGCATTCGGTCGAGATGGGAGAGGGGCCACCGGTCGTGCTGCTGCACGGATTGTTCGGCTCGGCGCGGAACTTCGGCGCGGTGCAGAAGGCGCTGGCGGCGCAGAACCGCGTCATCGCGCTGGATTTGCGCAACCACGGTGCCAGCCCGCATGCGCCGGTCGGCGGCTACGCCGCGATGGCCGCCGACGTGATCGAGACGCTGGCGGCGCTGGCGGCGCTGCCGGCGGTGCTGGTCGGGCACTCGATGGGCGGCAAGGTGGCGATGCGCGCGGCGCTGGACCGGCCGAATGACGTCACGGCGCTGATCGTCGCCGACATCGCGCCAGTGACCTATCCCCCGCATCTGCGCCCGGTGGTGGCGGCTCTGGCGGGGTTGGAACTGGCGCCTGGCCTTGCCCGCGCCCAGGCCGACGCCGCGCTTTCGGCGGCAGTCCCGGAGGACGGCACTCGCGGCTTCCTGCTGCAGAACCTGGTGCTCGGCCCTCGGCCGGCCTGGCGCATCGGGTTGGCCGAGATCATGGCCGCGATGCCGGAGATCGAGGCCTGGAACGTCACCGGCGACAGCTATGCCGGCCCGGCGCTGTTCATCGCCGGCGAGCGGTCCAACTACATCCAGCCGGGTCATCGCCCGTTGATCCGCGCAGAGTTCCCTTCGGCGCGATTCGTCACGTTGAAAGATGCCGGGCACTGGCTGCACGCGGATAATCCCGCCGGGTTCCTGGCTGTGCTGGAGACATTTCTGGCCGCCATCCGCAGCCGTTCCTGAGGCTTCAGGGCCCCTCTCGACCACTGCTGCTAGCTGGGCTACCGTCGGGTATCGCTGGTTCGAGCTGGTCGTTCGAACCAGCAACGCCAGCGCGCGCGCATTCAGGAGCGAACATGTCCAGTCTGAGTTATGCAGCACCCACTTCCGTCAACGAGGCCGTTGGCATCCTGGCAGGTGCCCAGGGTCTGGCAAAGATCATGTCGGGCGGCACCGATCTGCTCGTGCAGCTTCGGTCGGGCCGGACCAAGCCCGACATTATTGTCGATACCAAAAAGATCCCCGGCATCATGGGCATCAAGGAAGTCGATGGCGGCTTCGTGATCGGGGCGGCGACGCCTTGTTCGGTGATCGGCGAACATGCCGGCATGAACGCCGCCTATCCCGGCGTTGTGGAAGCCTCCGGCCTGATCGGCTCGACCCAGGTTCAGGGTCGCTGCTCGCTGGCCGGCAATTTGTGCAACGCGTCCCCGGCGGCCGACAGCGTGCCGGCGATGATCGCCGCGCGCGCCACCGCCATCGTGGTCGGCCCGGGCGGCCAGCGCGCCGTGCCGGTCGAGCAGATCGTCACCGGCCCCGGCCGCACCTCGCTTGCCAAGGGCGAGTTCATCCTGGAGTTCCACCTGCCGAAGCCGGCGCCTCGTTCGTCGGACGCGTATCTGCGCTTCATCCCGCGCACCGAAATGGACATCGCCGTGGTCGGCGCCGGTGTATCGCTGACGCTGGATGCCTCCGGCGTGATCACCGACGCCCGCGTGGCGCTTGGTGCTGTTGCGCCGACGCAGGTGCTTGTGCCGGAAGGCGCCAAGGCGCTGATCGGCAGCAAGCTGGATGACGCCGCCCTGGCGAAGCTGGATGCCGCCGCCCGCGCGGTCTGCAATCCGATTTCCGACAAGCGTGGGACCATCGATTTCCGTATCAAGATCGCTGGCGTGCTGGCCCGACGGGCCGCCGCCATCGCCTATAAGCGCGCAGGAGGCTGAGACCATGAGCAAAATTCACGTTACGACCACCATCAACGGCGAACCGGCGGAGTTCCTGACCGAGCCGCAGATGAGCCTGCTGGACATCCTTCGCGATGAAATGCACCTGACCGGCAGCAAGGAAGGCTGCGGCTCCGGCGACTGCGGCGCCTGCTCGGTGATCATGGATGGCCGCGTCGTGTGTTCCTGCCTGGTGCTCGGCGTCGAGGCCGAGGGCAAGGACATCACCACCATCGAGGGCATTGCCACCGGCGAGGATCTGCACCCGGTGCAGCGCAAGTTTCTGGAGCATGCTGCATTGCAATGCGGATTTTGCACCCCAGGTCTGATCGTGGCGACGAAGGCTCTGCTCGACCGTAATCCGGACCCGACCGAGACGGAGGCGCGCTACTGGCTGGCTGGTAACCTCTGCCGGTGCACGGGTTACGACAAGATCATCCGCGCGGTGATGGACGCCGCCGCCGAAATGCGAGGAGCCTGATCTATGACGTATCTTAACAAGGCTGACCTGAAGGTTGTCGGCACCCGCCCGATCCGCCCGGACGGCGTCGACAAGGTAACCGGCCGCGCCGTGTTCGGCGCCGACCAGGCGCTGCCCGGCATGCTGGTGGGCAAGCTGCTGCGCAGCCCGCACGCGCATGCCAAGATCGTGTCGATCGACACGAGCAAGGCGCTGGCGCTCAAGGGCGTGAAGGCCGTGGTGACTTCCGCGGACTTCCCGGACATTGCCTCGGAAGAGGCGTTCGTCGGCGAAGGTCCGATGAACTTCCGCGACCTGTCGCGCAACGTCATGGCGCGCGGCAAGGTGCTGTATCACGGCCATGCCGTGGCCGCCGTCGCCGCGACCACATCGGAGATCGCCGACGCGGCGCTGGCGCTGATCGACGTGAAGTATGACGTGCTGCCCTTCGTCATCGACGTCGAGGAAGCGATGAAGCCCGGCGCGCCGGTGCTGCACAACGACCTGTTCACCCAGGGCGCGACGCCGCAGCCGACCGAGCCTTCCAACGTCGCGAAGCGGGTTCAGTTCGCGCTGGGCGATGTCGATGCCGCGTTCAAGACCGCGGACGTGATCGTCGAGGGCCGTTACACCACCGAGCCGGTGCACCAGGCCTATATCGAGCCGCATGCCTGCGTGGTGTCGGTGGGCGCCGATGGCCAGGCGATCATCTACAGCTCCAGCCAGGGCCATTTCATGGTCCGGGCCTACTGCGCCAAGCTGCTGGGCATGGAACTGTCCGACATCCGCGCGATGCCGTCCGAAATCGGCGGCGGCTTTGGCGGCAAGACGCTGGTCTATCTCGAACCCGTCGCGATGGCGCTGTCCAAGCACTCCGGCCGTCCGGTGAAGATGGTGATGACCCGCGAGGACGTGTTCCGCGCCACCGGCCCGACCTCCGGCGGGGTGATCGAGGTCAAGCTCGGCGCCAGGAAGGACGGCACGATCGTGGCCGCCGAGGCGATCCTGAAGTTCCAGGCCGGCGCGTTTCCGGGTTCCCCGGTGCAGCCGGGCTGCATGACCTGCTTTGCCATGTATGACCTGAAGGACGTCCGCATCATCGGCTACGATGTGGTCTCCAACCGTCCGAAGGTTGCTGCCTACCGCGCCCCCGGCGCGCCGATCTCCACCTTCGGCACCGAGAGCGCGATGGACGAGCTGGCCCGCAAGCTGGGCATGGACCCGATCGAGCTGCGTTTGAAGAACGCGGCGAAGGACGGCACCAAGGCTGCCTACGGCCCCACGCTGCAGAACATCGGCTACATACCGACCCTGGAAGCCGCGAAGGCGCATCCGCACTATTCGGCTCCGCTGGGCCCGAACCAGGGCCGCGGCGTGGCTTCCGGCTTCTGGTTCAACATCGGCGGCGAGTCCTCGGGCTCGGTGCATGTGAACGAGGACGGCTCGGTCTCCATCGTCACCGGCAGCCCGGACATCGGCGGCTCGCGTGCGTCGATGGCGATGATGTGCGCGGAAGTTCTGGGCATTCCGGTCGACAAGGTGCGTCCCGTTGTCGGCGATACTGCGACGATCGGCTTTACCCACCTGACCGGCGGATCGCGCGTTACCTTCGCCACCGGCATGGCGGTGACGCAGGCGGCGGAGAAGGTGCGTGACGAGTTGAAGGTGCGCGCCGCGAAGATCTGGGACATTCCGCCCGACGCGGTGGATTGGAAGGACGGCATGGCCGTGCCGGCCGGCGCCAATGCCGGCGGGTTCGAGCCGTTGTCGCTTGCCGACATCGCCATCAAGGCGGCGAAGACCGGCGGGCCGATCATCTCCGAGGTTTCGGTCAACGCGCAGGGGGCTGGCCCTGGCTACGCCACGCATATCTGCGACATCGAGGTGGACCCGGAGACCGGCCACACGACCGTGCTGCGCTACACCGCGATCCAGGACGTGGGCCGCGCCATCCACCCGAGCTACGTGGAAGGGCAGATCCAGGGCGGCGCCGCCCAGGGCATCGGCTGGGCGCTGAACGAGGAGTACATCTACAACGCCAAGGGCGAGCTGGATAACCCCGGCTTCCTCGATTATCGCGTGCCGGTGGCTTCCGACATGCCGATGATCGAAGCGGTGATGATCGAAGTGCCGAATCCCCGCCATCCCTTCGGGGCCAAGGGCGTGGGCGAGGTGCCGATCGTGCCGCCGCTCGCCGCCGTCGCCAACGCCGTTCGCAGCGCGACCGGCATGCGGATGGCGGACCTGCCGATCTCCCCGCCGAAGCTGCGCGCGGCGTTTGACGCGCGCTGATCTGGCAGCAGGGGATGCCGACCGTCACCATTTCCGGTTCGGCCTGCCGCCAGTTGACGGGCGGCAGGACCGAGTTCGAGGTGCAGGCCGGCAATTTTCTGCGGCTGGTGAAGGAGCTTGAGGAGATCTGTCCCGGGCTTGGGCATCAGGTCGAGGAAAGCATGGCGATCGCCATCAATGGCGAGATCTACCAGGATGCCTACGGCGCCAGCTTCGATCAGGACAGTGAGATCGTGCTGATCCCGAAGATCGCCGGGGGCTGAGTTATTCGCGTTGGGGAAGGGCCAGAGGGCATCGCTCTCTGGCCCTTTTCTCGTTTGTGGGGGCTAGGCCATGGCTGGATCGCTCGTTGTCACGTTTGAACTGGGCGAGCGGCATCGCCGTGTGGTCGCCGATGCGTTGGGCGGCGCGGGGGAGATCGTCTACCTGACGGATCTTCCGGCCGAAGGGCGCGCGCAGGCGCTGAGCGGTGCCAGTGCGGTGCTGGCGCGCAATACCGGCAAGGAGTTGCTGGAACACGAGCCGGCGTTGCTGGCCGACGTCAGGCTGGTCCAGATCATGACCGCGGGGGTGGATTTCATTCCGCTGCATTTGTTGCCGTCCAGTGTACCGGTGGCGAGCAATGGCGGCGCCTACGCGGAGATGATGGCCGAGCATGCGGTGGCGATGACACTGGCGGCGGCGAAGCGGCTGATGGCGGAGCACGAGGCGCTGAAGCGCGGCGAGTTCAACCAGTTCAGGTCCAACAAGATGCTGGCGGGACTGACCTTCGGGGTGTTCGGCTTCGGCGGCATCGGCGTTTCCACGGCACGGCTGATGCGGGCGTTCGGGATGCGGGTACACGCCGTGAACCGTCGCGGCGCGAGCGAGGCGCCGACGGACTGGATCGGCACCACCGCGCAACTGGACGACTTACTGGCGGCGTCCGACGTGTTGCTGATCAGCACGCCGCTTACCAGGGCGACGAAAGGGGCGATCGGCGCGCGCGAGCTTGGGCTGATGAAAGACGATGCCATCCTGCTCAACCTCGCGCGCGGCGAGGTGATCGATGAGGCGGCGCTGTATGCGCACCTGCTGGCGCATCCGAACTTCGTCGCGTGCATCGATGCCTGGTGGGTCGAGCCGGTGCGGCACGGGGAGTTCCGCATGGATCATCCGTTCCTGGACCTCCCGAACGTGATCGGCTCGCCGCACAACTCCGCCTCATCCGACAACTCGCTGTCGATCGCGCTCGGGCATGCGGTGGGCAATGTCCGCCGCGCGCTGCTGGGGGAGCCGCCGCTGCACCTGATCGGGGCGGACGAACGGGCGGGGCTGGACGGCTGAGCCTGCTGTCTTTGCTTTCAGGGATCTTCGGTTAGCATCGTTTCCTCAGACATCGCAGAGGAGAAGCGCCGTGACCGAGTACGAAACGATCATCTATCAGAACCCGTCGCCATCCGTCGCGCGGATCGTGATGAACCGGCCGGAGATGCGCAATGCGCAGAACCTGCAGATGACCTACGACCTGAACGCCGCGTTCGACCGGGCGGTGGCGGACGATGCGGTGAAGGTGATCATCCTCGCCGGCGCGGATCCGCATTTCTCCGCCGGCCATGATCTGCGCCGCACCGGCAAAACCGCGCTGGGGCAGGATTTCCCGGTGATCGGCACCTGGGGCGGGTTCACCGAAGCGGCGGCGCACGGACGCTATGCGCGCGAGCAGGAGATCTATCTGCAATCCACCCGCCGCTGGCGGAACCTTTCGAAGCCGACGATCGCCGAGGTGCAGGGCAAATGCATCGCCGGCGGGCTGATGCTGGCCTGGGCCTGCGACCTGATCATCGCCAGCGACGACGCGACCTTCTGCGATCCGGTGGTGACCATGGGCGTGTGCGGGGTGGAGTGGTTCGTGCACCCGTGGGAACTCGGGCCGCGCAAGGCGAAGGAACTGCTGTTCACTGCCGATTTCTGGTCGGCCGAGGAGGCGCGTGGCTTCGGCATGGTGAACCATGTGGTCAAGCGCGCGGAACTGGCGGCGTTCACCCTGGCGCTGGCGGAACGGATCGCGCAGAAGCCGGCCTTCGCGCTGAAGCTGACCAAGGAGGCAGTCAACCGGACGCTGGACATCCAGGGCCAGCAGACCGCGATCGACAGCGTGTTCGGCCTGCACCATCTCTGCCACGCGCATAACCAGGAGGCCTTCGGCATGACCGTTGATCCCGCGGGCATGCCGGCCTCGGTGGCGAACCGGGCGAAGTCCGGGTGAGCTACAGGGTGGGTGGAACGTCCAGCCGGACCACGATGCCTTCCAGGTCCTGGCTGGGCGCGGGATAGCGCTTCATCACCTCCGGGTCGTGACCGGGGACGATGTGCTGGGGGGTTGGGGCGGCGGCGCGTAGCTTGTCGAAACCCTCCAGCATCTGGCCGATATGGAAGGCGGTGGTGAAGGGGCGGTTGGTCTCCATGTTCTCGTAGAAATGCGTGACGTCCGATGCCAGCACCACCCAGCCGCGCTGGGTGTGCACGCGCACGAACTGCAGGCCGGCGGAATGGCCGGGGGCGGGGTGCAGGGTGATGCCGGGGGCGACCTGGGCGGGGCCGTCATGGAACTCGACGCGGCCCTTGAAGTTCAGGCGCACGATGCCGACGACGTCCTCCACCTCGAAGGAGTGCGACAGCTTCTCGTATTTCATGTAGCGCCCGGTTGCGTAGTGCATTTCCGGTTCCTGCAGGTGGAAGCGCGCTTTCGGGAATTTGTGGAAATTGCCGACATGGTCGTAGTGCAGATGGGTCAGCACCACGTCGTCGATGTCCGTGGCGTTCACCCCGACCAGCGCCAGCGCATCGATCGGGCAGCGCAGATGCACGCGCTTGCGCTGGGCGGCGACCTCGGCGGTGAAGCCGGCGTCGATCACCACCGCGCGTTCGGCGGATTTGGCCACCCAGACGAAATAATCCATCGGCATCGGTGCGTCGTGCGGGTCGCCGCCGATGAAGTGCTCGGTCCGCTTGGCATCGCGCATGGCGTAGCGGATGGCGAACAGTTCGTAGGTGGGCGGATCTTCGGTCATGGCGTTTCCCGGGCAAGTTCTTGATGGCGCAGGCTAGCCCGATCGCGGCAAACGGCGCTAGGGTTACGGCTACTGGCGAGTAGACCAACGGGGACGAGAGGAACGGGATCATGAAATTCGGGGTCTTCTACGAGCACCAATTGCCGCGTCCATGGACCGAGACATCGGAATACCAGCTGTTCCAGGATAGCCTCGCGCAGTTCGAATTCGCCGATAGGCTCGGCTATGACTATGCCTGGGTCGTAGAGCATCATTTCCTGGAGGAATACTCACACTCCGCCTCGCCGGAAGTGTTCCTGGGGGCGGCCAGCCAGCGGACGAAGAACATCCGCCTGGGCCATGGCGTGGTGCAGCTCACCACCAACCAGCCGCATCGGGTGGCGGAGAAGATCGCCACGCTGGATTTGATCTCCGGCGGGCGGGTGGAACTGGGCATGGGAGAGGCGGCGGGGCCGGCGGAGTTGCATCCGTTCGGCGTGCGCGTGCGCGACAAGCGGGACCGTTGGGAGGAGGCCGTGAAGGCCATCATCCCGATGTTCACCGACGAGGCCTGGGAGTTTCATGGCCAGTACTATGATTTCCCTGCCCGCAGCGTGGTGCCGAAGCCGATGCAGAAGCCGCATCCGCCGCTATGGGTGGCGTGTTCCAACATCCAGACCATCGCCTCGGCCGGCGAGTGGGGAATGGGGGCGCTCGGGTTCAGCTTCGTCTCTCCGGACGCGGCACGCGCCTGGGTACATCGTTACTACAACAACTTCCTGCACCGGCCGAACCGGCTGGCGAACTACAGGACCAATCCGAATATCGCCATCGTCAACGGCTTCATGTGCGCGCCAACCGATGAGGAGGCGATCGAACTGGCATCGGGCTGGACCTTCTTCATCTTCGCGCTGTCCTATTACGGCCGGAAGGGGATCGACGCGCCCGGCAAGGGCGATCTGTGGAAGGAGTACCAGTCCTGGCGAGAGACCGACAAGGCGAAGGCGGCGCTGCGCAACGGCCTGATCGGATCGCCCGATACCATCCGCAAGCGGCTGCAGCAGTTCGAGGATGCGCATGTGGATCAGGTCATCCTGCTCAATCAGGCAGGCAAGACCACGCATAAGGCGATCTGCGACAGCCTGGAACTGTTCGCCAAGGAGGTGATGCCGGAATTCCATGCCCGCCAGCCGGCGCAGGATGCCTGGAAGGCCGACGTGCTGGCAGGCAAGATCGTGCTGGAGGATCTGGATACCGGCGGCTACGACCTCTATTCGCACCAGAACGAGGACATCGTGCGCCTGACGCCGGAGCAGCTGAAGCAGCGCATGGCGGAGAAGGAGCGGACCCAGAATAATCAGGCATTGGCGGCCGGCGAGTGAGCATGCAGTTCGGCGTCTTCGATCATATGGACCGCGGCCAGGGCAGCCTGGCCGAGCTGTATGAAAGCCGGCTGCAACTGGCCGAGGCGTATGACCGGGCTGGTTTTTACGGCTACCATGTGGCCGAGCATCACGCGACGCCGCTGGGCGTGGCGCCGTCGCCGTCGGTGTTCCTCTCGGCGGTGGCCCAGCGCACGAAGCGGTTGCGCTTCGGGCCGCTGATGTATCTGCTGCCGATGTATCATCCGGTACGGCTGATAGACGAGATCTGCATGCTGGACCAGATGAGCGGCGGACGCTTCATGCTGGGCGTCGGGCGTGGCATCTCGCCGGTGGAGGTCGGGCTTTGGGGGCTCGATCCGGAAGCCGCGCCCGCGATGTATCAGGAGGGGCTGGAGGTGATCCTTCGGGGGCTCGCTACCCACGAGCTGACGTATCATGGGAAATACTACCGGTTCGACCGTATGCCGCTGGAATTGGAGCCGTTTCAGCGTCCGCACCCGCCGCTGTGGTATGGCGTGGCGCGGGCGGAGGCGGTGGATTGGTGTGCGGAGCATAGTGTGAACATCGTCACCAACCTGCCGCCGGGGCCGATGCGGGCGGTGACGGACCGGTATCGGGCGGTTTGGGCGGCGCGCGGGCATACGTCGGAAACCCTGCCGAAAATGGCCGGCACGCGGCATGTGGTGATGGCGGGAACGGACAGAGAGGCGCTGGATATCGCCCGGCGCGGCTATCCGCGCTGGCGCGAGAGCTTCCTGAAGCTGTGGATCGATCGCAGCACGCTGCTGCCGAGCCCAGCGGCGATCCCGCCGGAAACCTTTGATGAGTTGCAGGCCCAGGGCCGCGGCGTCGCCGGCGCGCCGGGCACGGTGCGGGACTTCGTGCGCCAGGGGATAGAGCAGGGCGGGGCGAACTACCTGCTGTGCCGCTTTGCTTTTGGCGACATGTTGCCGGCCGAATCGCGCCAATCGGTGGATCTGTTCGCCGCCGAGGTGATGCCGGCATTTTCCGCGACGGTTCCGGCGCGATGATGGCGCCGGACGGTGCCGATGCGATCACGCGATCGCTCGATCTGGTGGCGGAACGCGTGGGCGATCCGACACCGCTGGTGTATCGGCGGTTGTTTGCCGAGAACCCGGAGATGGAGGCGCTGTTCGTCAACGATGCAGGCGGGCTGGTGCGCGGGCAGATGTTCCAGGTGACGCTGGAAATGATCCTGGATTATATCGGCGACAACCTGTACGCGGCGAATTTGTTGCAGATCGAACGGATCAACCATGATGGCAAGGGCGTGCCGCCGGAGGTGTTCGATCTGTTTTTCGGCACCGTGATGGCAACGTTTCGCGATGCCTTGGGCGCCGATTGGACGGAGCCGATGGATCGGGCCTGGCGCGAGTTGCTGGTTGGGTTGGCGAGCGCGGATCGCTTGAACCGATGAGACCTGCGTGACGATCGACGCGCCGGCGCCGCGGGCGAACGCGACTTCGGGGATGTTGGAGCGCACGAGAACGCTGACCACCCTTCTCAGGCGGTCGGCGTAACGGGATCTCCCCGGCCTATTTGATCAGGTCCCCATTTGATCCAGGTCAATGCGATGCCACGATGACGCGGCTTCGCTTACGGATGGCCATAAGCCGCTCCGGTGCCCGGGGAATTCCGGGTCAATGAAGGAGGGTGTTGGGGCCGAGGGAGCCGACGATGTCTGATCAGGATGCTCAAGCGAACCGGTCTGGATTGCCCTATGCTGGGAATGTGCGGCTGGTCGGCACGGATCAGCCGTTCCGCTGGTTGACCGCCGGCTGGGGGGACTTTCGGCGGGCGGGGCTGATCAGCGTGCTGCACGGGCTGATCTTCGTGATCGCCGGCGTGTTGCTGACGGTGGGGTTGGCCTCGGCAGGGCTGGTCTATCTGATCGCGCCGCTGATCGCCGGCTTCATGCTGGTGGGGCCGGCGCTGACCGTGGGCTTCTATGCCACCAGCCGGGACCTGGAAGGCGGGCGGACGCCGACCTTCGGCGGCGCACTGGCGGCATGGCGGGGCAATCCGGCCTCGTTGTTCAGCCTGGGATTGCTGCAGGTGATCTTCCTGGTGGTTTGGATGCGGTTTGCCGCGGTGATCTTCGCGGTGAGCTTCCCGTATGCGCCACTGGACATGCAATCGCTGCTGAACGCGGCGCTGTTCACGCAGGACGGGCTGGTGTTCCTGGGGGTGGGCACGATCGTCGGGGCAGGGATGGCGACGCTGGCTTTCGCCGCCGGCGCGTTTTCCCTGCCGATGCTGCTGGACCGCAAGGTGGGAATGCTGGAGGCGGTGGTAACCAGTGCGGTCGCGGTGGTGCTGAACGCCCGGACGATGGCGGTCTGGGCCGGGCTGGTGGTGCTGTTCACCGGCGCGGGGCTGGCGGCCGGCTATGTCGGGCTGGCTGTGACGCTGCCGTTGATCGGACACGCGACGTGGCACGCCTATCGGGCGGTGATCCGCGGCTGATCGCGTTGCCTCAGGCCGGCTGTGCCAGCCAATCCATTGCAGCGTCCACGCCGCCCTTGCCGTGCGGCACGTGGTTTTCCCGCAGGCTCAGTTCCACCGCGCCCAGGGTGCCCAGGATCATCGGCTCGTTCAGGTCGCCGAGATGGCCGATGCGGAACACGCGGCCGCCGAGTTTGCCCAGGCCGCCGCCGAGCGAGACGTTGAAGCGGTTGCGGGCGGTGGCGCGCACGGCTTCCGCATCATGGCCGTCCGGCATCCAGATCGCGGTAACGCTGTCGGACAGCCGGGCGGGGTCGGTGCAGAACAGTTGCGGGCCGTCGTTGCCGCTCCATACCCGCACGGCGCGGCGCACGGCCTCGGCCAACCGATGGTGGCGGGCGAGCACCTGCTGCAGGCCTTCTTCCTCGATCAGGCGGAGGCTTTCGGCCAGGCCATAGAAGATGCTGGTGGGCACCGTGCCGATGAAGCTGTGATGCGAGCGGGCGAGCATCGGGGTCCAGTCGAAATAATGCCGGGCCAGGCGCGCGGTTCGATGGGCTTCCAGCGCTTTCGCGCTGGCGCCCGTAAAGCTCATGCCGGTGGGCAGCATCAGGCCCTTCTGGCTGCCGCCGACCACGGCGTCGATGCGCCATTCGTCCATGCGGAAATCCATCGAGCCGAGGGAGGAGATGGTGTCGGCAAGCAGCAAGGCGGGATGGCCGGCCTGGTCCATCGCGGCGCGGATCTCCGGCAGGGGCAGCGTGACGCCGGTGGAGGTTTCATTGTGCACCACGCAGACCGCGCGGATCCTGTGGGCGGTATCGGACCGCAAGGCGGCGGCGACATCGCCGATATCGACGCCTCGGCGCCAGTCGGCGGCGATGGTGCGGACTTGCATGCCATGCTTTTCCGCCATGACGCCCCACTGGGCGGAAAAATAACCGGAGTCCAGAATGAGGATGGTGTCGCCGGGCGAGAACAGGTTCAGCAGCGTCGCTTCCCAGGCGCCGTGACCGGAAGCGGTGTACATGAAGACGTGCTGGCTTGTTTGCAGGACGCGCTTCACGCCGGCGAAGCAGGCCTCGTAGATCTCGATAAACTCGGGATCCATGAAGTCGATCGTCGGTCGGTCGATCGCGCGCAGGATGCTGTCGGGAATATTGGTCGGGCCCGGGTTGGCGAAGAACTGGCGGCCGCGGGGCTTGGGGGACGGCATGGGGCAGGCTCCTGCGCGATGGGGTCGCAGACTAGCCCGAAGCCGGGTTGCGTGTCGATGAAGCGGCCGGTCAGCCGAGGGCCTTGGCATAGGTTTCCGGCTTGAAGCCGACAATGCGGTGGCCGCCGATATCCAGCACTGGGCGCTTGATCAGGGAGGGCTGGGCGAGCATCAGTGCGATGGCTTTTTCCGCCGTGAGGTTGGTCTTGTCGGCGTCCGGCAGCTTGCGGAAGGTCGTGCCGGCGCGGTTGAGCAGGGGTTCCCAACCGAGTTGTTTCACCCAGCCGGTCAATACCGCCCGGTCGATGCCGGCCTTCTTGTAGTCGTGGAAATGATGGACGATTTGATGTGCATCCAGCCAGGCTTGGGCTTTCTTCATCGTGTCGCAGTTCGCGATGCCGTAGACTGTTACGTTTTCGGGGTTGGTCATGCCGGTTCTCTGTGGATGGCGGGGAAGGAGCAGGATGTTGGCGGAGTGTGGACATCCGTGTGTGGGCTGGCAATCGCGGGTCGTCGGGGCACAAGGATGCGGCTGGGCTAATCGTGGCAAGGGGGCTGACAATGGCCAGGACGAAGGCGGAGCGCGTGCGGGAAGGCGGGTATTCGGGCGTATTTCAGGGCTTCTCGCCAGGGCTTGGCGCGTTCTTCGCTGCGCTGAAGGCGAATAACGACCGCGATTGGTTTCAGGCGAATAGGTCCACCTACGAGGCCGAGGTGCGCCAGCCCTTCGGCGCGCTGGTGGAGGCGCTGGCATTCGCGTTTGCCGCCCAGGATATTCCGTTGCGCGGGGATGCGAAGCGATCGTTGTTCCGGCTCCATCGCGATGTGCGGTTTGCCAAGGACAAAAGCCCGTACAAGACCAATGCCGGGGCCATTCTGTCGCGCGATGGCACGACGAAGGGCAAGGGGGTGTTGTACGTGCAGGTCGCCGGCGAGGAAGGGGCGTTCCTGGCGATGGGGTTCTATCGGCCGGAACCGCACGACCTGGCAGCGATCCGCCGCGCCATTGCCGACAGGCCCGAGCGCTGGCTGAAGATCGAGGCGGCCTTGGGCAAGGCTGGGCTGGACCTGATCTGGGGCGATCCACTGACGCAGTTGCCCAAGGGGTTCGAGAGCTTTGCGGGTGCGCCGTTCTCGGAGGTGCTGAGGCTACGGAATTTCATCGTCAGGCGGCCGATTGCCGAGGATCGATTGTACGGGGCGGGTTTGATCGACGATGTGGTTTCCTTTGCGATCTCCGGGTTGCCGCTGCTGGAGTTCGGCTGGAGGGCGTTGACCTAGGAGCAGGCGGGGGCGTCAGCGGGGCTTTTTCGCTTCGGCCTCGGCCAACGCGGCGAGCTGTCCGGCGACTATGCTCCAGCCTTGGATAAAACCCATCGCTTCGTGCTGCTTGTGTGCGGCTTCGTCCCAGTGGCGCGAGCCGGCGCGGTAGCGGGTTCCCGTGCCCTCTGGCGTGAAGGTGAAGAAGCCGACCATGAACGGGGTTTGCGGGATCCAGCCGGCGGTGAAGGCGTTGGTGAAAACGATGCTCTTGTTGGCGATCACTTCGAGGATTACGCCTTCCATCGACGACGTGGTGCCGTCGGGACCGGTCATGATCATGGCCGAGCGGCCGCCGGGGCGCAGGTCCTGCTCGATGATCCGAGTGGTCCAGGGTTTGGGCGCCCACCATTCCTCGAGCCGGCCGGTCCAGACTTTGAAGACGACTTCCGGTGCGGCGTCGATGAAGCGTTCGATGGCAAGTTCGTAGCGAGCCTGGGTCATTTCGGTTCTCCCGCGGCGGCTGCGCGCATGGCGGCGAGATCGAGTTTCTTCATGGCCATCATGGCCTGGACGGCGCGTTGGGCACGCGCTGGATCTGGGTCGGACAGCAGCATGCCCAGGCCGTCCGGAACGATCTGCCAGGAGATGCCGAAGCGGTCTTTCAGCCAGCCGCACCGTCCTTCCTCGCCGCCGTCGGCGGTCAGGGCGTTCCAGTAATGATCGACCTCGGCGGCATCCTTGCAGGCGGCAGAGAGCGAGACAGCGGGTGTGAAGCTAAATTCCGGGCCGCCGTTCAGAGCCTGGAAACGCTGCCTGCAGAGGCGGAACTGCACCATCAGCGCGGTGCCGGCCGGGAAGCGGGCGCCGGGGCCGTAGCGCGAGACGGTTTCGATGGACGCGTCCGGGAAAATGGAGACGTAGAAGTTTGCGGCTGCCTCGGCTTCCCCGTTGAACCACAGGCACGGAGTTATTTTGGACATTTCGGTCACTCCTCACGGTTCGGGTGGGGCGACGAGGGCGAACATCGCGCCTTGGGGGTCCTGCGCCTGCAGGATCCAGCTGCCGCCAGGGACTTCGTGCGGGCCATTGAGGATTTTACCCCCGGCGGTTTCCACGCGGGCCTTGGCCGCGTTGATGTCGGCAACGTTGAAATAATAGAGCCAGGCCGGGCGGGGGAGACTGTGGCCGTTCATCATGCCGCCGATGGCGCCGCCGCCGGCATTGAACAGCAGGTAAGTGCCCATGGGACCCATGTCCAGGGCATCGGACTCCGCCCAGTCGAATTGCTCGCGATAGAAAGTCAGCGCCGCCCTCCAGTCGGTGGTGTGCAACTCGTGCCAGCCGCCGTGGCCGGGCTTGCCGGGGGCGAACGAGGGGCTGGGCCCTTCGCCGGTCGGGGCGATCAGGTAGAAGGCAGCGCCTTGCGGATCGGCGAGCATGGCGATGCGGCCAACGCCCGGAATGCTCATGGCCGGCATGTGAAGGGTGCCGCCACCTGCCTGGATCCGGGTGATGGCGGCATCGATGTCGGTAACGGCGACGTAGCCGAGCCAACAGGGCCGCATGCCATTCGCCGCGGCCTCGGTCGGGATGGTCATCAGGCCGCCGATCGCCGTGCCTGCGATCGACCATAGGCGGTAATCCATGCCCGGGGTGCCGCTGTCCTGGGACTGCCAGCCGATTACCGCGCCATAGAACCGAGCGGCGGCACCCACGTCGCTGGTCATCAATTCATACCATACGAAATGACTGGGGGTGCTTGGCATCAGTGGGGTCCTTGCCTGGCTGAAGCGGGACGGAACAGGAAGAAGTGGCGTTCCTTAGGTGCCGGACGCCGCCATCCGTCGCTTCCGGGCCGCTGCGGGACTTCGCCAGGATGAAGGCGGCTCGCAGAACGGCCTGGGTATGGAGGGCGAGTGATTGTTCGGAAATTCCGGGGATCCCGCACGGTTCCAGGGCGGCCAAAATGTCGGCCTCGAGCTTCTGGGCGTGATCGGAAATGCCGGCTGCGGGCGCTTTTGGGCTTCGCTTGGGTGGGCGTGGATCGGGCCATGCCGCATGGAATTCCGACCGGCCGGTTAGTGTCAAGCAACCCTGTCGTTCAGGATGGTGACGAGCGAGTTCATGCCGCGGCCTGTCTGCGCCTGCGCCTGCGTCTGCCGCAATCGGCAACGCCGGCTGACGACGCCGCGAATGCGACGGGGCCAACCGGCGTGCCTGTTCAGTCGAGACTAGGCGGCTGCGTCTCAGTCGTGGTGGCTGGACACGCCCGGCAGGGCGCGAGTGCCCTCGATCTGGACGGCCTGGAGCTCGCGCGGGGAGATACCCAGTGCGCGCAGGATCGTCGGGGCGATCTGCGTGGTGGCGACCGGTGCGTCGATCCGCTCGCCCTCGAGACCCGGCGCGCTGATCAGCATGCCGACATGACGATCATCATCGGCCAGGCCGCCATGCTCGGCGAGCTTGCTGCCATGGGTGTAGATCACACCCTTTTCCGACACGACCAGGAAATCCGGCGTGCGGCTGTCGGTAGCGGGATCGCGGAAGTATTGCTTGAGCTGGTCCGCGCCAAGGATCGTCTTAATTCCCAGAGCTCCGGCCGCAGCTTGCAGGTCGACCTGGGTCGCGGCCAGGGTCGCCGGGGTGCGCTTGCTCGGGTCGAGCCAGATCAGCGAGGCATCGTCGGCTATGTTGAAGCCGTAGCCGTCGCTCGCGAGCACGGTGGAATAGGTGTCCGGGATCGCGCGGCGCAGGGTGCGGTCGATCGGAGACTGACCGTGCTTGGCGCTGATGATGATCATCGTGTCCTGGTAAAGGTGATTGGCCTTCAGGGCGGTAACCATCTGGCCGACCGAGTCATCGATGAACTGCAACTGCAGGGTAAGTGCGTTGCCGGGTGTGCCTGCTGCGTCGGTGTAGCCGCCGATCAGGCTCGGGTCATCGTTGAAGCCGGCATGCGCGAGCTTCTGACCGACGCTGACCGATTGGAAGTTCATGCCGAAGATCGCCGGCACGTAGCCGACGAAAAAGTCGCCGACGCTGCGCTTGCCCTGGATCTCGTTGATCATGGCATTGACCTTGATCTGATCATAGGCGCGCATGCCGCTATAGCTGGTCGTGTTGTCCTGGCCGGCCGGGGCGCCGGGCATCTGCGAATTGATCTCGGGCGTGAACAGGTCCTCGATCCCCTTGCCGGACGGCCCGTTGAGAAGTTCGTACGCCGGGTGCTTGTCTGACCAGGCGGTGTGCATGCCGTGGGCGCGCGCTACCTCGAAGACGGTGTTCACCCGGATGAACTGGTGCGGGTAGACGACGACGCAGGCGCCGTTGACCATCGCCATCGGCAGATTGGCCGGGTTGATCTGCGACAGCGTGTCGCCCAGCGTGCCGCCGGCGCTGACGTCGTTCAGGTTGTAGTCGATGTTTTCGGCGAACTGCGTCTCGGCGCCCGGCGTGCCGGCGCAGTTGGAACCGGGCGCGTAGAACGTGCGGTCATAGCTGTCGTCGTAGAAGACGCCGGTCGAGAACGGCGTGCCGCCGGTTACCTGGGCGGTCATTCCGGGGAAGCTGTCGGACGGAGCCGTGGTCATCGCGTTCGAATAGGTGATGCCACGCTTGGCCAGCGCGGCGAGCGCGCCGTTCGGATGGTTCTTGATCCAGAGGCGCAGGTCGATTTCATGCATGCCATCGACGCTGAGCAGCAGCACGTGGGAAGCCTTGGCAGGACCGTTCTCCGATTCGCGCTCGCCTCTGTGCGAGGCCTCCGCAAAAGCGGCCGTTGAGATGCCGAGCAGGGCAACGCCCGTCAAAAGACAATTCCGCAACGAAAACATATATCACCCCAATTTTGAAATCCGCCCCTTTGGCGGGGGCGTGCATTGGAACAGAGCGGAAGGGGTTGCGCTGTGAAAGTTCGGTTAGCGTTTTATTTCAAGCTAAAGTTGGAAAGAGTGTTTGGATTCCCGGCCGATACTTCGGCTGACTTCATCGAGTTTCAAATATGGACCAATTCAACCTTAATGAACCGTCTCGGCTTTCCGGGAGGCTCCGATTTGTGAGAAGGTGCTTCCACGCAGAGCAAAACCAGGAACAGATTTTCTCCGGAGGTCCGTGAGCGTGCGCTACGGATGGTTGGCGAGCACCGGGCTGATTATGGCTCGGAATGGGAGGCGATGATCTTTATCGAGGCGAAGTAGGCTGCACGGCCGAAACGCTGGGCCGCTGGTGCCACGAGGAGGCTAGCCGATGAGCGGGGTCTCCCGCTGCCTGGTTGTTTGGGACACATCATAAGCGGAGGATTTCCGCGAGAGGAGATGTGTCATGGACAAGAGCGACAAAGGCAGCAACGTTGGCGCTCGGCCGGGCGACGCGGACCGACCGCCAAAGTCTGGCACAGCGGCGTCCGGCCGTGGAGGCTTGGGACCTGCCTGGGGCGAAGGCACTCTCGGGGGGGCAGGATCGGGAGCGGAAGATCCATCAGATCGACCCGTGAACGGGGGAGATGCCGCGCGGTGTCGCCGTATCAGGGCTCGAATCCGATGGCAGGGATCAGTTCTTTTGCGGAGGCAGAAGCGGCGGCAAGGTGAGAGCCATCCGCCGGCCTAAGCGAGGGTCAAAAATAGGATGAAGACCATTGAAGACTATCGCCGGAGCAACGTCCTTTTTCGTTGGACGCTGTATCCGATCCTGTTCCGCAACACGCCCCCTCATTCCCACTCAATTGTTCCGCAGCCCCGTAAGGGGCTGTTTTTATTTACATAACTCC
>JBBIQA010000042.1:0-27147 GCA_037442565.1 Rhodospirillales bacterium
CCCCCCCCTTCCTTCCTTCTTCCTCCCAACATCAAGGCTTCTTCGCCAGGCGCTGTTCGAGCTCCGCGGGGATGATACGGGCGATTTCGACGGTTTGGCCGTTCTTGATCTGGGTGACGATGATCGGCACCAGCATCTGCTGCGGGGAGCCGTAGATCTCCTTGCCGCCGAAGGCGGTCGGGCCATAGCTGGATTCGAAGATGATTTCCGGCAGCACCTTGGCGACCTTCTTCGGATCGATGGAGTCGGCCTTTTCGATGCCGGCCTTCACCGCCATCATGCCATCCCAGGCGCCGAGCGAGAGGATGTTCAGCGGCTCGTTCAGCGCCTTCAGCGCGCCTTCGTTCAGCTTGCGCTGGATCGGCGTCGCGGTCGGCCCGCCGAAATCGGCGGCGTTGCCCATATAGACGTCTTCCACCGCCTTGCCGCCGACCTTCACCATCGCGTCGGCGCCGGTGCCGGCGGCCTGCATCTTCACGCCCTTCCAGCCCTGCACCGCCAGTTCCTTGTAGACCATGCCGCTGTCGCCCGGAGGCGCGCCGGAAAGGTCCATGATGTCGGCATGGGTCTGCGCCAGCTTGGTGGCGATCGGCTGGAATTCCGTCGTGCCACGCTCGTACCAGGTAACCGCGACGATCTTGTAGCCGCGCGCCTTGTATTGCTTCTCCGCCTCCTCCTCGACCTCCTGGCCGGTGGCGTCGTTCGGGTTCAGCAGCGCGACCGTCTTGGCTTCGGGGTGCTGCTTCTTCACCAGGTCGAATAGCGGGCCGAACAGCTCGAACGGCGTGTTCGAGGTAGTGAAGGTCAGCGGAGCCTGCGGTCCCTTGACGCTTTTGCCCCAGGCGATCTGCATCAACAGCGCGCCCTGGCGTTCGGACAGGCTTTGCAGCGCCTTCACCGGCGCGGTGCCGATGCCCTGGATGATGAAGCGAATGCCGTCCCGGTTCAGGATCGCCTGCGCTGCCTTGGCGCCCTCGGCCGAATTGTAGCCGTTCTCATAGGCGATCGACTCGACCTTGTAGACCTTGCCGCCGGCCTTGATGCCGCCGTGGTCGTTGATCTCCTTGGCCGCCTGCTCGCCGACCCATTTGGCGCCGAGGCCCCAGCCCGCGGCGGCGCCGGACATCGGCGCGAACACGGCAACCTTCAGCACCTCATCGGCCCGGGCCGCTTGCCCGGCCGCGAGCAGCAAGGCAGCCGCGGCTGCCCATGTCACGATTGGCTTCATGCGTCTCTCTCCCTGTGGCTGGCCCGTTCGCCGGGCCTGGTGTGGTAGCGTGGTCAGACCTCGGTCGTTTGGAAATCCGCCGGCAGGATAACCTCCAGCATTTCGCAATCATCGGAATAGTCCAGCACGGTATGCTTGATGCCCGGCGGCTGCAGCCAGCTGGTGCCGGCCTTCATGATCTGCTCGCCGTGGCCCTCGAACTCATTCTTGATCCAGCCCTTCAGCACGTAGATCATCTGGAACTGCACGGCGTGGATGTGCCGCTTGCGCACCTCGTCGGTGCAGGGCGGGATCATCCGGATCACGTGCGCCTGGGCCAGGCCGTTGGTCGCCTCGGCAAAGCCGAGATCGCGATAGGACGCATAGGGCCGCAGGCCGCCGACCTGGAAATCCTCCTCGCGCAGGTGGCTGACATGAAACTTCTGCGGCGCGTTGCGGTCGATATCGGCCATGGGCTTCCTCGGGGTCGGTTCTGGTTACTTTCGCGCAAGCGTATGGGGTGGCCGTGAGGCGCGCAATCCCACCGGCCTAACCGACTTCCTCCACGGTCAGCGGGAACAGCGATTCCAGCTCCTTCACCCGCATCAGGTGGTAGGCGTTGAAACGATAGGCCTCCCCGACCGAGACCTCCGGCGGGGTGAACGGGAAAGCCAGGTTGCCGCCGGTGGACAGGCGTCCGGCATAGCCGAAATGCATCAGGTACTGCTTGGCGGTGCGCACCACCTCGGCGGCGCGGTCGCGGGTGGGGGCGATGCACTCGCCCATGATGAACACCTCGCCGGGCGGCGCTTCACCGGCCGGGACGAACTGGCGCACGCCGTCCACGCCGTAGACGCGGAAATTCAGCGTGTAGTCCTTCGGCGTGTCCTCGCAGACGAGTTCATCCACCAGCGCCGACAAATCGGCCAGGATCTGCCTGTGCCCGGCGATGAAGCGGGGGTCGGCGGCGCCGGCCAGCAGCACCGCGCGTTCGCCGATGCGCCGCGCGCCCTCGATCTTCACCGTCAGTTGCTCGGCGTTGTGCCAATGCGCGCCTGTGACGCGGGTGCGGCGGTCATCGATCGCGGTGTATTGGGCCGCGGAAAGATCGAGCCTTCCCTCCGGTTCATAAACCGTAAATGGATCGTCCTGCTCGTACAGGCTGTGCGCGGCGACCGATACGGGGGTGGCCCGGCGTTGCGGGGCCATGCTCTCCAGCTCGAAACCATCGTCGTCCAGCGTGGCGAGGATGGAATCGCGTCCGCCGGGGATGCAGCAGAGCGAGGCGCATTCGATGATCTTCGCCATATGCACGCTCAGGCCGGTGGGAAAGCCGAGCATTGCCGGCAGGGCGGCGAAGATCGCGGTGTCGCAGGCGCGCCCGGCCACCAGGACGTCGATATCGGCCGCCAAAGCGCGCTGGAAATCGCCCAGCCCCATCTGGCCGACGATGTTGGATGCCGCGTCCACCTCCTCGATCGTCAGGTCGGGCATGCCGTTGATCGGCGAAACATTGCCGGCGCGCACGGCGGATTTCAGCACGTCGCGCGGGATGTCGGCGGCCAGCACGCCCATGCGAAAGGTCAGCCCTTCCTCCCGCGCGATGTCGCGCAGCATCGCCAGGGTTTGTTCCAGATGCGGCTTCGCCCCGGCCGAGCCGGCCGAGCCGATGACCAGCGGAATATCGAGCCGCCGCGCGCCCAGCAGCACCTTGCGCAGGTCACGCCTTGTGGAGGCCGGCGCGGTGGCCAGATGGCCGCTGCCGAGATAGGTCGGGCCGATGTCGATCGAGCCCATGTCGCAGCCGATCAGGTCGGGGCCACGCGCCAGCCCGGCCTCGAACGCCGGCGTCGGGATGCCGTAGCCAAGCTGGCCGGACGCGCCGAGCAAGCGTATCACGCGCCGCGCCCCGGGCTGGCGCAGTTCGGCAAGGATGCGGCCAGAAGCGCTTACCCGGGTCGCGCTCATATCTCGATCCCCAGCAGCGGGGCGTGCTGCTGCGCGCCATACACGTCCCGGTCACCGGGATCGCCGGCGGTGACCAGGCGCGGCAGCACGATCTTGATGGCACGGCCGAGCGGATAGGCGATGATTTCGATGTCCCGGGGCGGCACGCCGTAGAGCCTGGAGATCGCCTCGCGCGACAGAGCGGGCGATTGCGCCACGCGCTGGTAATCCGCGTCGGTGGCGAACATCACATCCAGCGTCAGGCAGCGCGGCCCGGCGTTCTTGCTGCGGATCACCTGCGCGATGTCCTGCAACTGCATTCACGTATCCTCCCCCGTCCGGGGAGATGCTGACCGGTCCGACCGGCCCGCGCAACCGTCAGCGGCGCAGCGCCAGAACGGCGGCCAGCAGCATAAGCGCAATGCCGATCACATCCGTCAGGCTGACCCGCTCGCCGTAGACGAGCATTCCCAGCACCACCGCGATCACCGGGCAGATGAAGGAGTACATGCCGGTGCGGCTGGCGCCCCAGTCGCGCACCAGCCAGAAATAGATGATCGTGCCGCCGAGCGAGCCGGGGATCAGCAGGAAGAACCAGCCGGCCCAGGCGGCCCAGCCCCAATGCCCGGACGCCGCGGCCCAGGCGCCTGGCTCGAAGGCGAAGGAGACGGCCAGCAGCATCAGGCCGCCGAGGAAATTGGTCGACGCCGCCATCTGCGCCGGCGGCAGCGCCCCCATCAGCGGCCGCGCCAGCACCGAGCCGGCGGAATAGGACAGGGTGCTCGCCAGCACGCCGGCGGCCCCGAGCAGTTCCAGCGTATCGAGCTGACCCGCCATCGCCTTCGGTCCGAACAGCAGCAGGATGCCGAAGATACCGAGCGCGGTGGCCCCGGCCTGGCGCCGGCTGAAGCGCTCCTGGCGCATCAGCACGCTGAAGCCGAGCAGCGACACCGGGGTCAGCGCCGAACTGATCACCGCGGCCAGTCCGCTGCTCACGAAGCGCAGGCCGTACAGCAGGACAACGGCATTGAACGCAACCATCAGGAACGCCACGATCAACATCCGCCGCGCCAGCCGCCGGCCGATCCACAGCCGCTGCCCCCTGAACCAGCCGAAGGCCAGCAGGATCAGGCCGGCCGCCGTCCAGCGCGTGCCGGAAAAGAACGCCGGCGGCACCGCCATCGCCCCCGCCTTCAACGCCAGCCAGTTGCTGCCCCAGATGACGCACATCAGCGCGAACAGCGCGCGCTGCTGCGTGTAGGAAGAGATGGCCATGCGGTCCTGGTCGCAAACGGAGGGGTGGAAAGCGCGAGCGTATAGCCTGCCCCGGCTTCCTTGTCGCAGGACGGTCCGGCATGGCTCTGGTGCAAACTTGCGCAAGCCCGCAAGATCGACCTGGAAAAAGGGGAAACGGGCGCGCGATGGCAATGGCGGCGCAAGGTGGCACGTTTGGGGGCAGCGAGCCGAAGGTGGCGCATCGCGGGCTGATCACCGCCTTCGCGATGATGGCGACGCTGATGCAGGTGCTGGACTCCACCATTGCCAACGTCGCCCTGCCCTACATGCAGGGCAGCCTGGGCACCACCGCCAACGAGATCACCTGGGTGCTGACCTCCTACGTGATCGCCGCCGCGATCATGACCGCGCCGGTCGGCTGGATGGCGCAGCGCTACGGACGGAAGAACCTGTTCATCGCCTGCCTGGCCGGGTTCACGATCAGCTCCATGCTGTGCGGCGCGGCGCAATCGCTGCCGCAGATGGTGATGTTCCGGCTGATGCAGGGGGTGTGCGGTGCGGCGCTGGTGCCGCTGTCGCAGGCGACCATGCTGGACATCTACCCGTTCGAACAGCGCGCCCAGGCGATGGCGATCTTCGGCATGGGGGTGATGCTGGGGCCGATCCTGGGGCCGACCCTCGGCGGCTATCTGACCGACGCCTATAACTGGCGCTGGGTGTTCTATGTGAACGTGCCGGTGGGCGTGCTGGCGATCACCGGCCTGCTGATCTTCATGCCCAAGGCGCCCAGGCGCGCGGAACTGACGTTCGACTGGACCGGCTTCGGCGTTCTGGCACTCGGCGTCGGCTGCCTGCAGATGATGCTGGACCGTGGCCAGGACCAGGACTGGTTCTCCTCGCGCGAGATCATCCTCGAAGCCACGCTGGCCGGCCTCGGGCTCTATCTGTTCGTGGTGCACATGTTCACGGCGGAAAAGCCGTTCCTGCCGCCGGCGATCTTCCGCGACGCCAATTTCACCTCGGCGATGCTGATGATGTTCTGCACCGGGGCGGTGCTGCAGGCGAGTTCGGCGCTGCTGGCGCCCTATCTGCAGAACCTGGCCGGCTATCCGGTCGCCACCGCCGGGCTGACGATGGCGCCGCGCGGCCTCGGCACCATGGTGTCGATGCAGGTGGCGGCGCGGCTGATCCAGCGCTACGACGCGCGCAAGGTGATGGCGGCGGGGTTGCTGACGCTCGGCTGGTCCTTCCACAGCATGAGCCAATGGACCCCGGACGTGTCGCAGAACACGATGCTGATCACCCTGCTGCTGCAAGGCTGCTCGCTCGGGCTGATCTTCAACCCGATGACGGTGATGGCCTTCGCCACCCTGCCGGTGCATCTGCGCGGCGACGCGACGGCGTTGCAGGCGCTGGCACGCAACCTCGGCGCGGCGATCGGGATTTCCGTGCTGTCGTTCATGCTGACCCGCAACACGCAGATATCGCACGCCGACATCACGGCCTATGTCACGCCGTTCAACCGGATGCTGCAGGACCACCCGGCGGTCTCGCACTACCTGAACCCCGCCACCGACGCCGGGGCGCGCATGCTGGACCAGGTGATCAGCCGCCAGGCCCTGATCATCGCCTATAACGACGACTACCGCATCATGACGCTGTTCGTGGTGCCGCCGCTGCTGCTGCTGACGCTGATGCGCCGGCCGAACGGGATGGGGCGGGCGGCGGACGAAGCGCCGAAGGCGGACGCCGCTCCGGCCCCAGTCGCCGCCCGGGCGGGCGGCGACTGAACTGGCGTGCCGCGGATCCGGCGGTTAATGCACCTTGCCGTCGCCCTTCAGCGGCTGGACATTGCCGGATAGCTTGTTGCCCTTCAGATCCGCCTCCGTGGCGGTAAGATTCCATACGAAGAAGGTGTTGTAGCCCCCTGTGTTCTTGAACACGTTGTTCTCGATCGTTATCTCGTGGGTCGGCTGGGTAACGCCTTCGGCGCCGATCACGATCGCGGCGGTGTGATTCTCCGCCTTCGGACCCTTCTGGATCGTGTTGCCGCGCACCAGCACATCGCCGCCATTGGGGACGTCGATCTCGTAGCTGGCGGTGCCGTCGGCTCCGTCAGAGATGGTATTGTTGATCACCTCGGTCCGGAAAGCGCGCGACTTGATGTGGTGGGCCTGTTTCTGCTCGGTGAATGTGGACCCTTCCACCCGGACAAGTTGTAGATGATTGGCATAGATGCCGTGGGCACATGCCGGGGCGCAGATGCCGTTTTTGGTAAATTCGCTGTTGCGCACGATCAGCACGCCGGTATTCGCCGGCGGGGTCGCCAGGATGCCGTTCTGGTTGTTGATGAACTTGACCCCATCGACGAGCAGGTCGGCGGATTCATCGCGAATGCCCGCCCCGTTCATGTCGGGCACGCGGGCCCGGGTCAGGGTCAGGTTGCGGATCGTCACATGGGCGCCGGAGATGACCAGAATGCCCTTGCCCGCGCAGGCCTTGTCGGTGAGCACGGCCGACGCGTCCGGCCCGAGCCCCTCGATGGTGACGTTGTCGGCCTTGATCAGCGCGCAATCAAAATATTCACCGGGATCGAGCGTGACGGTGTCGCCGCTGCGCAGCCTGGGCACCACCTGCGACAGCATCTTGTATTCCTTGTTGGCGCCGACCGCATATGTGGTGGCATTGGAGCAGCCTGCCAGCATCGGCACAAACAGAAGGCATCCAAGAACGAGCCTCTGAAACCGCGATGTCATGGGCGCTTGCCGAAGAGCACGAGAAAATTGCATGAACCTCTCCTGGGTGAATGTCGTGCCCCATGCGCGGCGAAGGGTTGGAGCCAGGACGTCATACCGCCGAGGGCGACCGAAAGCCACCGCGGTACCACGATTTGTGATATCCACCGCGCTGTTCCCCCGAAGCAGGCTATTTGCCGATCGGGGATGACCGCACGGCTGTTTTGCCTCATAAGACCGCTCCGGCGGCACAAAACCCCGTGTCCGGATGAATTTTCGGGATATAGCCGGATCGGGGGCGGCCGGCGGAAGGCTCGCGGCAACGGTGTTAACGATTTGGAGACGGCGAAATGGAAGTCATTCCCTATTTTCTATCCATCATCGTGACCGTCCTCGCGGTGTACTGGAGCGCCGCGCAATTCCACCGTAAGCCGGGCACGCCGATGACCGGAATATTCCGCTACCCCGAGGAGACGCGAGCCTCCGCGGCGCGCAGCGAGCCCTTGGCCGGGGGGCGGGGCCGTCCCGGTCCGCCGGCTACGGCGCGCGGCCGGATCCGTTAACGGGGACCGGCGATGCGCGGCGTATTATTCCTGCTGCTCTACACGTCGATGATACCCGCCGCCCTGTCGGCGGCGCATGTCGGTATCATGTTCTATGTCTGGGCGTCGCTGATCTCACCGGACACGTTCACGTTCGGCGTGCTGCAGGCAATCCCGCTCAGCAAGATCGCCATCTTCATCGCCGTCCTGGCGATGCTGCGCAAGCCGGCGGAACAGAAGCCGTTCTTCGATCTTACCTATGGCCTGATGCTAGCCTTCTTCGTCCAGTGCGCGATCAGCTTCGTGTTCTCCATCACCGACGGGCCGCAATTCTACAATGTCGCGGACCGGGTGTGGAAAATCGCCCTGCTTTGCCTGTTTCTCAATCCGGTGCTGCGCGGCAGGCTGCAACTCCATTCCGTCCTGCTCGTGGTGGCACTCACGCTCGGCGTCCAGGGCGGGATCGAGGGGCTGAAATACCTCATCTCCGCGGGCGGCCATCGCCTGGAGCCGCCGCCGATCCTGGGCGACAATAACAGTTTCGGCCTGTTCCTGCTGATGAACATCCCGATCCTCCTGTATCTGCTGAAATACACCATCGACCCGTTCATCCGCCTGGCGATCGTCGGCGGTATCCTGGTGAACACCCTGGCCATCGTCGGCACCGGTTCGCGCGGCGCCTTCGTCGGCTTCGCGGCGGTCATCCTGGCGCTGATCCTGCAAAGCCGGCGGCGCATCGCCACCCTGCTCGTGGTTGGCGTGATCGCCGGGGGGGTCGCCTGGTTCGTCCCATCCACCGTCTACCAGCGGGCCCAGACCATCGAGACGGCCGGCGAGGACCAATCCTTTCTCAGCCGCGTCGTCGCCTGGAAACTGAACACCCTCGTCGCCTTGGACCGGCCGCTGACCGGCGGCGGCTTCTCCTCGGTCGAGGACCCGAAAGTCTGGGTCGATTATGTGCCCAAGTTCGCCCGGCTTGCCTTCGTGCCGAGCCCGCTGCCCGACCGGCCCCGTGCCGCGCACAGCGTCTATTTCCAGGCGCTCGGCGATACCGGCTTCCCCGGCCTGCTGCTCTATCTGGGCATCCTGGGATCGACGTTCCTGTCGCTTTGGCGCGTCCGGCGGATGACGGCGAACAACGCCGCCTTGGGATGGGCCTACGATCTGGCGGGCTATCTGCGGCTGACGATGATCGCCCTGGTGATTTCCGGCGCCGCGCTGAGCGTGGTCTACTACGATCTGCCATTCCTCCTCTTCAGCCTGATCTCCGTGCTGCGCCGCACCGTCCGCGACGAACTGGAGGCACCGGAACCGCGCCCCGCCTGGGCCGTGGCGCGCGTGCCCACCGGCCGCCCCCGCGGACGATTGACCCGTCCGGTTTGAGACGGCGACCAACCGAGGCTCCGACCCCAGGAACAGACGATGAACCACGTGTCTCCCGATCCGATGCGGCTGCCGGCAGCTTCCGTGAGGCCGGGCGGTGCCCATAAACTGAGCGGGATCGAGGCGGGCCGCGGCATCGCGGCGCTGCTCGTGGTCGGCGTGCATGCGCGCAGTCACCTGTTCAAGGGGGGCTTACCGAGTGGGCTGGCCGACCTGTTCTTCTTCGGCCATTCAGGTGTCGACTTCTTCTTCGTCCTGAGCGGCTTCATCATCCTGCACGTCCATTACCGCGACGTCGGCCGGCCGGAACGGCTGGGCAATTATCTGCGCCGGCGTTTCACCCGCATCTATCCGTTCTATTGGCTGATGACGCTGCTGACCCTCGTCGGCATCGGCCTGTCGGCGCACGCGGTGATGCCGTCCCTGTTCCAATCCGTCGTCTCCGTCTTCCTGCTGCCCGCCGCGCAGCAGCCGGTCATCGGCGTGGCCTGGACCCTTCAGCATGAAATCACCTTCTATGCCGTGTTCCTGACGCTGATCCTGGCCCGCACCCTGGGGATCGCGGTTTTCCTGGCGTGGCTCGTCGCCATCCTGGCCGGCTTGTTCGTCCCCGGCTTCGATCTCGCCGTGATATCCAGTTGGTTCAATCTGCATTTCTTCGTCGGCATGGGCGCCGCGTGGCTGTTGCGTCACCGGACCATCCCGATGCCGTGGACGTTCCTGCTGCTCGGCATCGCCGTGTTCCTGGCCGCGGGCACCGCCGAGGATCTCGGGCTCCTCTGGGGACCTGGCTACGTCACCCATCTCGGCTACGGCGTTGGCTCGGGTCTCGCGATCCTCGGCCTGGTGGAAGCCGAACGGCAGAACCGGCTGCACGTGCCCCGCGTCATGATCGCGCTGGGCGGCGCGTCCTATTCGATCTACCTGACCCATCTGCTGTCCATCGGCGCGGTCTGGCAGATCCTCGTTGCGGCGCATCTGACCAGTGTGCTGCCGGCCTCGATCCAGTTCCTGGCCCTGTTCGCCAGCGGCGTCTTCGGCGGCTGGGTGATTTCCCGCCTGATCGAACACCCCGCCACCGAGATCGCCCGCCGGCTCACGACGCCCAGGGCGCGTCCGGCCGAGGCGGCGTCCGTGCCGCGATAACCCTGGCACCCCGGCGGCCCTCGGTGACCTCCGTGCCGCCGCACCGGCAAAATTTAACTTTACGCGCTGATATGGCGTGTTAGGTTGGAAAATAGTTTGATATCAGAATATGATGCGCTGTTTCCCCTGCGGCGCATAGGAATGCTCATGACGCGCTTGTCAATTGCCGAGACGGACACCACGAATTCGCCTGATATCGACCTGCTGACCCTGAAATACGGGAAACCGAGCGAACGGAACTGGGGGCCGAGATTTCGCGCCAGAGCCGGCTATCAGACGCCCGACGACATTTATGAGCAGACGATCTGCGACCTCGTCACACCCGGCACGGACTGGCTCGACGTCGGATGCGGGCGGGACCTGTTCCCCCATAACCCCAGGACGGCGGAAATCCTGGCCTCCCGCTGCCGGTCCCTCACCGGCGTCGATCCCAGCCCGAATATTTTCGAAAACAAGCTCCTGCACCATCGTTTCCAGGGGATGCCGCAGGATTTCAAGCCGGAACAGCGCTACGACCTGATCACGCTGCGCATGGTGGCCGAGCATGTGACGGATCCCGCGCAACTGACCGGCGCGCTGGCGCGCCTCATCCGTCCGGGCGGCCGGGTCGTGATCTACACCGTGAACAAATGGTCGCCGGTTTCATTGATCGCGGCGGTAACGCCGCTCAGCTTTCATCACGCCGTGAAAAGCGTCATCTGGAATACCGAGGAAAAAGACACGTTCCCCACCGAATATCGCATGAACACGCGAAAAACCCTCCAGCGGGTGTTTCGCGCAGCCAAGTTCCGCGAGGAAAGCTTCCGTTATCTCGACGATTGCCGCAGCTTCCAGAAGTATAAGCTGCTGAACATCCTGGAACTTTCGATCTGGCGCCTGCTCAAGGCATTCGGTCTTCTCTACCCGGAGAACTGCCTGCTGGGGATTTACGTCTTCGAAGGCTCCGCCCAGGAGCCGCATCCAGGCTGATGCCCGCTCAGCGCCACTCCCGCAGCCGCTCTGCCGCCTCGCGCATGTCCGCCTCCGGGCCGCAATAGCTGAAGCGGATGAAGCGGTTGCCGCGGGTGCGGTCGAAATCGACGCCGGACGTGGCGGCGATTCCGGTCTCGGCCAGCATGCGCGCACAGAACGCCAGGCTGTCGTTGGAACGCTCGGTGATGTCCGCGTACAGGTAGAACGCGCCCTCGGCCGGGCTCAGGCGGGGAAACCCGGCCGCCGGCAAGGCGGCCAACAGGTAGTCGCGGGAACGGCGGTAGCGGGCGATGTTGGCGCGCAGCTCATCCTGGCAGTCGAACGCGGCCTCGGCGGCGATCTGGGAGATGTGGGGCGCGCTGATGAAGAAGTTCTGCGCCAGGCATTCCACCGGGCGCACCAGGTCCTCGGGCAGCACCAGCCAGCCGATCCGCCAGCCGGTCATTCTGAAGTATTTGGAGAAGCTGTTCACCACGACAGCACTCGGCGACAGCGAAGCGGCGGTGGCGAGCGGGCTGTCGTAGTTGAGGCCGTGATAGATCTCGTCGCTGATCAGCCGCACGCCGTTGGCATGGCACCAGCGCGCTATGGCGGCCAGTTCGTCGGGGTGCAGCATGGTGCCGGCGGGATTGCAGGGGCTGGCGACGATCAGCCCGTCCGGGCGGGGGTCCAGCCGCTCCAGCGCCGCCACGCTCGGCTGGAAGCGGGTCTCGGGGCCGGCCTCGATGATCACCGGCTGCATGCCGAGGGCGGTCAGGATGTTCACATAGGGCGGGTAGAACGGGCTGGCCATCGCCACCCGGTCGCCGGGATCGAAGGCGGCCAGGAATGCCAGCGGAAACGCGCCGGACGCGCCCAGCGTGACCGCCACCCGCTCCGATGACAGGTTCAGCCCATACCATTCGCGGTAGTGCACCGCCAGGCGCTCGCGCAGGCTGCGCCGGCCGAATGCCTCGGTGTAGCCCATCGGATCGCCGCCCTGCAGCGCCCGCCCGGCCGCGGCCAGCGCACCGGCCGGGGCGCCGGTGCTGGGCTGCCCCACCTCCATGCGGATCACGTGCGGCGCGCCGGGCGGCAGCGCCGCCTGGCGGGCATTCGCCGCCGAGATCACGTCCATCACCATGAACGGCGGCGCGGACGCCCCCTTGCCGATCTTGAGCACGCTCAGTTGCTGCCGATCGCCAGGCCCGCGCCACGCGGGTCGGTGCCCCAGCGGCAGGATTGCTGCTCACCCGGCAGATAGCCGCCGCAGGTGATGACGTTGGCACGCCCAGGCTCCGGCACGGCGGCAATGGCCCCCTGCGAACTGCGCAGCGCGTCGGTCATGCCGGCGGCCACCGCCAGCGGGGCTCCCTGCTGGCCGGAACCGGCAACCGCGGCACGGAACTTGTTGGTGTTCTTGTTCCAGGCCACCGCCGCAGCCAGCAGCGGCGGGGCGAACGACCGCGGCGACGCGCCGATCAGGAAGCCCATGCCGGGCATCATCCGCCCGGTGCCGAACAAATTGTTCAGGCTCAGCCCGCACGCAACAGTGTTGCCGTTGCGATCCATCGTCACGAAACTGGTGGAGGCGGGCAGCGGCGGCAGGGAACCCGCCGGCACCGTCTCTTTCAGCAGCGCCAGCGGATCGCCCCCGGCGGCGCGCCAGCGCGCCGCGACCGAAATCGCCCGCTCGCCGGCCGCATCCAGCGGAGCGGCGGAGCGCCGGGCCTGCCACAGTGTCTGGAACGCGGCCGCCGCCGCCAGGCCGCCATCCGCGGGCGGCGGCAGGAAAGACACGACATCGTCCCCGGCATTCAGATCGATCGGCGCGGCCAGGGCCGGCAGCGCGGTCTTCAGATCGGCCAGGCTGATCGGGCCGCCGGCCTGCGGCGACATCTGCACGATCCGTTTCGCCATCCCGCCGACATACATGTCGCCGACCCCGGCCACGCGCAGCTGCGACAGCGTGGTTCCCAGATCCGGCTGCCAAAGCCGACCGCCCTCCACCAGGGGCGCGCCGTCGCGGCCGAACACCGCGCGCGCCGCCGGATCGGCGAACAGCGGCCCGGAAACCTCGGTCAGGTCACGCACCAGCGCACGGGAGGCGGGAATGCCGAAGCGCGCCATTTCCTCGGCCGGCGAGATCGACGCCTCGATCGGCCGGCTGCCGTAGCGGGCCTGCAACAGGAACATCCCGCGCGCCAGCATCGGCACCGCCGCCGGGCGGTCGGCCGGCGCGCCGCCGCCGTCCGCCGGCCCCGGCACGAACACGATCGCCTCCGGCAGGCCCCGGTTGGGGCTGTTCGGATCGGGGAAATAGGCCAGGCAGGCACCGCCGCCGCCCAGCCCGGCGCGCGAGGGCAGGGTCACGGCCAGCGCGAACGCCATGGCCGTCGCGGCGTCCGCGGCGTTGCCGCCGGCGGACAGGACCTGGCGCCCCACCAGCGCCGCGCGCGGCTCATCCGCCGCGACGCCGCCCAAGAACCCCTCCACAGGGCCCGCCGGGCCGCCCAGCATGAAATTCTTGGCCGCGTTCAGGGAACTGCAGGACGCGAGCAGGCCCAGGGCCAGCAGGCACGCGCCGCGCCGCGCCGCCCGGCTTCCCCACCGCAAGGCTTCACCGGCGCCGTGCCCAGTCTTGTTCATCCCAGCCGTTCCCTTCATGGCATCGCCAGCGAACCCAGTCGCGCCCCAACCGCAACCCGGAGCCTGGAGCCCAAACATGGGCCTCGTGCCATAGACGGCTTCCGGAGGACCGGCAACATCTGTTGGCGCCAAAGGCCCCGCGGCGGTATCGCCAACGGCCGGATGAGTGATAGGAAGCCGCCCAGCCCTGTCCGCCGCCACGATCCGCCGCGACCGCCGCCGATCGAGAAGAAAGACCTCCCGCCGATGCAACTGCCGCACCTCCTCCCCCCGCCGTCCCGCCGGATTGCCCGCCCGGTCGCCCGCAAAATCGCCCGCAAGATTGCCATGGGGGCCCTGGCCGCCGGGCTGCTGCTGCCCGCCACCGGCCGGGCGGCCGACACCTTCACTCCCGAGCAGCGCGACGAAATCGTCCACATCCTGCGGGACGCCCTGGTCAAGGACCCGTCCATCCTGCGCGATGCGGTGGGGGCTCTGCAGGCATCGGAGAGGGAACAGGAGGAGGCCGCTTCCCGCGCGGCGCTGGCCGCGAACCGCGCCAAGCTGATCGACCCCGCCGATCCCGTCGCCGGCAATCCCGACGGCGATGTGACGATCGTCGAGTTCTTCGACGTGCGCTGCCCGTACTGCAAGCGCCTGGAGAAGCCGATGGCCGACCTGCTCAAGCAGGACGGCAAGATCCGGCTGATCTACAAGGACCTGCCGGTGCTCGGCCCGCCGAGCGTGCTCGGCTCCAGGGCCCTGCTCGCGGCCCAGCGCCAGGGCGGCTACGAGAAGCTGCGCGAGGCGCTGATGCACACCGACATCCCCATCACCCCTGACAGCCTGCGCGCGGAGGCCGGGCGCGCCGGACTCGACTGGTCGCGGATGCAGAAGGACATGGAAAGCCCGGAGATCGATGCCCGGATCAAGGCGCATCTGCGCCTGGCCGATGCGCTGGGCATCCAGGGCACGCCGGCGATCGTGATCGGCGACACGCTGATCCCCGGCGCCATGGATCTGGCCCAACTGCAGCGCGTTGTCGCCGCCAACCGGAAGAAATAGCCCCGGCCGGCTCAGCGGACGTAGACGCGGACCTCGCCGGCGGTGATGGTGGGATCCGAGCGCACGGCGAGGTGGATGCGCGCGGCCGGGACACCCTGGGCCATGATGGCGCGCATCACCTCCGCGGCGTGGGAACCGGCTTCCTGCTGGGCAACGACGCTCGCCACCGCGGCCTGACCCGAGGAGCCCTTGCCGGAGGCGCCGGACGTCGCGGGGGCGATGCCGGCCACGTCGTATTCGATGTCGCGCTTGCGCGCCTGCGCGGCGCGCACGACGGTGCGCAGCGATGGCGTGTACTCCTTCGGCGTCGCGCTGGCGGCGATGACGATCAGCGGCGCGCGGGTTTCCACCGGCGGCGGCACGATGACCGGCGGAGGCTTCGGTTCAGGCGAGGGCGCGAAGGTCGTCTGATCGATCAGCGTGCACCCGGCGAGCAGGGGAAACAGCAAGACGAAGAAGATGGGCCGGCGCATGGGATCCACAATCCAGGCTGAAGGAAACGCAGCGTTAGCCTGTCCTGACCGTTCGCGATAGAGGCATCCCGGACGGCAACCAGGCGAGGAACTCGCGATCCAATCGGCCGTCCTGCCCTGTCATTTTGCTTCCTGTCATGCCAGCGATAGGGTAACAAATCCGAAGCATCTCCGTCGTAATCACCTCCGGCATTCCCCGTGCCAGCAGAGGAGCGTATATTGGCCAGCCTAAGCAAGACAATATCAAGCCATCAGAACAACTATAACAGCATCCGATTTTTTCTCGCCGCGAGCGTGATTTATTTTCACTCCTTCGCGCTGACAAAGGCCACCGGATATATCGATTATCTGAGCGTGCGTTTACACGGCGCCGGTCTTTCCGTAGGCGGCCTCGCAGTCGATTGTTTCTTTTTCCTGAGCGGACTGTTTGTTGCGCAAAGCTTTTACCGGGACAAGAGTCCCATCAATTTTGTCATCCGCCGGTTTTGCCGTATCTGGCCAGGCCTGTTTGTCTGCGTGGCGGTGACCGCGATCCTCGCCTGCATTCTGTCGAAGGGATTCAGTGCCTGGTACTTTCTGACCATGCCCGATTTCTATTATTACGTCATGCGAAATTCGGTGCTCTCCCTGGTGTGGGAAATTCCCGGCGTTTTTCCGAACCGGCCATATTCCGCCATCAATGGATCGATTCATACCCTGCCGACCGAAGTGAAGATGTATTTCTTGCTTCTGTGTGCAGGATTGATCCAACTATTGTGGAGAAAATTGGCGTTCTTTTTTTCCGGTTTATTCATTTTGTTGGCGAGTTTTATTTTCTATGAGTTTTTCCAAAGGCACTTGAACATGCCTAATGACGGGCAGGCGCCGATGGCGATGTTCTTCGCCGGGGTGATGGCATTCTCGTTAGCCGACCATATCAAGATCCATCTTTGGCCTGTCGCCGCCTGTCTTGGCATGGCGATGATTGCCCCGCCGCCTTGGAATACCACCTTCGCCCTCGCGACCTCCGCGCTCGTGATGATCGTCGTGGGGCAGATGCGACATGGCTGGCGACCGAAGGCCGACGTCAGTTACGGCGTCTACATCTATGGTTGGCCGTGCCAGCAATTCATCCTCACGTTCTTCCCCAGCCTCAATCCCTACCTGCTGTTCGTGTCCGCGTTGCTGCTCGCCTATGGGTTCGCGTTCCTGAGTTGGCGGATCATCGAGAAACCGGCGATCGCCTTCGGGCACGGTCTGGCGGCAACCTGGACGCAATGGCGAAGCGCGGGACGGTTCCCGCCCGCTCTGGCACCGCTCCGCCGCCTGGCCGAATTGCCGCGCTTCGCGGCGATTTGCCTGGCCTTTCTGACTTTCGGCGGCATGCGGCTGATGGCGGATCATATTCACATTGGCACGGTCTCCTCGCTCGGCGTACAGATCATCACATTCGGGCCAACGCAAGCGAAGGCCGGGGGCAGCTTCAATGTCCAGCCGACCGGGGCCTCGGCCATATGGGTCGCGTTCGACAAGCCACCGCCCAACGGCACGTACATCGTGTTCGACGGCGAGCGGCTTGAGACGCAAATCGGCCCGACCGCCGCGACCGCCACGGTGCCCGATGCATTGTTCGCCCAATCCGGCGACAAGACGGTACTGCTGGAGCTGCTCCAGCCCGGCCAACGCCAGCAATCGGCGCCGGTTACGGTTCATGTTTCGAAATAGACGCCGCCAGATCGCCTCAACCTACCGGGGCAAGCCGGTGTCGTCGGCCCTCAATGACGATAGTCCGGGGCCTCGCGGTCCAGGATGCGCTTGATGCTTTCGAGATGCAGCCGGGCGGATTCGCGGTCGCCCTCGCGCATCTGCCGGTAGGTGCGCTCCGCCAGGTCAGGCGACACCGGCGCCAGCTTGCGGCCGGTGGATTCCGCCAGCCTCTGCACCTCGCAGGCGCGTTCCAGGTAATAGAGGTCGTCCCAGGCCTCGGCGATGGTCGGCCCAACCACCATCACGCCGTGACTGCGCAGGAACACGATGTCGGCATCGCCGATACTGGCGGCGATGCGGTCGCCCTCCGCGTTGTCCAGCGCCAGGCCGTTATAGGTCTCGTCCACCAGGGTGCGGCCGTAGAATTTCAGCGCCGTCTGGCCGGCCCAGACCAGCGGCGGTCCCTCCACCATCGCCAGCGCGGTGGCGTTCGGCATATGGGTGTGGAAGGCGGCACGGGCGCGCGGCACGTTCTTGTGCAGGCGGGCGTGGATGTAGAAGGCGGTCGCCTCCGGCACGCCCTGCCCGGCAACAACGCGGCCGTCGAAGCCGCAGATCAGCAGGCGCGACGCGGTGATCTCGGCGAAGCCGTAGCCGTAGGGATTGACCAGGAACAGGTCGTCCCGCCCCGGCACCATCGCGGAGAGGTGGTTGCAGATCCCCTCGTGCAGGCCCATTCGCGCCGCGGCGCGGAAGCAGGCGGCCAGATCGACCCGGGCCTGCTGCACCGCCTCGAGGTCGAGTTCGGTGTTGCGCAGGATGGCGGGGGCCTTGGGTTCTAGCGCGTGGGCCATGCGTCGCACTCCGGATAGACACAAAGGCTTGCAGGAAGTGCCGCCGCGGGCAAGATGCAGCCGTCATTTTGCAGGAGCGAAGACCATGTCCCAGAGCACCGCGGCCACCAACCAGCGCATCGACGGCAAGCGGCTATGGGACAGCCTGATGGGCTTTGCCGAAATCGGCGCGACGCCCAAGGGCGGCGTGCGGCGCCTGACGCTGACCGACGTGGACCGGCGCGGGCGGGACAAGTTCCGCGCCGAGTGCGAGGCCGCCGGCCTGACGGTGCGGGTGGACGAGATCGGCAACATGTTCGCCCGCCGCCCCGGCCGCGATCCCGCCCGGCTGCCGGTGCTGCTCGGCAGCCATCTGGACAGCCAGCCGAGCGGGGGCAAATTCGATGGCGCGCTGGGCGTCATCGCCGGGCTGGAGGTGATGCGCAGCCTGAACGACCTTGGCATCGTCACCGAGGCACCGGTGGAGCTGATCAACTGGACCGACGAGGAGGGCAGCCGCTTCGGCCATTCGCTGATGGGCTCCGGCGTCTGGGCCGGCGTGTATGCGCGCGACAAGGTGTATGGGCTGACCGATACCGAGGGCGTCACCGTCGAGACCGCGCTGGACGCGATCGGCTATCACGGCGCCGAGCCGGCGCAGCCGTTTCCGGCGGACGCGTATTTCGAGCTGCATATCGAGCAGGGACCGATCCTGGAGCGGGAACACAAGACGATCGGCATCGTCACCGGTGCCCAGGCGCAGGTCTGGTACGACGCGGTGGTGATCGGCCAGGACAGCCACGCCGGCACCACGCCGCCCTCGGCCCGCAAGGACGCGCTGGTGTGCGCGGCGCGGATCATCGATCTGGTCGACCGGATGATGCGCGCGCGCGGCGAGGACGGCCGCGGCACGGTGGGCCAGCTTCTGGTATCGCCCAACAGCCGCAACGTGATCCCCGGCGAGGTGCGCTTCTCCGTCGAGTTCCGCCACCCCGACGACGCCGAGCTTGACCGGCTGGACGCGCAGTTCCCGCGCGAGGCCGGTTTTTTGGCGCGCGATTGCGGGGTCCGGTTGGAACTGACCCAGTTGTTCAAGATCCCGGCCCAGCCGTTCGACCCCGCCTGCGTCGACCTCGTGCGCCAGGCAGCCGCGCGGCTTGGCTATCCCGCCCGGGAAATCGTGTCCGGCGCCGGGCACGACGCGGTGTATGTGGCGCGCCACGTGCCGACGGCGATGATCTTCACCCCCTGCAAGGACGGCCTGTCGCACAACGAGGCCGAAAGCATCCAGCCGGAGGAGGCCGAGGCCGGCTGCCAGGTGTTGTTCGAGGCGGTGCTGGCACGCGCCAACCGGACGCTGTGAGGATGGATCTGTCCCCGCTCGACACACCTACCTTGCCGCAGGGCATCCGCTCGCGGTTCGTCGATGGCATCAACGGTCTCTGCATGCATGTGCTGGAGGCCGGGTTCGAAACGCCGGGGCGGCCCTGCCTGCTGCTGCTGCACGGGTTCCCGGAGCTGGCCTATTCCTGGCGCAAGGTGATGTTGCCGCTCGCCGCCGCCGGCTATCACGTTGTGGCTCCCGACCAGCGCGGCTACGGCCGCACGACCGGCTGGGATCCGGAGTATGACGGCGATCTCGCCTCGTTCCGGCTGCTCAATCTGGTGCGCGACACGATGGGGCTGGTCGCGGCGCTGGGATATCGTTCCGTCGCCGCCGTGGTCGGACACGATTTCGGCGCCTCAGTCGCGGCCTGGTGCGCGCTGGTGCGGCCCGACATATTCCGCGCGATGGCGCTGATGAGCGCGCCGTTCGCCGGCCCGCCGGCATTGCCGCTCGGCACCGCGGCACCCGCGCCTGTGCCGGACATTCACGAAGCGCTGGCCCGGCTGGAGCGGCCGCGGAAACATTACCAATGGTACTACTCCACCCGGCCGGCCAACGTGGACATGCAGAACTGCCGGCAGGGCGTGCGCGATTTCCTGCGCGCCTACTACCATCAAAAAAGCGCCGACTGGAAGCTGAACCGGCCATTCCCGCTGCAATCCTGGAGCGCCGAAGAACTCGCGAAGCTGCCGACCTATTACGTGATGGATTTGCACCGGAACATGGCGGAAACCGTGGCGGCCGAGATGCCGTCCCCGGCGGAGATCGCCGCCAACAGCTGGCTGCCCGACAGCGAACTGGCGGTGTACGCGCGGGAATACGAACGCACCGGCTTCCAGGGCGGCCTGCAATGGTACCGCTGTCGCACCGGCGGGGCGTTCAACGCCGAACTGCAGATCTTTTCCGGCCGGACGATCGACGTGCCCGCGGTGTTCATCGCCGGGCGGCAGGACTGGGGCATCTACCAGAGCCCCGGCGCGATCGACCGGATGCGGAACTCGGCCTGCACGAACATGCGCGATTGCCACCTGATCGAGGGGGCGGGGCATTGGGTGCAGCAGGAACAGCCGGAGAAGGTGACGGCATTCCTGCTCGGCTTCTTACGCCCAGGTTCGTAACCGCCGCTCTTGCCCACCCGGCGCGGACCCCGCAAGATCGCCTCCAACCACGCAAGGGAGACGATCCGAATGGCCTTCTACGAACTCCGCCAATACAAGGTGCTGCCCGGCAAGATGGATGGCTGGGTCAAGATCATGGAGGAGGAGATCATCCCCTTCCAGGTCTCCAGGGGCATGGTCATCACCGGCAGCTATCGCGGCGAAACCGACGAGTCCGTCTATGTCTGGACCCGCCGGTTCGAGAGCGAGGGCGAGCGTGAGGCGCTGTACAAGGCGGTCTACGAGTCCGATTTCTGGAAGACCCAGATCGCCCCGCGCGTGCCGGAGTACCTCGACCGTTCGGCGATCCAGGTGACGCGGATCGTGCCCACGCCGAAATCCGTCGTCCGATAGGCGGCCGCGTCATGGCCCGGGGGCTGCTGCTGGTCGGCTTCGACTATACCAATGCGCATGCGGACGAGTTCCACGATTGGTACGACCTGGAACACCTGCCCGAGCGCCAGCGCGTGCCCGGCTTTCGCACCTGCGAGCGCTGGATCGGGGCGTCCAACCCAAAACAGGCGGTCGCGACCTACGACCTCGACTCGCTGGACGTGCTGCGCAGCGATGCCTACCGGGCCATCGCGTTTGAAAACCTCTCGGTCTGGTCCAAGCGCGTCACCGCGATGTGCACGCGGCTGATCCGCTTCGACGGCGTGCAGATCCTACCCGGCGACCGCCCGGCCCCGGCCGGGGCCGGCGGCCTGCTGGTGAACGCGATGAACGTGGTTCCCGAGCACGAGGCGGATTTCAACGCCTGGTACGACGGGGAGCACATCCCTGCGCTGGCCGCTGTCCCCGGCGTGATCGCCGCCACGCGCTACCGCGACGATACCGGCACGCATCGGTATCTGGCCTTGTATCATCTGGCCAACCCGGACGTGGCGAACGGCGCCGCCTGGAAGGCCGCGGCATCCTCGCCCTGGACCGACCGCCTGCGGCCGCATTTCCGCGACCATGTGCGGATTCTCAGCGGGGCCTATTCACGCGGAAAATAGGATGCCGGCCCATTTCGCCGATCCATTTCGGTGGACGACATCACCGGAATGGGCCGCGCTGTCCCGGCCTGGGGTTCAGCCAAAAATCTCCCCGAGCCGCCGGATCGAGCCCAGTACCTTTTCCTGTTCCAGGCCCGGCCATTGCACCCGCATGGAGAAATGGTTGACCCCCAGCGCTTCCCGCCAGCGGGCGATTTCCTCCTTCACGAACACCTTGTCGCCGATGATGAAGCGGTCGCGGGCGAGTTCCTCGAAGCTCATCGTCGCGGTCGGGCTTTCCATGCCCCAGGCGGCGTAGGAATTGTATTTGTACTCCAGCGCCGCGCGGCATTCGTCCATGGCGGTCGCATGGCTGGCGCCGACATAGCATTCCCGTGCCATCGGGAATTCCGTCACCGTCTTGCCGAGCGAGGCGAGTTCCTCGCGGTAGAGCTTCATCAGCGGCAGGGTAGCGCCCAGCGTGGTGGCATTGGCGATCAGCCAGGCGTCGCCGATGCGCGCGGCGCGGCGGACCGCCGCCTCCACCAGGCCGGCGATCCAGACCGGCGGCCCGCCCGGGCGCGTCGACTTGAGGCTGATGCCCTCATTGCGCACCGAGTAGAACCTCCCCAGGAAATTCAGCCGCTCCCCGCTCCACAGCAGGCGCATCAGCTGGATGCTCTCGGTCAGGCGGGCCGCGCGCTCCTTCAGGGAGATGCCAAAGGCGTCGAATTCGCCGCCGCGATAGCCGAGCCCCACACCGAGCACGAAATTGCCGCCGCTCAGCACGTCCATGGTCGCCGCCTCCTCGGCCACGTGCACGGGGTTCAGCAGCGGCAGCAGCAGGATGTTGCCGCCGATCGTCATGCCCGCGGCCTCGCGCAGCAGATAGGCCATCATCGGCGCGATCTGCAGCATCTGCAGCGGGGCGGTCAGGTAGTGATGGCCGAACAGGAGGGAGGAAAAGCCCGATTCCCGCGCCACCCGGACCTGCTCCACCAGTTCCGGCACGCGGGCGGCAACGTTGTCGCCCTCCGGGAACTGGGTATTGATGAACATCCCGACTTTCATGGCGTTTTCCCCCTGCCGATCCGCCAGTCTAGCCCGTCTCGCGAGCTGCGTCCTACGCCCGGGAAACCCACCCGCGTGCCGCCGGGACTTGCCCAACCCCGGCCCATCCCGTAACACGCCCGGCGACAAGGAGTGCCCCCATGGCAGGCCCTAGCGATACGCCGACCGACAATCCCGCCCTCGCTGTCCAGGCAGCGATCCTCGCCCGGCCGATGACGCCCGAGCGGCGAATGGCCGATGCCATCCGCGCCCTGGCGATCGATGCCGTGGAAGCCGCGAAATCCGGCCATCCCGGCATGCCGATGGGCATGGCCGACATCGCCACAGCGCTGTACAGCCGCGTGCTGAAATTCGACGCCGCCGATGCGCACTGGCCGGACCGCGACCGCTTCGTGCTGTCGAACGGCCATGGCTCGATGCTGCTGTATGCGCTGCTGTACCTCACCGGCCATGACGGCATGGGTATCGAGGACATCAAACGGTTCCGCCAATTGCATTCCGTTACCGCCGGACACCCGGAATACGGCGAGCATCCGGGCATCGAGACCACCACCGGCCCGCTCGGCCAGGGCCTGGCCAATGCCGTCGGCATGGCCCTGGCGGAACGCATGCTGGCCGCGCGCTTCGGCAAGTCCCTGGTGGATCACCGCACCTATTGCTTCGTCGGCGACGGCTGCCTGATGGAGGGCATCTCGCACGAGGCGATCGACCTGGCGGGCCATCTGAAGCTGGAGAAGCTGACGGTCCTGTGGGACCACAACTCGATCACGATCGACGGCGGCACCGATCTGTCCACCGCCGAGGACCAGCTGAAGCGCTTCGCCGCCGCCGGCTGGGCCACCAAGAGCGTGGACGGGCACGATTTCAACGCCGTCGCCGCAGCCTTGTCGGCCTCGCTGCGTTCCAAGAAGCCTACCTTCATCGCCTGCCGGACCATCATCGGCTTCGGCGCGCCCACCCGGGCCGGCACCGCCGGCGTGCATGGCTCGGCGCTCGGCACGGCCGAGGCCCAGGGCGCCAAGGCGTTGCTGGGCTGGCACGAGCCGCCGTTCACCGTGCCGGATGACCTGCTGGAACGCTGGCATGCCGTCGGCGCGCGCGGCGCCGGCGCGCGGCGCTCCTGGCTGAAGCGCCTGGCCCGGCATCCGATGCGCGCGGAGTTCGAGCGCGTGATGTCCGGCAAGCTGCCCGATAGCTTCTTCGAGGCGGTCGCCGCGCTGAAGAACGACATCGTCGAGACCAAGCCGAAGATCGCTACGCGGCAGGCCAGCCAGAAGGCGCTCGATGCCCTGGTGCCGGCGACACCCGAGCTGATTGGCGGGTCCGCCGACCTCACCGGTTCCAACCTGACCTTCGTCAAGGGCATGGGCAGCGTGGTGCCCGGCAACTACGCCGGACGCTACATCCATTGGGGCATCCGCGAGCACGTCATGGGCTCGGCGTCCAACGGCATCGCGCTGCATGGCGGGCTGATCCCGTACACCGGCACCTTCTTCGTCTTCACCGATTACATGCGCCCGGCGATCCGCCTGGCGGCGCTGATGCGCCAGCGGGTGATCCATGTGCTGACGCATGACAGCATCGGCCTGGGTGAGGACGGCCCGACGCATCAGCCGGTCGAGCATCTCGCCAGCCTGCGCGCGATGCCGAACGTGCACGTGCTGCGCCCGGCCGACGCGCTGGAAACCGCGGAGTGCTGGGAATTGGCGGTGCGCCGCGCCGATGGACCTTCCCTGCTGGTGCTGACCCGGCAGGCGCTGCCGGCGATGCGCTTCGACGCGACGGAGAACCGTTGCGCGCGGGGTGGCTATGTGCTGGCGGAGGCCGAGGGGCCGCGCCGCGCGACGCTGATCGCCACCGGCTCGGAGGTTGCCATCGCGATGGACGCCCGCACTGCGCTGGCCGCCGAGGGCATCTCCGTCGCCGTGGTGTCGCTGCCGTGCTGGGAATTGTTCGAGCAGCAGGATGCCACCTATCGCGCCGAGGTGCTGGGCACCGCGCCGCGGGTCGGGATCGAGGCCGCGGTCGAGTTCGGCTGGGAGCGCTGGCTGGGTCCGGACGGGATCTTCATCGGCATGCACGGCTTCGGCGCCTCCGCGCCGTTCGAGCAGCTTTACAAGGAATTCGGCATCACGCCGGAAGCCATCGTCGCGGCTGTGCACAAGCAGCTCGGCTGAGCGTTACCAGACTTCAAAACCTCCAAGAAAAGGGAATACCAACATGGCCGTGAAAGTCGCGATCAACGGGTTTGGGCGCATCGGACGCCTGGTGCTGCGCGCCATCGTGGAAAGCGGACGCACGGACGTGGTGCCGGTGGCGATCAACGACCTCGGCAGCGTCGAGGCGAACGCCCACCTGTTCAGCTACGACAGCGTGCATGGCCGCTTCCCCGGCACCGTGGAGGTTTCCGGCCAGCAGATCACCATCCGCCATAACGGCCGGGTGTATGGCCCGATCACGGTTTCGGCCGAGCGCGATCCGTCCAAGGTGCCCTATCAGGGCGTGGACGTGGCGCTGGAATGCACGGGTATCTTCACCAAGAAGGAATCCGCCTCGCATCTGATCACCGCCGGGGCGCGCAAGGTGCTGATCTCCGCCCCCGCCGACGGCGTGGACGCGACCATCGTCTACGGCGTGAACGAGAAGACGCTGACCAAGGACATGACGGTCATCTCCAACGCCTCCTGCACCACCAACTGCCTGGCGCCGATGGCCAAGGTGCTGCACGAGACCTACGGCATCCTGCGCGGCTACATGGTGACCATCCACGCCTACACCGGCGACCAGAATACCGTGGACACGCTGCACAAGGACCTGCACCGCGCCCGCGCCGCCGCCGTTTCCGCCATCCCCACCTCCACCGGTGCGGCGAAGGCCGTGGGCCTGGTGCTGCCGGAACTCGCCGGCAAGCTGGACGGCACCGCCATCCGTATCCCGACGCCGAACGTCTCGCTTGTGTCGCTGGACGTGAACCTCGCGAAGACCCCGTCGAAGGACGAGATCAACGCCGCCATGCTGGCCGCCTCCGAAGGCGCCCTGAAGGGCATCCTGGCCTATAACAAGGCGCCGCTGGTCAGCATCGACTTCAACCACAACCCGGCCTCCTGCACCTTCGACGCCACCCAGACCGCGGTCGTCGACGGCGCGATGGTGCGGGTGATGGGCTGGTACGACAACGAATGGGGCTTCTCCAACCGCATGTCCGACACGGCGGCGCTGTTCGGCGGCCTGTAACTTCCAAGGAAACCGCACGATGCCGTTCCGCACGCTCGACAATGTCACTGTCGCGGGACGGCGCGTGCTGCTCCGCGTCGACCTCAATGTTCCCGTCCGCGACGGGAAGATCACCGACCTGACCCGGATCGAACGGCTCTCGCCGACGATCCGGGAACTGGCCTCCAAGGGCGCGCGGGTCGTCGTGTGCAGCCATTTCGACCGGCCCAAGGGCAGGATCGTGCCGGAAATGTCGCTGCGGCCGATGGCCGAGGCGCTGTCGCATGTGCTGGGCGCGCCGGTCGCCTTCGCCGATGACTGCATCGGCGAGGCCGCGGCCCGCGCCGTCGCGGCGTTGGCCGATGGCGGCGTGCTGGTGCTGGAAAACACCCGCTTTCACGCCGGCGAGGAAAAGAACGATCCCGCCTTCGCCGCCGCGCTGGCCAAGTCCGGCGACATCTTCGTCAATGACGCCTTCTCCGCCGCCCATCGCGCCCATGCCAGCACCGAGGGCGTGGCGCATTTGCTGCCGTCCTATGCCGGGCGGCTGATGCAGGCGGAACTGGAGGCGCTGGACGCCGCGCTGCACACGCCGGCCCGGCCGGTGATGGCCATCGTCGGCGGCTCCAAGGTCTCCACCAAGCTCGAACTGCTCGGCAACCTCGTCGGCCGGGTGGACCGGCTGGTGATCGGCGGCGCCATGGCCAACACGTTCCTGGCGGCTCAGGGCATCTCGGTCGGCAAGTCGCTGCAGGAAGCCGAGATGCACGCCACGGCGCGAGAGATCCTGGAGAAGGCCCAGGCCGCCAATTGCCGGATCCTGCTGCCGACCGACGCCGTGGTGGCGCGCGAGTTCAAGCCGAACCCGGCGACGGAAACCGTGCCCGTGACCGCCATTCCCGCCGACAGCATGATGCTCGATGTCGGCCCGGCCACGGTGGCGGCCCTGACCGCGGAACTGGCCAGCGCGCGCACCCTGGTCTGGAACGGCCCGCTCGGCGCCTTCGAGACCCCGCCGTTCGACGCCGCCACCACCGCGCTGGCCGTGGCGGTCGCCGCCGCCACCAAATCCGGCAAGCTGCGCAGCGTCGCCGGCGGCGGCGACACCGTCTCGGCCCTGCGCCACGCCGGCGTCATCGAGCAGATGAGCTACGTCTCCACCGCCGGCGGCGCCTTCCTGGAATGGCTGGAAGGCAAGACGCTCCCCGGCGTCGCGGCACTCACGGCGGCCTGAGGGGCGGGAAGGTAAGCAAGGCCAGGGGCTCTGCCCCCTGGACCCCCGCCAAAGGCAGGGCCTTTGGATGCCATCCATTTGTTTGGGAGTGCAAGGAGGGCCAACCCGGACCTCGCAAGGGCAAGGTCGGCCCTCCTTACACTCCCAAACCAAGTAGCAGGTTCTAAGGGCTTGCCCTTAGCGGGGTCCAGGGGCAGAGCCCCTGGCCTTGTTTGCCTTTACCCTAGCAGCCTGTCGGATTCACCGACCGGCACCTGAATTTGAACGGTGTTTGGC
>JBBIQA010000043.1:0-5269 GCA_037442565.1 Rhodospirillales bacterium
CGGTCAGGTATTGGCTGATCCGCTTCATCGCCGCCGGCTTGCGGGCCTGGATGGCGGCGAACTGCGCGTCCGTCAGGCTGACGGGCCGGCCGGAGGCGTGCATCGCCTGCTCGTAGGCGGCGCGGTTCCACACCGCAGGCGTTTCGGCCAGGGCCGGGCGCAGGAGCGCGGGCCGGACGAGGGCGGCGGCCGCGATCGTCGCGGCAAGGCCGCGTCGGGTGATCTTCGGGGCGTTGGCTGGCACTAGCGGGTCTTTCGCATCGAGGGAAAGGAGACGAACGCAAGCAGATATAGGATCGCGGCCGCCACGAGAACCCTGGAGAATCCGGCCTCGCGCGCCAGCAGATTGGCCAGCGGCGTCGCCACCACCGAGAAGGCGCCGTTCAGCCCCCAGGCCCAGGGCAGGAAGCCGCCGCTGCCGGCACGGGTCAGGCCGAGGGGGAACGGCAGGCCGAGGGCGGCGGAAACCGGCGCCACCAGCAGCAGCACCAGCATTGCGCGCAACGCCCAGGGCAGGCCCAGGGTGGACAGCATCGCCGGCTCCAGGCCCGCCAGCAGCGCCGCCGTCCAGGCCAGCATCACCGCGGTGGCGAGCAGGACGCCACGGCGCGGATCGGCCGTGAACCTGCCCGCGAACAGGCTGCCGAAGCCGGAAAACACCAGCATCCCCGTCAGCACGATGGCGAAGCCGCTGGTGCGGTCGTTCAGGTAGAACGAAACCTTCTCGATCAGGAAGATCTCGACGAACAGGAAGCCGAGGCCAAGCGCCGGGAAGTACAGGATCGGGCGCAGCAGGCCGGTGCGCTCCTCGGCCCGGATCCGCCCTGGGGCCAGCAAGGGGACCGCCAGCACCAGGATGGCGATGACGATCGCCTGCACCAGCACCGCCAGGTTGACCAGGGCGCCGATCTCCGCCTGCGGCAGGATTTCCAACCGCTTCAGGATGACATCCAGCTGGGACAGCCGCAGCACGGCGTAGAAGAACGGCTGGTCGAGGGTGATCGGCGCCAGGTTGAACGCCTCGCCGGACGGCGTCGGATTGCCCGCCAGCACGGCCTCGGCCTCGTCGGCGATCGCGTCGTCGGTGCCGCCGGCTTCCATCTCGCCGGAGGTGAACGAGACCGAGGGCAGGTCGTTGTACAGCCCGGCCTTGGCGGCCTGAACGTCGATGCCGGGGTAATAGGAGATGTCGAAGGAACGGTCGTCGGCGAATTTCTTCAACGCGGCGATGCGGTCCGCGCTCCAGGGCGCGTTGGACAGCAGGATGCGCACACCCCAGGCGGAGCGGTAGACGATGGCGTGGCGGGACGGATCGGCGATGCCGGCCGCCAGCATCGCGGCGCGGGCGGTGGCCAGCATGCGCACGGCATAGACCGGGAAATCGCGGATAGAGACGGGGATGGAGACGATGCCCTGCGGCCCGACCGCGCCTAGGTAGGCGGAAATGGCCTCGACCGTGAAGCCGGTGGCGTTGGCCTCCGCCGCGTCGAGGAAGTCGGCCGAGAGGTCCACCAGATCGTAGGCGCCAGGCGCGGCCTGCCGCGCCACGGCGATTGGCCCGCCGGAGAGAAGGCGCACGCGGGGATCGGCTTCCATGGGCGCCGACGGGCCGATGCCGTGCCGCAAGGCGTCGCGCAGCACCGGCTCGGGTTCCACCAAATCCACCTTGCCGGCACCGAGGGCCAGCGCTTCCGCCACCCGGAAGCCGCCCGAGCCGCCGGCCAGCAGCACCCGCGCGCCGGGCATCAGCAGATAGGGCGCGGCGCCGAGGGTTGCGGCCGCATAGCGCGTGTCCAGCTTGCCGGGCTTGGCGAGGGCGGCGATGCGGTTGCCATCGCGATACAGGCCGAAGGTTTGCGGCGGACCGGCCAGGCCGAGCATCGCCGCATCGTTGGAGACGTCGGTGTCGACCCGTTCGGTGAAATCGTCGAGCAGCAGGTAATCCCCGCGCGGGGAGCGGATTTCCGCCAGGATCCTGGCGTCAGGCGTGTGCAGCGGGGCGTAGATAGCCTTGAAATCGTTGAACTCCGCCCGCCCGTCCAGCAGCAGCAGCGCCTCGCCGGCGAGCAGCGCCGCAAGTGCCGCGAGTGCTGCCGGCCAGCGCCGGCCGCCGGGGCTCTTGCGCAACAGCGCGCTGGCCGCCAGCGGAACCAGCAACGCCGGCACCAGCAGGAAAGGGTGCAGCACGAACATCAGCGCCAGCGCGGCGGCGGCGCCGGCGCCGGCGCCGGTCAGGTCGTAGCCATAGACCCGGCCGATCTCGCGCGCGTTCAGCACGAAGCTCAGCGAGACATACACGCCGGCCAGGAAGAAGAACGGCAGCAGGCAGGCGTAATACAGCGCGATATTGCCGATCTGCGGCAGCCAGGTGGCCTGGTTCTGCAATTGCAGCGGATTGAACGGGTTGGTGGTGGTGAAATGAAACCCCAGCGCCGCCGCCAGCACCATCGCCGCCGGCAGGATGGCCAGCAGGCGGGCGCCGTTGCGCGCGAAGCCATCGCGGAACAGCGCCAGCACCACGCCGCTCAGCGCGAAGCCGACCATGACGATGGAAATGACCCAGTAGCCATACTCGGACCATTTCGCGACGGCGAAATAGCGGGTCAGCGCGATCTCGTAGCCGACCGCGCCGGCCGACACGAGGAACAGCGGCCACAAGGCCGCGCCGCCAACCCGTGCCGGCCCGGTCACGGCCAGATCTTGCGATGGATGAAGTCGGCCAGACGGCTGTTGAAACGGGCGGCATCGTCCACGAACAGGGCGTGGCCGGCATCGGCAAACAGGGCCATTTCGGCCGACTTGTGCTTGCTCACGAGGTTCTCCGCCTGGGCTGTCCAACGCGGACGCACCACATACAGCACCGGCTTGCTGGTCGAATAGACCGCCTCGCGCCAGAAGCTGCGCGGCACGGGGTAGGACAGCAGCGCCCTGGCGGCGGCTTCGGGGGTGCGAAGGCAGGTCTCGGTCAGGCGTTTCAGCCAGGCCTCAGGCTGGTGGGTGCGGAACATGCTGCGGACAAACCGGCGCATGAATACATCGTGCGGCGGCCGGACATATGGGCCGGCGTGCGGCGGCGGAGCCGGCGGCGGCGGGTTCTCGCCAATCGAATTATCCACCAGCACCAGCCCGGTTATCCTCCCGTCGCCGGCCGTCTTGACGTAGTCCAGCGTGTCCAGCACCCCCAGCGACCAGGCCACGACCAGCACCGGCTGGCCGCCGATCTGGGCGATCAGCTCCGCGATGTCGCGCCCGCGCCGGGCCGGATCGTAGCCGGTGCGGGGAATGTCGGAATCGCCCTGGCCGCGCGGATCGAAGGCGATCACGTGGTAGGATTTGGCGAAGGCGTCGACCTGTTGGTCCCAGATCCACGCCGGCATCGTCCAGCCGGGTACGAACACCAGGGTGTGGGCATTGCGGTTGCCGGCTTCCAGATAATGCAGGCGCACGCCGTCGCTGGTGATGAAGAACCGGCTCTGCACCGGCACGCCGGCCCGGGCCGCACCGTGCCAAAGGGCGATCGCCAGCAGCAAGCCGGCCAGGACTCGGAGCCACGGGGCAATCCTCATGCGCCGCACAAGACCTGCTTGGCTCCGCCGGTGTCAATTCAAGATTTATTCCACAAGCATCCGCAGGTCGGCGGCACGGCGGAGCACGATATGCCCGGCGTCCATGTCCACCACCCCGTTCTTGCGCCAGGACTGCATCTGCTTGTTCACACTCTCGCGGGTGGAGGCGACCAGGGTGCTGAGGTCGCGCTGGGACAGCTTCATGTCGATCCGCACGCCGCTGCCGTTGGCGGGGCGGCCGTAATCGTCGGCCATCTTCAACAGCACCCGCGCCAGCCGCGCCGGCAGATCGAACAGGGCCAACTCCTCCAGCGCCAGGCTGGTGCGCCGCAGCCGGTCGCACAGCACGGTCAGCAGGCGCAAATAGAGGTCGTCGTTCCGCCGCACGAAGGGTAGGAAATGCCGGCGTTCCACCACCAGCAGCAGCGTGTCCTCCACCGCCGTGGCATCCGCGCTGCGCTGCTTGCCGTCCAGCAGGGCGATCTCGCCGAAGATCTCGCCCTGGTTGATCTGGTTCAGGGTCACCTCCTTGCCCTCGGCGGAGACCGAGCTGATCTTCACCCGCCCCGACAGCACCGCCATCAGCGAGGACCCCTCGTCGCCCTTCTGGAAGATAACCGTGCCGCGCGGACAGCGCCGCTCGACGGCGAATTTCAGGGTCTCGTCCAGTTCTTGCGGGGTCATCGCCCGGAACAGCGAGCTTTTCAGCAGCGCGTCCCGCCGCGCGTCGCGTCCAGATGCAGTCACCCCGGCCTCCTTTTTTCGGCAACCTGCGGCCTCTTCGGGCCACCCCGCCGGCGGCAGTATGCGCGGCATGCGGCGCGCGCCATAGTCCCCCGCAATGATGATGGAGGCTGCCATGTCCCTGAACCGCGCCCTGGATGAAGCGGCCGCCTTCGCCGCGTCGAACGAAACGCCCTTCCCGCGCGACCTGCGCGCCCATCTGGAGTCCGGCTACTTCGAGCCGCCGCCCGACAACGCGGTGATCGGCCCGATCTGCCCGCGCGGCGCGCCGAACGGCCTGATCCTCCGCCGTGGTAACATTGTCGCGAGCTGGGGCGACACGCGCCAGATCGACCCGACCTTCAGCGTCGCCAAATCCTACCTCTCCCTCCTGGCCGGCATCGCCCACGCGGACGGCCTGATCCCCGACCTGGACGCGCGGGTGGGCGACCGGGTCCGCGATGGCGGCTTCGAGGGCGAGCACAACGGCGCGATCACCTGGCGGCACCTGCTGCAGCAGACCTCGGAATGGGAGGGCACGCTGTTCGGCAAGTCCGACATCATCGACCGCGGCCGCAATCTGGCGGCCGAGGGGCGCGGCCGGAAGGGCGATTTGCGGGCGCTGCAGGCGCCGGGCACCTACTGGGAATACAACGACGTCCGGGTGAACCGGCTCAGCCTGGCCTTGCTGCGCGTCTTCCGCCGCCCGCTGCCCGAGGTGTTCGCCGAACGGATCATGGTCCCGATCGGCGCCTCCGCCGATTGGCAATGGCACGGCTACGACAATTCGTTCGTCGACGTGGACGGCGTGCCCATGCAATCGGTTCCCGGCGGCAGCCACTGGGGCGGCGGGGTGTTCATCCATGCCGAGGACCAGGCCCGCATCGGCCAATTGGCGCTGCACCGCGGGCTTCGCGGCGAGCATCGCATCCTGCCCGACAGCTGGTTCACCCAATCCCTGACCCCCTGCCGGCTGAACG
>JBBIQA010000043.1:5369-16677 GCA_037442565.1 Rhodospirillales bacterium
CGCATCCTGCCCGACAGCTGGTTCACCCAATCCCTGACCCCCTGCCGGCTGAACGCCAGCTACGGCTTCCTGTGGTGGCTCAACACCCACCGCGCCCGCGTGCCGGCGGCACCCGAGAGCAGCTTCTTCGCGGTCGGCGCCGGCGGCAACACCACCTGGATCGACCCCGAGCACGACCTGGTGGCGGTGCTGCGCTGGACCGATCCGGCCTGCGTCGGCGGCTTCGTGCAGCGGGTGCTGGCGGCCATCAGGGCGGATACTTCGCCCCCGGTTTGACCCCCTCGGGGCCGCTTGTTAGCGTTCGCGCGCCGGAAAAGACCCGATGGGAAGCGTGCCGTGAAAGAGACCTACGAAACCCTGCTGACCTCCGAACCGCAGGACCACACGCTGCTGGTCACGCTGAACCGGCCGAAATCCGGCAACGCGATGAACACCCAGATGGGCCACGACCTGCTGGATTTGTTCGACAGCGTGAATGCCGATCCGTCCAAATACCGCTGCATCGTCCTGACCGGCGCCGGCGAGCGCATCTTCTGCGCCGGCGGCGACCTCAAGGAACGCAACGGCATGACCGACCAGCAATGGCAGAGCCAGCATCTGCTGTTCGAGCGCGGCATCCGCGCCCTGGTCGGCTGCCCGGTCCCGGTGATCGCCGCGGTGAACGGCGCCGCCTTCGCCGGCGGCATGGAGATGTCGCTGTGCTGCGACTTCATCTACGCCGCCGAGCACGCCCGCTTCGCCCTGACCGAGGTCACCCTCGGCATCATGCCCGGCGCCGGCGGCACGCAGAACCTGCCCCGCGCGGTCGGCACCCGCCGGGCCAAGGAAATCCTGCTGACCGGCAAGCCCTTCACCGCCGCGCAGGCGCTGGAATGGGGCATGATCAACCGCATCTGCACCGCCGGGACCCTGCTGGCGGAAGCGCTGGAAACCGCCGCCACCATCGCCGCCAACGCGCCGATCTCCACCCGCCAGATCAAGCAGTCGGTGAATTTCGGCATGAACATGGATTTGCACAGCGCCATGATGTTCGAGATCGAGGCCTATAACCGCATGGTCCCCACCGAGGACCGGCGCGAGGGCGTGCTGGCCTACAACGAGAAGCGCAAGGCCCAATTCAAGGGCCGCTAGAGGAAACCCGCCATGACCCAGATATCGCCGAACGGAGACGGCCTCACCCGCGCCCTGGTCGAACAGGCGCTCGCGGTCCGCTACGAAACGCTCACCGAGGAAGCCCGCGCGCTGGCCCGGCAATGCATCCTCGACTACATCGCCTGCACCCTGCCCGGCGCCGCCGAACCGCTCACGGACATGATGTTCGCCGAACTGGACGACCAGGGCGGCCGCGAAACCGCCACCGTGATCGGCCACGCGAAGAAGCTGCCCGCCCTGTCCGCGGCGATGATCAACGGCGCCGCCTCGCACGCGCTCGATTTCGACGACGTCAACCTCGCCATGCCCGGCCACCCCAGCGTCGCCATCCTGCCCGCCCTGCTGGCGCTGGCGGAGGAGCGGGGTTCCTCCGGCGCGGCGGTGATCGCCGCCTTCGTCGCCGGCTACGAGCTCGAATGCCGCTTCGGCAGCGCCCTGAAGCCCGGCCATTACGACGGCCTCGGCTTCCACGCCACCGGCACCATCGGCACCTTCGGCGCGGCGATGGCCTGCGCCCACCTGATGGGCCTGGACCTCGACACCGCCTGCACCGCGCTCGGCATCGCCGGCACCCAGGCGGCGGGGCTGAAATCCATGTTCGGCACCATGTGCAAGCCGTTCCATGCCGGCAAGGCCGCCTATCACGGCCTGCTCTCGGCCCGCCTGGCCGCCCGCGGCTTCTCCTCGCGCGGCGACGTGCTGGAATGTCCCCAGGGCTTCGCCCGCACCCACAGCCCGGACTTCCACCCCGAGCAGGCCATGGCCACGCCGGAAGGCGGCCTGCACATGCGCAACAACCTCTTCAAGTACCACGCCGCCTGCTACCTCACCCACGGCCCGATCGAGGCCGCCCGCAAGCTGCGCGACGGCCACGGCGTCACCGCGGACAACGTGCAGAAGATCGTCCTGCGCATCGACCAGGCAACCGACCGGGTCTGCAACATCGCCAAACCCGCCACCGGCCTCGAAGCCAAGTTCAGCCTGCGCCTGACCACGGCGATGGCGCTCGCCGGCCTCGATACCGGCCGGCTGGACAGCTACACCGACGCCAACGCGGCCGACCCGAAACTGGCCGGTCTGCGCGACAGGATGGAGATCGACTTCCAGCACGGCTGGCCGCACACCCTGGCCGAAATGGACATTCACCTCACCGACGGCCGCGTCGTCACCGCCCGCCACGACGCCGGAATCCCCGCCGCCGATGTCGCCGAGCAGGGCAAGCGCCTGGAGGAGAAGTTCACCGCGCTGGCCGACCCCATCCTCGGCGCCAACCGCGTCAGCCGCCTGTTGGGCGCCGTGGCCGAGCTGGACCGCGCGCCGAACGTCCGGGAATTGATGGCGCTCTGCGTCTGAACCCACCCCGGGCAGGCGCCCTGGTGGCCACCAGGGCGCCTGCCTGGGTTGCTCGCCTGGGCGCCGGCGCTCAGACCTTCTTCAGGAACTCGGTGCGCAGCACCAGGCCCTTGATCTTCTCGGCATTGCACTCGATCAGCGCCTCGTCGTCGGTCAGCCGGATGTTCTTGATCACCGTCCCACGCTTCAGGGTGGCGGACGTGCCCTTCACCTTCAGATCCTTGATGACCTGAACGCTATCCCCGTCGGCCAGGGCGGCGCCGTTGCTGTCTTTGGTGGGCATGGGTCAGATCCTGTCCTGCTGGATGGCCGGCGCGCGGACGGGCCGGCTTCGCCTGTTCGCGCCTCCGGCCCATGGGTGGCTCGATCATTTTAGCATGAGACGCGCCAGGCCCCTACCGCAAGACGTCCGGCCGCGCTCCGCTCAGCCGCGCCGCGGCGGCGGCAGCCTGAATCCCGCAGGCGTCTCGTTCCCCGTTGAATGGGACTCGGTCTCGTGCAACGAGACTTGCTGGCACGTCCGATCGCCCGCCACCGCCACCGCTGGAACCGAGGCCGCCCGGGCATCCCGCCGCGCCGGCGGCGTCGCCGGCGTGGCCAGTTCCGGTTCCAGCGCCTCCCACAGCCAGCGTGCCAGCGCATGCTCGGTCCACGCCGCCGCCCCCGCTTCCGCCCCCGCTTCCGCCCCCGCTTCCGCCCCCGCTTCCGCCTCGTCCGCCGCGAGCTTGCGCCGCTGTGCCTGCAGCTGCAGCAGCAGCCGCAGCGAGGATTTCGCCTCCCGCAGCATCGCCGTCGCCTGCGCGGCGAGCCCGCGCGCGACGCCGGGCTCGCGCCGCCGCTCCTCCGCCTGCCGCAGGCAGTCCGCCGCCCAGGCATCCGCCGCCACGAACTGCGCCGCCAGCCGCCCCTCGGCCGCGTTCACCGGCAGCAGCGCGACCACCGAGGCCATCGCCGCCCGATCCCGCCGCGCCTCGGCGCCCGGTTCGTCCGTGGCCGGCTGCGGCAACGCGCGCCGCAGCGTCAGAATGATGTCCTGCAACGCCTCCCGCGGCGGCAGGCGCGGCGGGTCGGCGGAAATCTCGGCTGAATGTTCCATTCAGTTAGCATAGCAGTCATATAATCTAACTGGCAACCGAAAACGCCCATCCGGGCCTCTGGCCGGCTCAGCCCGCCCGGAGCGTTCGGAAATAGTATCCGGACGGCGATTTGATCGCGATTCGCCAGGGATTCGGCGGGCTCCGGGTGCCTTCGCGCTTGCAAATCGCGTGCCGGGACACCTATCGTTGCCGACCGGTGTTCAACGTGCCATCGGCGGATAGAAGCCACGCAAGCAAATTGCGCCCAATCAATAAGCAAGAAATCAGGGAGTAGCTGCCGTGTCTGGATCACTCAGAACCAACTCGATTCTTCCCTGGTGGAAGGAACCCACCAAGGACCAATGGTACGCCTACGTCGCCGCCTGGCTCGGATGGACGCTCGATGCGTTCGACTTCACCATCTTCCTGCTGCTCATGGTGCCGATCAGCAAGGAGTTCGGGGTACCGCTCACCGCGGTCACCGCCGTGTTCGCCGTCACGCTATGGCTGCGCCTGATCGGCGCCACCGCCGCGGGATGGATGGCAGACCGCTGGGGCCGCAAGGCGCCGCTGATGATTTCCATCCTATGGTACTCCATCTGCAACCTCATCGCCGGCTTCTCGCCCACCTTCGCCTTCCTGTTCTTCTGGCGCGCCGTGCTCGGCATCGGCATGGGCGCGGAATGGCCGGCCGGCGCGGCGCTGGCCATGGAGTCCTGGCCGGCACGCTCGCGCGGCCTGATGTCGGGCGTGCTGCAAGGCTCCTGGGGCCTCGGCTTCGCGCTGTCCTCCGCCGCCTACGGCTTTCTCTACACGCCGCTGGAAGCGATGGGGCCGGGCTATGGCTGGCGCGGCCTGCTGATGCTCGGCGTCCTTCCGGCGCTAGCCTGCGTCTGGATCCGCTTCTACGTGAAGGAGCCCGAGGTCTGGTCCGAGAACCAGAAGATCCAGACCGCGACCAGGCGGGAAGTGAAGCTGCCGCTGTTCGCCATCTTCAAGCGGCAATATCTGTGGAACACCCTCACCGGCTGCCTGTGGATGGCGGCCAATTTCTGCGCCTACTACTCGATCTGGGCGCTGCCCGGCGCCTATCTGCAGAAAGAGCTGGGCTGGACCCCGCAGCAGGTGGCGGTGCCGCTGTTCTGGGGCAACATGCTGGTGTTCGTCTCCTCCACCTTCTGGGGCGGCCTGTCGGACATGATCGGCCGGCGCTGGGCGCTGATGGTCCCCTGCACCATCGGCATCTTCATCACGCCGATCTACCTGATGACGGCGGACCCGTTCTGGTTCATCGGCGGCTTCCTGCTGCAGGCCCTGATCGTCGGCGGCAAGGACACCCTGAACCCGGCCTGGCTTTCGGAACGATTCCCCACCGAAATCCGTGCCTCGGCCTCCGGCTTCGTCTATCACCAGGGCGCCATCTGGGGCGGCTTCGTCGCCCCGGTGCTGACCTATTTCGCGATCAACCAGGGCATGGGCTTCGCCAGGCCGATGATGATCGCGACCATGGGTTCCCTCGCGGTCCTGGTCCTCGCCGTCTTCCTCGGCCCCGAGACCAAGGGCAAGGTCCTGGTGGCCGACCTGGAGATCTTCGCCAGGGAGGAGTTCCCCTAACCTCCGCCAGGCGGGTTCGAGGGCGTCCGGGGCACGGGCTCCGGACATTCTCGTCCTGCCCTTCCGGCTTCCTCCCATAGGGCGCCGGTCTCGATGCGGGTTCGGCTCGGAGTCCCGGCTTATACCACCCGGCGCGATTGCCGACCCTTTGAGCAACCGTCATGGCCGGCCTTGTGCCGGCCATCCACGGCTTTTCCGGCCGCGTGAAAGGCATGGATACCCGGGACAAGCCCGGGCAACACGGGGCGGTCTTTCCGCAATTGGGTATTATATCCCTGCCGCAACCGGCAGGGCACTGACCGACACGTCCACAAACAGCCCCTTGAAATCATTCGCATCACCGAAATACCCGCCCGATACCGGCAGCGCCTGCTCGGCGGTGCGGGTCGCCCCCACGCGGACCAGGTTGGCGCCGGCGAGCAGGCCGTTGGTCGGGTCGTACTCCACCCAGCCCGCCCCGGGCAGGTAGACGCTGCACCAGGCATGCGTGCTGCCGCCGCCGCGGGCCGTTCCCGACATGTCGTCGTACAGGTACCCCGTCACGAACCGGGTCGCCAGGCCGAAGCTGCGCAACGCCTCCATCATCAGCACGGCGAAATCCCGGCAGGTGCCCGACCCCAGTTCCAGGGTCCGGGCCGGAGTCTGCGTGCCTTCCTCGTAGCGCGCGCGGTATTCGAACTCGGACTGGATGGCGCGCGTCATCGTCTCCATCACCTTCATCGTGTGGGCGTTGCCCAGGCCGGTGATGAAGCGCCGGGCCCAGTTGTCTACCGTGCGGTTCGGATCGGGCAATTGCCGTTCGGTCAGCCGCGCCAGGTCCGGGGCCTCCTCCGCCGCGTAGGAGAACGGAAACAGCTCCGCCGCCGGGTCCAGGGCGCAGACCGGCAAGGGCGGTCCGTCCGGATGATGCGTCAGGTCCAGCGTCGAGACGATGCGCAGATGTTCCGTGCGCAAATCCTCCGGCCATTCCAGATAGCAGATGGAATTATTGAACACGTCATGCGCCCAGCGCGTGACGGCCGGCTTGGGATCGACCTCGATAACCGCGCGATGCAGCCGCAGATCGTGGCTGTCGTCGGGCCGGATCATCATGCGGTGACGCAGCAGGCCGACCGGATTGTGGTAGCTGTATTCGGTGGTGTGAACGATGTTGATGCGCGCCATTTATTCCCCCGGCCGTCGGTCCAGCCGCACCGGCGCGCCAAACTCGATCGGCCCGATGGTCTCCGGCGTGCAATACGCTCCCACGCAATTGTCAAACCCTTGCGCCACGGTCCGCAGCACGGACACATCCTGTTCGGCCGTGTCGGGATCGAGCGTCACCATCGCACAGCGCAGCACCGGCGCGTTTGTGCGCAGCCGCACGGCGCCCGGCCCCTCGCCGATCACCAGCGTGCGGCCGAACCAGTCGGTTTCGCGCATCGCCGGATCATCGGTGCGGACCACCAGATTGATCCGGAACCGCCCCAGCCCAACCGCGCCGCCATGCACGGCCTCGACCGCGGCGGCGGTCCCCTCGGTCACCACGGAAACCGGCATCAGGTCGAAGGTCCCCCGGCTCATCTGGATCAGATGCACCTCCTCCCCGGCCGCCTCCGACAGCCGGGCGGTCAACGCCGGATCCTCCAGCGCCCCCTCCCAGCCATCCGGCGCCACCACCCGCACCGGCGAGTTGCGCGGGTCCCCGGGGGCCTCGTAGCGCGCCGTGTGCAGCACGAGCGCAAACAGGTCCCGCCCGGTCAGCCAGGGAAAGCGGGACCGGTTGGCGGATTTGACGAACGCGTATTGCCGGTCGCCCAGCAGCCCGTTCCACCCTAGCTCGGCCCGCTCCAGCGCCTCCGCGCGCATCGATTTCACCGGAAACCGGTTTATCCCCGCCAGCGTGCCGATCCGCATCAATCGGTCCTCTCTAATACGACCGGGGCATTCCCAGCACATGCTGGCCGACATAGGCCAGGATCATGTTGGTCGAGATCGGCGCGATCTGCGTCAGCCGCGTGTCGCGCCATTTGCGCTCGATGTCGTATTCCCGCGCATAGCTGAACCCGCCATGCGTCTGCATCGCCGCCTCCGCCGCCTTCCACGCCGCTTCCGAGGCCAGCAGCTTGGCGATGTTGGCGTCCGCGCCGCAATCCTTGCCATCATCGAACAATGCCGCCGCCCGCCGGCAGATCATGTCGGCGGCCTCCAGCTCCGCCCAGGCGCGCGCGATCGGGAACTGCACCGCCTGGTTCTGGCCGATCGGCCGGCCGAACACCACGCGGCTGTTGGCATAGTCCGTCGCCTTGCGGATGAAGAACTTGCCGTCGCCGATCGCCTCGGAAGCCACCAGCACCCGCTCGGCGTTCATGCCGTCCAGGATGTAGCGGAAGCCCTTGCCTTCTTCGCCGATCAGGCTGTCGGCGGGAATGCGCAAATTGTCGAAGAACACCTCGGTGGTGTTGTGGTTGATCATCGCGTCGATCGGCCGGATATCCAGGCCCTTGCCCAGGTTGGACTTCAGATCGATCAGGAACACCGACAGCCCGTCCGACCGCTTCTTCACCTGGTCGGCGGACTGGGTGCGCGCCAGCAGCAGCATCATGTCCGAATGCAGGGCGCGCGAGGTCCAGACCTTCTGGCCACTCACCAGATACCCATCCCCGTCCCGCACCGCGCGGGTCTTCAGCTGCGTGGTGTCGGACCCCGTCGTGGGCTCGGTCACCCCGAACGCCTGCAGCGTGATCCGTCCGGCGGCGATCTCCGGCAGATATTTCCGCTTCTGCTCCGGGCTGCCATGCCGCAGCAGGGTGCCCATGATGTACATCTGCGCGTGGCCCTGGCTGGCATTGCAGCCGCAGGCGTTGATCTCCTCCAGGATCACCGCCGCCGCCCGCAGGCTCAGCCCGCTGCCGCCATACTCCTCGGGGATCAGCGCGCCGAGGAAGCCGGCATCGGTCAGTTCGCGCACGAACTCCGTCGGATAGGCCTTGTCGTCCTCCAGCTTGCGCCAATAGGCGCCGGGATATTTGGCGCAGATACGGCGCACGCTGTCGCGCAGCTCGGGAAAATCCTCCCCGATCCCCACCACCGTCTCGCCGCTGCCCATCTTGCTCGAATGATCGTCGGCCATCGTCCGCTCCCTTGTCCGTTGCCCGCAAGCTGCCTCCGCGGCGGCCGCGAGGCAAGCCAAGGGGGCTCAACAGGGGGGTCAGGCGCGGCCGTAGGTGTCCTCGATGCGCACGATGTCGTCCTCGCCCAGATAGCTGCCGGACTGCACCTCGATCAGCGTCAGCGGAATGCGCCCGGGGTTTTCCAGCCGGTGCACGCAGCCGAGCGGCAGATAGACGCTCTCGTTCTCCCGCACGGTCAGCTTTTCGTTGTCGCGCGTCACCAGCGCGGTGCCGTTCACCACCACCCAGTGCTCGGCCCGGTGGTGGTGCTTCTGCAGCGACAATTTCTGCCCGGGCGGCACCACGATGCGCTTGACCTGGAAGCGCTCGCCCTGGATCAGGCTCTCGTAGAAGCCCCAGGGGCGGTACACCCGGTTATGCGTGGTCGCCTGCGGACGCTTGTCCGCCTTCAGCCGGTCGACCACCTTCTTCACGTCCTGCGCGGCATTGCGGTCCATCGCCAGCACCGCGTCCTCGGTCACCACCAGCACGACATCCTTCAACCCCACCACCGCGGCCAGCCTTCCGTCGCTGCGGACGTAGCAATTCTCCGCCCCCTCCAGCACCACGTCGCCGAGCGCCACGTTGCCGGCGGCATCCTTCCGGCCCAGTTCCCAAAGCGCCGCCCAGCTGCCGACATCGGACCAGCCGATATCGGCCGGCACCACCGCGGCCCGGTCGGTCGGTTCGGCGACCGCGTAGTCCAGGCTGATGTTCGGGCTGGCCGCGAATTCGTCCACCCCCAGCCGGATGAAATCCAGATCGGTATGGCGCGCCTTCACCGACGCGCTGACCGCCGCCAGCACCTTCGGCGCGTGCGTCTCCAGTTCGCCGAGCAGGGTTCGGGCGGTGAACACGAACATGCCGGAATTCCAAAGATGCCGGCCGGACGCGACCAGTGTGGCGGCGGTGGCGGCATCGGGCTTTTCCACGAAGCACGCCAGTTCATGCACGCCATGCAGGCCGGGCAGGGGCGCCCCGACCTCGATATAGCCGTAGCCGGTCTCCGCCGCGGTCGGCTTCATGCCGAAGGTCACCACGCGCCCGGTCCGCGCCGCCGCCACCGCCGCGTCCAGCGCCGCGCGCAGCGCCGGCAGATCGGCGATCGAGGCATCCGCCGCCATCATCCACAGCACCGCGTCGGGGTCTTCCTCGGCCACCAGCAGCGCCGCGGCGGCGATCGCCGGGGCGCTGTTGCGGCCCACCGGCTCCAGCACGATGCGCGCCCCCTCGATCCCGGCGGCACGCAGCTGCTCGGCGATCAGGAACCGGTGCTCCTGGTTGCAGACAACGATCGGCGGGGCGAATTGCGGCCCGGTGGCCCGCAACGCGGTCTCCTGGATCATCGTCCGCTCGGAGATCAGCGGCCAGAGCTGCTTGGGGAAACTCTCGCGCGAGACCGGCCAGAGCCTTGTGCCGGAACCGCCGGACAGGATCACGGGAACGATGCGGGTCTCGGTCATGCTTAAAATCTCTCGCGTGCGGATACGGAGGTCTATAGCCAGCGCCTCGCCGCACTGTCCACTTTGCCCGCCGTTTCGCCTCAGCCGGTTGCACACCGGGGGCAATGGGGCAAGATAGTCGGCATACACCCCATCAAAGCGAGATGTCCGATGTCTTCTGCCACCCCCTCCCGGGCGAACGACCCCGCGACCGCCATCCGCGCGGAAACCCTCCGGATCGAGCCGGAACTGATCGAAATCCGCCGCGACATCCACGCCCATCCGGAAATCGGCTTCGAGGAGGTGCGCACCGCCGGCGTCGTCGCGCGGGAACTGGAACGCCTCGGCATCGCGCACCGCACCGGCATCGCCGGCACCGGCGTGGTCGGCCTGATCGAGGGCGGCCGCCCCGGTCCCGTCCTGGCGATCCGCGCGGACATGGACGCGCTGCCGATCCAGGAACAGACCGGCCTGCCCTTCGCCAGCCAGATCCCCGGCATGATGCACGCCTGCGGCCACGACATCCACACCACCACGCTGCTCGGCGTCGCCGCGGTGCTCAAGCAGCTCGCCCCGCAGCTCGCCGGCACCGTCAAGCTGGTGTTCCAGCCCGCGGAAGAGGGCCTCGGCGGCATGGCGCGCATGATCGCCGAGGGCGTGATGGACGGCCCGAAGGTCGACATGGCGCTGACCCTGCACAACCACCCCGACATTCCCGTCGGCCGCTTCGGCTTCGCCCGCGGCCCCAGCCTCGCCGCGTCGGACAAGTTCGAGATCACCGTGCACGGCAAGTCCGGCCACGCCGCCTTTCCGCAATACGCCGTGGACCCGATCGTCGCGGCGGCGCAACTGGTCGGCATGCTGCAGACGGTCGTCTCGCGCGAGGTCAAGCCGGTGCACCCCGCCGTCGTCACCGTGGCCGCCATCCACGCCGGCACAGCGCACAACATCATCCCCGACAGCTGCCTGCTGCGCGGCACCGTGCGCACCCTGCACGGCGAGGCGCAGGACACCGCCGAAGCCGCCATGCGCCGCCTGTGCGACGGCATCGCCGCTTCCATGCGGGTACGCTGCGACATGACCTACAGCCGCGGCGTTCCCGCCCTGGTGAACGACGACGCGGTGCTCGACCGCGTGGTCCGCTCGGTCCGCGGCCAGTGCGGCGACGTGATCGGCGAGGTGGAGGCGGTGATGGGCGGCGAGGATTTCGCCCTGATGGCCAACCTGGTCCCGTCCTTCCAGCTCAAGGTCGGTTCCGGCCAGCCCGGCCGCTCCGACGACCTGCACAATTCCGACTACCAGCCGGACGAGGCCTGCATCGGCCTCGGCGTTCAGGCGCTTGCCCGCGCGGCGGTGGACATCCTGTCGTGAAGGTTTGCGTCTACGGCGCCGGCGCGATCGGCGGACATCTGGCCGGCCGTCTGTTCAAGGGCGGCGCCGAGGTGTCGGTGGTGGCACGCGGCACGCATCTGGCCGCCATGCAGCGCGACGGCCTGCATGTCCACGCCCCGGACGGCGA
>JBBIQA010000043.1:16777-27142 GCA_037442565.1 Rhodospirillales bacterium
GGGTGCGCGAGGAGATCTGGCGCAAGCTGCTGCTGAACATGATCACCGGCCCGCTCTGCGTCCTCGGCCAGGCCAACCTGCACGACGCCCACGCCGACCCCGAAACCCAGGCCGCCTGCCTCACGATCCTCGATGAGGCCACCGCGCTGGCGCATGCGATGGGCTGCGAGATCAGCCTGCCCGCCGACAAGGTCATGGCCGCCAACCTCGCCTCGCGCCACAAGCCGAGCATTCTGCAGGACCTGGAACTCGGCCGGCCGATGGAGATCGACGCGCTCTATGTCACGCCGCTGGACCTCGCCCGCCGGCTCGGCGTGCCGATGCCGGTGTTCGAGCTGCTGGTGGCATTGACCAAGGTGCGGGCGCGCTCGGCCGGGGTCTATCCGGCCCGGCCCTGAAGCGCCGTCTCCGGCCGGCGCACCAGCCGCGCGGCCAGCCCGTTCAGCCGCGCCACCCACCATTGATCGAACAGCGCCAGCGGCACGGCGCACAGCAGTGTCGCCCCGAGGCTCGCCGCCGCCGTGAGCAGGATCGCGCCAGTGGGCGCGAGTGTGGCGGATGCGCGGATGAACACCGCCGCCCCGAGCGAGCAGAGGATCGGCACGTGCACCAGGTAGATCGGGAATGACAGCCGCCCGAGCCAGCGCGCCGCCGGCCCGCTCAGCCCCCGGCCCAGCGCCGCGCAGCGCAGCACCGCGGCGATCACCAGCATCGCGCCGAGGTCCCAGAGATAGGGCAGCGCCATCCGGCCCGGGATATAGGGCCTGAGAAACCCATACGGACCGTGCGGCCCGTCCACCGGGAAGCCGAGCAGCACCAGCCCCGCCACCAGCATCACCGCGGCCGCCGGCCAGGGAATGCGCGGCAGCCTGCCGTTCTGGATCAGCCACACCAGCACCATCCCCAGCACGAACTCGTTCAGATGGAAGTCAAGTTTGTGAAAGGCCATCAGCAGGAACCCCGCCGTCGCGAATAGCACCGCCGGACTGCGGATGCCCACGAGCACCGGGGCGAGGCCGAGCGCCACCACGCTGCCGATCAGTTCGATCCGCATGGTCCAGAGCGACGTGTTGTAGAAATTGTCGCCGCGAAAGAACGTCCAGAAGGCGCCCTGCGACACCGCGCCGGCGAGGGAGGGGACGAACGCGGGCAGCGGCTCGGGGCTGCCGCCGTTGCGCAGCCAATCCGTGCCGGCGATCCGGCCGGCCTCGGCAAAGCCATACAGATCGAAGACGTACAGCAGCCAGGCGCCGATCAGCGTCAGCACGCACGGCCCGGCCAGCCGCGGCCAGCGCTTGATCAGGGCACGGACCGTTCCGTCCATGTCGCGCCGCCGGAAATACGGCATCGGCAGAACGAAGCCTGACAGCACGAAGAAGAAGGCCACCGCGCCGCCGCCGCCCTGCAGCAGGGCGAAGCTCAGACCGCCCAGCACGACGCCGTTGGCGTCGGTGTCGATCGCCGCGATCACGGCCGGCGCGAAGCCCACCACCAGGTGATTGGCCACGACCACCAGCGCCGCGATGCCGCGCAGACATTCCAGCGGCACGATCTTCGCCGGCCCGCTCCCGCCCCCGCTTCCGCCCATGCCCTCGCGCGCCGCATTCGCCGGCGGCTCCGCCGTCGGGGCGCCGGATCGCGGCGATCGATCGAGCCCGTCGTTCATGCTGTCCGATCCGGCATTACCCGTCCTTCCAAAAAAGCCGCCGGCCGGCGCGCCGTGCCCCGCGGCATCCCGATCAGCCCTATCTGAAATGCCGGCAAGTTAAAGTTTGCCGACCGGCAACGCCGTCTGCCCCAGCACCCAGCCCTCCCAGCGCCCGATCCACGGATCGTCCGGCACCGTGTCCGGCCGGTTACCGGCCAGCACGTTCAGCACGCATAGCACGCCGAGCAGGCAATCGAAGCGATCCTCTCCCGCCGCGTCCGCCCCGCTTCCGTCGCGCACCAGCGCCGCCAGCGCCGGCTCCGGCGACGCGTTCAGCGCCGCCATCGCCGCGAACAGACCATCCGCCACGCCGGCCCGGTCCGATTGCCGGCGCTTGCTGCCGGTAAGCCGGATGCCGAGATGGCGCAGCGCCTCCGCCGGATAGGTCTCCGCCAGCGCCACCGAGCCCGGCGCCAGCAGCGAGCGGAACGGCCCCTCGAACGGCCATAGCCGCAATGGTTCGTTCGCGGCGAAGGCCGGCAGCAGCATGTCGCGCCAGGCGGCGATCGCGGCCTTGCCGGACTGGTTGGCCCCCAGCGTCCAGAACAGCGGCGCCCCGGCCGGCCGCTCGGCGGTGGCCCGGTCGCAGGCGCGCGTCAGGCCACCCGCGTCACCCAGCCCCAACCGCCCGGCATGCGATGCCCGGGTCATGCCCTTGATGCCACGGGCGGGATAGAACGGCCGGTCGGGACCGATCTCGTCCAGGCTGGCGCACACCCGAAAGAAATCCGGCGTCCGCGCCAGGCCGCGCAGGAACGCCGGAAAATCCGCCTCCGGGCGCCGCGCGGCATAGGCGCGCGGCAGGCCGAGCGGCAGATCCACCCCCAGTGCCACCGCGCCGCCGCCCGCCAGCCGGCGCAACCGGCCCAGGAACCCGCCGACCTCGCCAACCGGGGCAGGGGCCAGCAACCGCCAGCCATCGCCCTCCCGCAGCGCCATCGCCGCCCAGCGCTTGCGGGCGTGCACGGACCAGTCCGCATGCGCCGCAAGCGTGGCCGGATGCCAGGCTCGCGCTGAAAGGGTTCCCGTCAGAGCGGTTTGTGCGCGCGCTCGATCAAGCGGCCGAAGAAGCCCGGCTTCTTCGGCGGCTTCGGCGGTTCCGCGGCCTTTTCGCGCTCGCGCGCCTCCGCCTCCTGCGCCCGCTGCTTGCTCGCCAGCCATTTGTCCAGGCTCATGCCAGCCTTGGCGGCACGCTTCGCCTCATAGGCACGCTGGCCCTCGGTCAGGGGCTTTGCACTCGTCGTCTTGGTGGTCTTCACATGTCCCTCGCAGGCTGGCGGCGCGGAAAATCGTCCCGCGCCGCCTATTTAGGACTAGCCGAGCGCCTTGAACACCGCCCGGCGCAGAATCCGGTCTTCCTGGGCCACCACGAACCCCTCGGTCGCGGCAACGTATTTCTGCCAGTCCGGATCGGCGTTGCGCGCCGCGCGGCGGGCTTCCATGTCGGCCAGGCTGTCATATTCCCAGATATGCGTCACCTGATTGAGCGGGCCGATCTCGCTGTAATAGTACCCGACGGGCGGGCCGAGATGCTTCAGCTGCACGGGCAGGCCGAACTCCTCGAAGATCTTCAGCCATTGCGGAATCCCGCGCGGGCGGATGGTGTAGATCCGCACATTGACGATGGCCTTCTTGCCGGGCGTCGGGTACTCGGTCATGGAGCGTGTTCCTTGTCGTTATGGGTGTCTCCCCGCCGGCGCAGGATCGCGCCGTCCAGGGCGCCCAGCGCCGCGTTGATCGCGATCCCCGTCAAGGACAGCAGCACGAGGGCGGCGAACATGCGCGGCACTTCCAGGCGGTAGCCGGACTCCAGGATGCGGTACGCCAGCCCGGACGCAAACCCCCCGGACCCCGCGACGAACTCCGCCACCACCGCCCCCACCAGCGCCAGCCCGCCGGAAATCCGCAGCCCGGCCAGGAAATACGGCAGCGCCGCCGGCAGCCGCAGCAGGAACAGCGTGTCCCGCCGCGATGCGCCGTACAGCCGGAACAGGTCGTTCAGCTCCGCCGGCGCCGAGGCCAGTCCGGCGGCGGTGTTCGCGAACACCGGAAAGAACGCGACGATGGTGGCGCACACCACCAGCGAGGCGAACGGATCGCCGACCCAGATGATCACCAGCGGCGCGATGGCCACGATCGGCGTCACCTGCAGCACCACCGCCCAGGGCAGGATCGCCGCCCGTGCCAGCCGGCTCGCCGACATCGCCAGCGCCAGCGTCACCCCCAGCGTGGCCGATGTCACCAGCGCGGTGACCGTGACGATCAGCGTCGACGCCAACGAGCCCAGCAGCCCGAGCGGATCGGCGACGAACGCGCCGATGATCGCCAGCGGCCCCGGCAGGATATACACCGGCACCCCCGCCAGCCGCACCGCCGCCTCCCAGGCCGCCAGCGACAGCAGGCCGAACAGGCTCGGCGCGAAACGCATCCATCTTGGAGTCATGCGGGATCCAGTTCCCCATGCCCCAGCGCCCGTTCCATCGCGTGCGTGATATCCGCCACCAGCGCGGCATAGGCCGGCTCCAGCCGCGTCTCCGGCCCCGCCACCAGCTTCGAGGCGATCTCGCGCGCGATCCGCCCGGGCCGCGGCGTCATCAGCACCACGCGCCGCGCCAGGAACGCCGCCTCGTAGATCGAATGGGTCACGAACACGATCGTGCAGCCGATCGACCGCCACAGCGCGATCAGATCGGTCTGCAGCCGGTGGCGGGTGAACTCGTCCAGCGCCGCGAACGGCTCGTCCATCAGCAGCAGCCGCGGCCGGGTGACCAGCGCGCGGGCGATGGAAACCCGCATGCGCATGCCGCCCGACAATTGCCGTGGCCGCGATGTCTCGAATCCCGCAAGCCCGACCCGTTCCAGGGCCGCGTGAACGTCGGGCAGGGCGCTTTGCCGGGAAACTCCGCGCAGGCGCAGCGGCAGGAACACGTTGTCCTCCGCCGTCGCCCACGGCAGCAGCGTCGCGTCCTGGAACACGAACCCCACCTCGCCCGCCGCCGGCGCCCGGCCGCCATCCCAGTCCAGGCTGCCGGAATTTGGCCGGTCGAGGCCGGAGATCAGCCGCAGCAGCGTCGACTTGCCGCAGCCGGAAGGTCCCAGCAGCACGATGAAGTCGCCGCCCTCCAGCCGCAATGACGCATCGCGCAGTGCCACGGTCCCATCCGGAAACCGCCGCCCCACAGAGTTGATGCTCAGCAAGAAAACACGCTCGCGCTGCGCTGCCGCTTGTTATTCACGCTCGCGCTGCGCTGCCGCTTGTTATTCACGCTCGCGCTGCGCTGCCGCTTGTGCTTCACGCTCGCGCTTCGCTGCCGCTTGCTAATGCTTCAGCTCCATCCCCACCCGCTTGTTGACGAACTGCGTGGTATAGGCGCGCGAGGCGTCCAGACCCGCCGGATACACGCCCTCCTTCGTCATCGTGCGCAGGAACTCGGCCCAGCGCGCCGGCGTCATCGCGCCGATGCCGTCCTTCAGCGCGTCGCCGGAATCGACGATCCCCTTGGATTTCAGGATGTCGCGGCCATAGGCCAGCAGCGCGTCCGACATCTCCGGATTGGCCTTCTTGATCGCCGCGTTGGCCGGCGCCGGGTCCCCGTACAAATACGAGTACCAGCCCTCGATCGACGCATCGACGAATTTCTGCACCAGCTCCGGCCGCTCCTTTATGTTCTTGTCGGAGGTGGCGATCAGGCTCGCATAGCCGGCGAACCCGCTATCGGCCACCAGCAGCACCACCGGCTTGAACCCGGCGGCCTGCTGGATGGCGAACGGCTCGGAGCCGATATAGCCCTGCTGGATCGCCTTGGGATCGGCCAGGAACGGCTGCAGGTTGAAGGTGTAGGGGCGGATCTGGCTGTCGGTGTAGCCGTACTTGGCCCGCACCCAGTTCCACCAGCCCACGCGGGTGTCGGAACCGATCATGATCGGCTTGCCCTTCAGCGCCTCGAAGCTGTCATTGCCCTGGCCGGGATGGGCGATCAGCACCGCCGGATCCTTCTGGAACGTCGCCGCCACCACGCGGAAGGGAATGTTCTCCTTGACGAAGTTCATCGCCGTGAAGCTGTTGGAGGCGATGTTGAAATCCAGCCGCCCGGCCAGCAGCAGCTGGGTGTGGTTCACCTGCGGCCCGCCCTGCTGGATCGTGACATCCAGGCCGCGCTTGGCGTAGAGCCCGGTGGCGGCGGCCTGGTAAAAGCCCGCGTATTCCGCCTCGGCCTTCCAGTCCAGGCCGAAATTGATGTGGTCGGCGGCCCGCGCCGGGCGCGCCGGCAGCAGGGCGGCGGCCGCGGGAAGAAGCAGGGCCAGCAAGGTCGCGATGCGGGTCATGGAGGCCTTCCGTGAACAGGGGGTTGGAGGCGCCGGCCGGTTGCCGGTAACCAAATCGGAGCAGGGCGTGCAACATGCAGCAGAACGCGCGCCGAAGCACCATATCGCCGTTTTCCGGCGCGCGGAAATTCCCCCGCCGCGTCGGGCACAACCCGGAGAAGACAAGCAGGATGACGCATCCAACCCCACAACCGGCCGGGGCAGGGGCCACGGACCCCTGGAACGGCGCAAGCGACTATATCCGCGTCATCCTGCGCGATATCGTCACGGAGGCGCATGTCGGCCTGCACCCCTGGGAACGCCACCCGGAGCGGCCGACCCGACTCGTCGTCAATGTCGAGATGTTCGCCGCCCTGCACGGCCCCGCCGCCACTACCGCCCAGGGCCTGATCGACTACGACCCGATTCGTGATGCCCTGAAGGCCTGGCCGTCCCGCCCGCATACCGACCTGCTGGAAACCCTGGTCGACGAACTCGTCGGGCTCTGCTTCCGCCACCCCGCGGTGCAGGCCTGCCGGGTGTCGGTGCTGAAGCCGGACATCTTCAACGAGGCGGCTGCGGCTGGCGTGGAGGTCTATCGCCGGCGCGAGGCCGCTGCGGCCGGGAGTACGGTGGCATGAACGAGAGGCGCACGGCCCTGATCACCGGCGGCGGCAAGCGCATCGGCGCCGCCATCGCCCGCAGCCTCGCCGCGGATGGCTGGCGGGTGATCGTGCACTACAACCGCTCGGGCGCGGAGGCAGAGACGCTGGCCGCGGAGATTTCCGCCGCCGGCGGCGCCTGCGCGCCGATCCAGGCCGACCTGTCCCGCCGTGATGCCATCGAGGGGCTGATCGGCCGCTGCGTCGCCGCCCACGGCCGGCTCGATTGCCTGGTCAACAACGCCTCGAACTTCTTTCACGACGACATCCGCAGCGTGACCTGGGACACGTTGGGCGCGCACCTCAACCCGAACCTGATCGCGCCCGTGCTGCTGTGCCGCGACTTTGCCGCCCAGTTCGAACAGACCGACCAGCCGGCCCGCGAAGCCGGCTGCATCGTCAACCTGCTGGACCAGAAGATCGGCAACCTGAACCCCGATTTTCTCTCCTACACGCTCAGCAAGATCGCGTTGGGCGGCCTGACGGAAATGCTGGCCATGGCGCTCGCGCCGCGCATCCGCGTCTGCGGCGTGGCGCCCGGCCTGACCATGATCAGCGGCAAGCAGACCGAGGCGTCGTTCCAGCACGCTTGGCGCGCCGCCCCGCTCGGGCGCAGCAGCACACCGGCGGAAATCGCCGCCTGTGTGCGCTTCATCCTGTCGATGCCGTCCATGACCGGGGAGACCATCTTCGTCGATGGCGGCGAAAGCCTGCGCGGGCGTCCGCGCGACGTGGCCTTCGACCCGGCTTTGCTCGCCGCCGCACCAAAGGTCATCGGATCATGAGCGAGCGGGACCCGCCGCGGGTCAAGGCCGGGCTGTGGGTGAAGATGGCGTTGCGGATGGCCGATCTGGATGGCCGCTCCGGCGCCGTGCTCCGCAAGGGCGACCCGGATGCCGGCGGCATGCTCGTGGTGCTGCGCGGGCGGGAGGGGCTAGTCGTACTGTCACAGATGCGCACCGCGGAGGGCGAACCGGGGTGGATGCGCGCGACCGGCCCGGCCCCGATCGATCAGGCGGCGGCGGATGCCTACGTCGAGCGCCAACTGCGGTTCGACCCGGATCTTTGGGTGCTCGAATTCGACGCGCCCGATCTCCTGCCCCCCTTCGAGGCCAGGATCATCTGAAACCGGGGATGGGCCGCAAAATCAAAGTTTTCGGCCGGGTTCATCGGCCGGGTCGGAATGGGAAGGCTGCGTGTCGCCGCCATACGGCCGCCAACGGCGGCGATCGGCGTTCGCGCCCTGTCGGAAAACTCCGCGAAAATCCGCCATTTTCTTAAGGTTTTAGCCGGACTGTGACCTGTTTGCCCGCAGGCCTGTTGCATGGACGCCACACTGCGCTGAAAAGGGCAACAACCCCCTCGTCTTGCCCGTTCGACAGGTCTATGTTTTCTCCATCGAACGCGTCCCGATGGTTGGGCTCAGGGCATGTGCTCCGGCCGAGTACCACCGGATGAGATGACAATGAGGAGAGACAATATCATGAATCTTCGGAGCACGCTCCTGGCGGCTACCATCCTGGCACTGCCGGTTGTTGGCCATGCGCAGTCGATGTTGGATTACGGCGGCCATAATCAGCCGATTTCCGGCGTGTATGTCGGTGCCGGCGTCGGCGCCAACTTCTCTCAGCAGCAGAACACGACGATCACCGAAGGCCCGTATAGCGCCAGCGGCAAGCTCGGCTTCAACCCGGGCTTCGCCGGAAAGATGTCGGTTGGCTACGGCTTCGGCAACGGCTTCCGGGCTGAGATCGAAGGCAACTACCGCTACAACTCGCTGTCCGGCACCAATCCGCTGCCGCTGGTTGGCAGTGCCGCCATTCACGGCAACCAGCAGAAATACTCTGGGATGCTGAACGGCCTGTACGACTTCAACAACGTGTCGAACTTCGTTATTCCGTATGTCGGCGTCGGCGTCGGCTACGGCGGCGAGACGATGCAGGGCGTGAACATCTACACCAACAACCTTGGCGCGAACGCCGCCAACGGCAACCTCCGCATCGCCAATGCCTCCAAGAGCCAGTTCGCGGCTCAGGCGATCCTGGGTGCGGCCTTTCCGATCACCCCCGCCCTGTCGATCACGGCTGAATACAACTTCTTCGTGATGCCGACCCGCGTGAACTACAGCGGCACCGGCACGATCACGAACGGCAGCTTCAATGGCCAGCCGGTCAACGGCTCCGGAAACGGCACGCTGCAGGCGCAGACCAGCTACAACCACACGATCCTGGTTGGCGTCCGCTACGCCTTCGGTGCGGCTCCTGCTCCGGTTCCGGTCGCGGCTCCCGCCCCGGCTCCGGCTCCGGCCCGCTCCTACCTCGTGTTCTTCGACTGGGATAAGTACAACCTGACCCCGCGCGCCGTTCAGATCATCGCCGACGCGGCCGCGAACTCGAAGAAGGTCTCCTACACTAAGATCGAGTCGAACGGTTTCACCGACACCTCGGGTTCGGCTGCCTACAACAAGGGCCTCTCGGTCCGCCGCGCTCAGGCGGTTGCCTCTCAGCTCGTGAAGGACGGCGTGCCGAAGCAGTCCATCGTCATCACCGGCTTCGGCGAGACCAACCCGTTGGTTCCGACCGGCCCGAACGTGCGTGAGCCGCAGAACCGCCGCGTCGAAATCGTCATCAAGTAAGGCGACGATTTCTGGATCGACTTTGGATCGGGGCGCCGTGAGGCGCCCCTTTCTTTTTATCTGGCCCCTTGGCATGACGATACGCGGGGTGCAGATCCTATGGATGCGCCGGCATAAGGGAGATCGACGGATGCGGTGGCGGAATTGGCTGGTTGCGGCGTTCGCCTTGTCGTGTGTGCTCGGCCCCCTGCTGTCCCGCCCGGCCGAGGCGCAACCGTTTCAGGGCGTCTATCTCGGCGCCGGCGCCGGCTATCACGCCACGAACGACGTTCGAGCCGCGCCGTTCCCACAATCGGCCCTAGGAACCGGCGGCCTGCGCCTGCGTACCAATGGCGGCTTCGCCGGCCTCGGCAGCGTCGGCTACGGCTTCGGCAATGGCTGGCGGCTGGAGGCCGAGGGCAGCGCCCGGCTCAACAAGCTCGGCCACCTCAACGGCACGCCGTTCCCGACCGGCTCCAGCGGGTCGTTGAACACCTACGCCCTGATGGCGAACGCGTTCTATGATCTCGATGTCCGCTCGCCATGGATCTACCCCTATATCGGCGGTGGCATCGGCGCCACCTGGAATACCGCCAGTTCCCTGCAGGCCAGCTCCGCCAGCCCGCTGTTTGGCTTCAACAGCAACAGCTCCTCCGTCGGATTCGCGGTCCAGGCGATCGCCGGCCTGTCCTTCCCCGTCTACAATACTCCCGGCCTGTCCTTCACGGCGGAATACCGCCTGTTCAGCATGCCGATCACCCGCACCCTCGACGGCACCGCCGCCACACAAGCCGGTCCGGTCCCGGCTGGTCTGAAGCTCGGCACGATGATCGACCAATCGGCCCTGATCGGCGTGCGCTACGCCTTCGGGATCCAGCCGCCGCCCTCGCCTCCGTCCGCCGCCCCCGCGCCCGCCCCGGCCGCCGCCCGCTCCTTCCTGGTGTTCTTCGACTGGGACAAATCGATCCTCACCGAGCGCGCCCGGCAGGTCGTCCGCGAGGCCGCCAACGCCTCGCAAAAGACCCAGACCACGCATATCGAGGTCAACGGCTACACCGACAGCTCCGGCACGCCCG
>JBBIQA010000044.1:0-13572 GCA_037442565.1 Rhodospirillales bacterium
TGTCTGGGGTTTCCAAAGGGCGAGCCCTTTGGCGGGGTCCAGGGGCAGAGCCCCTGGCCTTGCTTCCTTCCTACCCGCACGCCAACGCATAGACGTCGCGCACCTGTTGCGGCAGGGGGGATTCGATCCAGCTGGTGCCGCCGTTCAGGGTGCCGAAGACCTGGCCGTGGCGGGACACCGTGAAGATGATTTCGCTGCTGCGGTGGTGCAGCGCCACTGCCATCAGGGTGCTGGTCGGCGTGACCGCCTCATCGATCCGTTTCCAGGTCCTGCCGGTATCCTGGCTGCGGTACAGCGATCCGAAGGTGCTGTTCGCCGCCACCGACAGGCAGGCATAGAGCGTGCGCGGATCGTGCGGCGACACCCGGATGTCGCGGCCGTAGGTGACCGGCGAGAATTTCCCGACCTCCATATCCGCCCAGGATTTGCCGTGATCGGCGGTGCGGAACAGGCCCATGCGCACGGCCAGGAGAACGGCGTCCGGATCAGCCGCGGTCATGGCGATGGCATGGCCGTCCAGCATGCCCTCGGTCGGGTCGTCGCTGCCGATGCGGCTTTGCAGGTGCGGCAGATGCCCGAGGCGCAGCAGGTCGTCCGTGCAATCCTGCCAGTTGTTGCCGCCGTCGGTGCTGCGGATCACGCCGTTCACTTCCAGCGTGGCGTATAGCTCGTTCGGCTTGATCGGGTTGGCGGCGATCCGCATCACCCGGCAGTCGAATGCCATCTTGATGCGGTTGGGGATCTGCGGATTTGGCAGGCGCTTCCAGTTGCTGCCCGCATCGTCGGAGCGATACAGCGCTACCGGCGAGCCGCCGGCGTACATCCGCTGCGGATCATGCGGATCGATCAGGATCGACCAGACCTGTGTGTCCTTGTCCGGGAAGTTCAGCTTTTCCCAATGATCGCCACGGTCGCGGGAGCGGAACGGACCGTGATCGGTGCCGATGAAGACAATGTCGGGATTGTTCGGATCGACCGTGATGGCCCGGACGCTGGTTTCCGGCAGTCCGTTGGTCAGATGCTGCCAGGTGCGCCCGGATGCTTCCCGCCGATAGACACCGCCGAGACCGCCATCCCGCGTGGTCATTGCGCCGACATAGACGTGTGTTGTGCTGGCCATGTTCCTGCTTCCCCCGTGTTTTCCTTTGGAAAAAGGCTAGGTCGGGCAGGGCAGCGAGGCAAGTCCCGGCTGTGGGGTCAGGCGGCGGTGCCGCCCACCGTCAGCCCCGACAGTTTCAAGGTCGGCTGACCCACGCCCACCGGCACACCCTGGCCGTTCTTGCCGCAGGTGCCGATGCCGGGATCCAGCATCATGTCGTTGCCGACCATGTCCACCCGCGTCAGCGCATCCGGCCCATTGCCGATCAGCGTGGCGCCCTTCACCGGGCTGGTGACCTTGCCGTCCTCGATCCGGTAGGCCTCGCTGGCGGAGAACACGAATTTCCCCGATGTGATGTCCACCTGGCCACCGCCGAAATTCACCGCGTACAGGCCGTTCTTCACCGAGCGGATCATCTCCGCCGGATCATGCGTGCCGCCCAGCATGATCGTGTTGGTCATCCGCGGCATCGGTGCGTGGGCATAGGATTGCCGCCGCCCGTTGCCGGTGGGCGCCACGCCCATCAGCCGCGCGTTCAGTCGGTCCTGCAGGAAGCCGACCAGGATGCCGTCCTCGATCAGTGTCGTGCGCCCGGTCGGCGTGCCCTCGTCATCCACGGTCAGGCTGCCGCGCCGGTCGGTCAGGGTGCCGTCATCGACCACGGTCACGCCGGGCGAGGCGATGCGCTTGCCGAGCAGGCCGGCGAAGGCGGAGGTGCCCTTGCGGTTGAAATCGCCTTCCAGCCCGTGCCCGATCGCCTCGTGCAGCAGAATGCCGGGCCAGCCCGGGCCGAGCACCACTTCCATCTCCCCGGCGGGGGCCGGGCGGCTGTCCAGGTTGACGATCGCCTGGCGGATCGCCTCGTCCACCGCCGCGCGCCAGGTCTCGGGCGCGCACATCGCCGTGTAGCCGAAGCGCCCGCCGGTGCCGTAGCTGCCGGTTTCCCGCCGCCCGTCCTGTTCCATCACCACCGACACGTTCAGCCGCACCAGCGGGCGGATGTCCGCCACCCGGCCGCCATCGGCACGCAGGATCTGCACCGCCTGCCATTCGCCGGAAATCGAGGCCATGACCTGCACGACCCGCTTGTCGCGGCCACGGGCAAAGGCATCGATTTCCGCCAGCACGTCGGTCCGGGCGGCGAAATCCATCGCCGAGAGCGGGTTCACGTCGCTGTAGAGCCGGGAATTGGTCGGCCGCGGCGGCTCGGAGGCAACCCCCGAATGGCCGGCGGCGATGGCGGCGACGGAGGCGGCGGCGCGGCCGAGGGCTGCATCGGACAATTCGCCGGCATGGGCGAAGCCGGTGGCCTCGCCGGCCACGGCGCGCAGGCCGAAGCCCAGCGAGGTATCGAAGCCGGCGCTGCGGATGCGCCCGTCATCCAGGCTGATGCTCTCGCTTTCCCGGTATTCCAGGAACAGCTCGCCGTCATCGGCATTGGCCAGCGCCTTGCCGACATGGCGTTCGGCGCCGGCGCGATCGAGTTCCGCGTCGGCGCGTTCGAAGAACAGGCGGTCGGTGACGGCGAGCGGGGTCATGAAGTCTCCTTTGGCGGCGCTGTAACCGCCAGAACCGGGGGCATCGGTTCCAGGCGGGCGCGAGGCAGTCGGATCTCGGCGGTGGTCCCGGCGCCTGGCCGGCTGCGCAGCGACAGGTCGCCATCATGCGCCTCGATCAGCGCACGACAGACATATAGGCCGAGTCCGGCGCCTTGAAAGCGTCGCGACAGCGTTCCCTCGGATTGGATGAACGGTTCCATCACCCGCTGCAGGTCATCGGCCGGGATGCCGATCCCGTGATCGCGCACCGAAATCAGCAAATCCCCCGATGCCTCGATGCAGGCCCGGACGCGAATCTTGCCGCCGGTCTCCGAAAATTTCACCGCATTGGACAGCAGGTGGTTCAGCGCCTGCGTCAGTCTGCGTGTATCGCCGCGCACGGCGGGCAGAGGCGCGGGGATATCCAGGGCGACGCCAATCCCGCCTGGCCGCGCCGCGGACATGGCCTGGCGGACGCAGGCCTCGATCACCGCCGTCAGGTCGATCGGTTCTCCGGCGGGGTCGTAGCGGCTCGAATCGATCCGCGCGACATCGAGCACGGTATTGATCTGCTCCAGCAGCTGCCGTCCTGCGGCATTGATCTCCCGGGCGAACTCGGCGATCTCGGCCGGACCGGCGGGTTGCACCGCGGGGCCCCCGGCGTTGGGCATCAACTGCTCGGAGAAGCCGATCACCGCGTTCAGTGGCGTGCGCAACTCATGGCTCATGGCCGCCAGGAAGCGGGATTTCGCCTGGCTGGCCGCCTCGGCCGCTTCCTTCGCCCGACGCAGATCGTTTTCGGTGGCCCTGGCCTCGGTGACATCGGTGAAGGTGCTGATATAGCCCCCGGAAGCGATCGGATCGTAGCGCGCCTCGATCACCCGTCCAGATGCGAGCAGAATGGTCCGCTGCGATTTTCGGTTTACGTCGCGGGCCAGCTGCTCCCGGACGGTCGCCTCGGCCGCCGCGTTGGCGCCGAATGCACCCCGCGCGCTCATGGTCCGCAGCACGTCGACCCGCGACCGACCGGGACGGAGGTCGTCGGCATCGACCTCCAGCAGTTCCGCGGCGACCCGATTGGCCGCCACCACACACTGGTTGGTGTCCCACATCACGATGCCATGACGGATGCTGGAGAGCATCGTCTCCATCTGGGCGACCCGGACATGCGCCTCGGCTTCGGCTTTCGTCTGCAGCGTGATGTCGGTGACGACGCTGATATAGCCGCCATAGGGCAGCAGCGCGGTCCGGATATCGATGACGGTGCCGTTTGGGCGCACGCGCCGGCGCGCTTTGGAGGCGCCGGTGTTGATGCCCGAGATCGTGATCCCGGCGTAGATTTCGGCCTCTTCGGGCGGGCCGAACTCACCGCTTTCCATCCGCCGGCGCGTGATGTCGTCGGCATGGTCGCCGATCGCCACCGGGGCCCCGGCCATGACCTCGGTATAGGCCGCGTTGAACAGGCTGACCCGGCGATCCGGACCGTAGACGCAGATGCCGTGCGGGACGTGCTCCAGCACCGCGGCGAGCCCGGTGACGCGGCGGCGGATCGTGTCGTCCCCGCTGGCGAGGTCGCTCACATCGGTGATCGTGACGGCGAAGCCGCCATCCGGCAGTGGATGGTAGGCGCTGTCGATCACCTGGCCGTTTGCGCGCCGCCGGCGCAGGCTGAGCGGGCGGGCGCGGTCCCACGCACGCAAGGCGGACAGGAAGGTCGAGCCGTCCGGGCCGGTGTATTCGGGGCTGTCCTGCATCTTGTCGAGCCAGGCGTCGACGCCGGTTCCCGGCCCGACGCCCTCGATCGGTATCCCGGTCAGGGCGGCGAAGCGGGTATTGTGCATCCGCAGGGTATGCTCGGGCGTGAATACGGCAACGCCGACGGGCAGATTCTCGATTATGGCCGGGAACAGGCCGGCGGCGAGCAACGCGTCTGTCATCCCGGATGCATGCCGGTCAGGCCGCCGGGCGGTTCGGCACGCGCATGGCGTGCAGAGCCACCAGGGCGGCGGTCAGCACCAGGACGGCAACCATCTGGTGGGCGGTGCCGAGGCCGGCGGGCAGATGCCCCAACTCCGGCACAGTCAGCAGGGTGGCGACGCCCAGCGTGTATTGCAGCGCCACCGCCACTCCCAAGGCCTGGAGCGGCCGGACATGTCCCCGGGCCGTGCCCTTCGCCGATGCCAGTCCGGCCAGCACGGTCGCGGCGGTGCCGAGAGCGGTAAGCGTGGCGAGCAGCCGGTGGTCGAACTGCACCGCGGCGATGTTTTCGGTCAGGTTGCGCCAGAACGGGTCCAGCTGTGCGTAGCCGGCGGGAACCAGATGGCCGTCCATCAGAGGGAACGTGTTGTAGTCCAGCCCCGCATGGGTGCCGGCGACAAAGCCGCCCGCCAGGATGGTCATTGCCACCAGCACACAGGTCGCGATCAGCATGCGCCGGGCCGTCGTCGTGCCCTGGCCGGCTACCGGCTCGGGATGCAGCACGCCCAGCCCGGTCCACAGGATGGCGGCGTACAGGCTCAGGGCCAGCATCAGATGCACGACCAGCCGATACGGGGAAACCGCGGTGCTATCGGCGTCGAAGCCGGAAGCGACCATGAACCAGCCGACGGCGCCCTGGGCGCCGCCGAGCAGGAACAGGCCCACCAGCCGCGCCCGCATCCAGCGCAGCTTCTGGCCGGCGGCGAACACGCCGCGCACCCAGAACCACAGCAGCGGCAGCAGGAACGCGAGCCCGATCATCCGGCCCCAAAGCCGGTGCACGTATTCCAGCCAGAAGATGTGCTTGAACCCCTGAATGCCGAAACCCTCGTTCATCAGGGCATATTGCGGGATCTGCTGGTACAGCTTGAACAGTCGCTGCCACTCCGCATCCGAGACCGGCGGCAGCGTGCCGCGGAACGGTGCCCATTCCATGATCGACAGGCCCGATCCGGTCAGGCGAGTCGCGCCGCCCAGCCCGATCATCACCAGGATCATCGCGCAGACGCCGAACAGCCAGAGGGCCACGGCACGGCGCGCCGGCACGGATCGCGGATCGGCGTCCAGCGGAGTCGAGCGCGCAGAAGTTTGAGACAAATTGCTGAAAACAAGGGCCATGAGGCGGCATATAAGCTCAGGAGATCGGGAAAAAACAGCCTTGCAGGCCAGGCTTTCGGGCAAACGGATGAATTACCTCTATCAGCGTACAAAAACACCGATGACAGGGATGCCGGCGGCGCGCTCCCCTGTTTCTCTCAGCACCGGCGTGGAGTAGCCTGCCCGCCGAGATGACCCTTCGCCGATCCCGTTCCGGCCTTTTTCTGGCGCTGCTGGCACTTGCCATCCAGTTCGCGTTCGGCGGGGTCGGGGGGCTAGTGCCCGGCGAAGCGGGGTCTATCGCGCCCGCCGCGCCGGTCGCGTCTGGGCAGCAGCTTGCCATATGGGCGGCGTTGCTGCCGGGGGCGGGGATTCTCTGCCACAGTGATGCAGACGCGTCTTCTCCGCCGCCCGGAACACCTGGCCAGCGGCACTCGCACGGCGACTGCGCGATCTGCCCGCTTTGCGCCGCGATCGCGCAGCCGATGGCGACGCCGACGGCTTCCGCCATCCTGCCACGGCCATCGGTTCTCGCCGCCCGACTTGCCGCGCCGCCGCCACGCGCGACGGCGCCGCCGGTTACGGTCCACGCCAACGCCCGGCCGCGCGCTCCACCCGCCCTGACCTGAACGCCTGCCCGCCGCCGCGTCCCGCACTCGGGGTCACGGCCTCGTTCATGTTTCACGGAGTATTCTCAATGCCCAGCCTCGTTCCGGCGGCCACCCTCGCGGCCGCCCGCAACCGCGTAACCAGGGGAGCACCGCATGGCCACGCCCACTGACATTTCGACAGCTTCGCCACCCCCTCCGCCATCTGGCGGTAACGGCCGATTCCTGCTCGGGATGATCGGCCTGTTCCTTGGCGTTTTGCTGCTCGGCGCCGGCGCCACCCTATGGCTCGGGGGCACTACCACGATGGGCCCCGCGATCGGCGGTCCGTTCGCGCTGACCGACACCGCCGGCAAGCGTTTCACCGACAAGGACCTGCTCGGCTCCTACGCGGTCATCTATTTCGGCTACACCTTTTGCCCGGATGTCTGCCCCACCACGCTCAACCACCTGACCGAGGCGCTGGACCGGCTTGGCGCGAAGGCCAAACTCGTCCGCCCCGTCTTCATCACCATCGACCCAAGACGCGATACCCCCAAGGTCATGCAGCAATATGTCTCGGCCTTTTCCCCCAGCCTGATCGGCCTGACCGGGACCGATGCCGAGATCGCCGCGGTCGCCAGTGAATTCCGCGTCTACTACGCCCAACACCGCACCGGCGACGGTCCGGACGACTACACGATGGACCACTCCTCGGTGCTGTATCTGATCGGCCCCGACGGCAAGTTCATTGCCCCGCTGCGCGCCGACGCCACCGCCGAACAATTGGCCGCCGACCTTTCCAGGCAACTGCCCTGATTTCCCCAGTTACCTCGCGTTTCCCTGTTCAAAACCGGAGTCCGACCATGCGCCAATACTTCGTCCGCACCTTTGCCGCCGCCCTGTTGTCGGCGCCCCTCGCGCTCGGCCTTGCCGGATCGGCGCGGGCCGATGGCCCGATCCGGGTCACGGACGCCTTCGCCCGCGCGGCTGCGGCCGGCGGGGTCGGCGGACTGTTTCTGACCATCGTCAACACCGGTCCGTCCGACCGGCTGACCGGCGTGGCGTCCCCCGTCGCCGGCAAGGTCGAACTGCATGAAAGCATCGACGACAAGGGCGTGATGAAGATGCGGTCGGTCGCCGGCCTGGACATCCCGGCCGCGGCTACGGTGAAGCTGGCCCCCGGCGGCTATCACATCATGCTGATAGGCGTGAAGCAGCCGTTGACCGTCGGCGGCCACGTGCCGGTGACGCTGACCTTCGAAAAGGCCGGCAAGCTCGAGGTCGAGGCCAGCGTGGTCAAGCCGGGCGGCATGTCGCCCGGCCGCTCAACGGATTCCGGGGATTCTGGCATGGGGCACGAAATGGGGCACGGCATGGGCAACATGCCGGGGATGACCCCAGCCAAATAGCCGGTCAGCGCCGCGCCTCTGTCAGCGCCGCAACGATCATCGCCACGCCCTGCGCATGCCAGCGCTGGACCGCCTTGTGGTCCGCGCCCACGCTCGCGGCCAGTCGCCGCCAGGTGAACACGTGCCGGCCGGTCATCGGGCTGACCAATGCCCGAGCCCCGACGATTCGCCGCAGCAGGTAGCGCTCGAGCGGAATGAGCGGGATCCAGGCCAGCACCTGCTCCATGTCGTCGATCCTGCGCCCCGAGGGCGGCGGCGGGCGGATGCGCGCTTCGCCGGCGCCGTACGCATCCAGTGCGCTGCGCACGATGTCCAGCGACGAGGTGCGCAGCCGGGTGGAGAACCCGCTTTGCGGCAAGGCCATCAGGGTCGCGCCAGCTTCCTCCAGCCTGGCAATGACATACTGGTCGTCGGGTAGCGGATCGGCGCCGGGATCGAGGCTGCGGGAATGGGCGGCGGAGGCCTTTGGCATGTCGCTTCCTTCGGGAATGGGTTTCGGTGGCCGGTAGTTCAGGCGCCTGGCCGCAATGCGCGGCGCTCCGCGAAGGCACTCATCGAATGAAGCAGGGCAGGGGATAGGGCGTGCCCTCCAGCAGGGTGCCGTCGGTGATCACGGCCCAGCTGCGTGGATGGCCGGCGGGAAGCGGCTCCCGCCTTGGATCTTCCGGCGCCGGGCCGAGCTGCGGCGGCGGCCGCGGGGCACCGATTCGCCTGCCGCGCTCGATCACGGTGTAGCGCGAAACCCCCAGCGCGGCGGCGATCGTGTCCCACGTGGCTCCCTCGATCCGCATGCGGCGGATGGTCAGATCCTGGGCGGCGGTCCATTGCAGTTTCTTTGGCATGGCACTCTCCGTTCGAACAAAACAAGAACAAACGAACGTTAGTCCTGCTGGCCGGATCATGTCAATATTAATAACTGAATGGATGAAAAAACTAACCGCCGTCGCCAGGCTGACCGGCCGGCCATCGGGCCCAGGTCTCCAAATCCGCGCGATCGGGACTAGCGGGACGGGGCGGAGCGGGCTACGGGAGCGCTTCTGGAGGCCGGCGGCAGGGCCGGTTTGTATGGGAGGCTGGATTGAACGAGACAGATATCGCGCGCGTGCAGGCCTATCTGCGCGCCACACTGGGCAATGACCGCATCCATATCGACGTGCCGAAGCGCAAGGGCGGCACGGTGGAGGTGCGTGTGGGCGACGAATTCATCGGCACGGTCCATCGCGACGAAGATGATGGGGAGGTGTCTTTCTCGCTGACGATCTCCATTCTCGACGAGGATCTGCCGAATGTGGCCTTGCCACGCGCCCGTGGCAGATAGTGGTGGCAGATAGCGGCGGCAGATAACGGCGACGGCCCAGGCCGCTACTCGCGGCTGGCAATTGGCGCGAATATTTGCTGGATTTGTCAGGTCAGATAACATATCGTGGCCCGATGAAAAAACAGCCTGCACCGGAGCCTGCCAAGATCAGGAAAATGACCAGTTCCCTCTACGCCGCCGATCCAGCGTCCGGCGCGACGCCGCCTGAGATCGGCGAACGCATCCGGGTCGCCCGCAACGCCCGAAGCTGGACCCAGGATCAATTGGCCGCCGCGGTAGGCGTGTCGCGTAGCGCCGTCGCCCAGTGGGAAACCGGCCGCGCCGGGCAGATCACCGGCAACCTCACGCGGATCGCCGCGGTGCTCGACATCCCCGTCGAGGAACTGATGTTCGGCTCGGAAAAAGGCACCCTGTCACAGACCGGCAGCGGCGATGAGTTGGCGATGCTGCGGCTCTACCGGGCCTGCACGCCGGAGGACCGCCAGATGCTGCTTCGCACGGCCCGGCGCCTGGCGCGCGCCTAGGGGGCGGATCCCTGGGGGGCGGATCCCTGGGGGGCGGATCCCTGGGGGGCGGATCCCTGGGGGGCGGGTTGGGGCCAGGCCTTCCGACCCATCTCATTCTTCCAACCGCTAATTCTTCCAACGTGGGGGAATCGTGCTAAAGCCGCGCGCATGCGTCACTTCCTGGATTTTGAAAAGCCCATCGCCGAGCTCGAGGGCAAGATCGAAGAGCTCCGGCGGATGTCCGAGCCCGGCGGCATCAACATCGCCGAGGAGGTGGGCAAGCTCACCGAAAAGGCCGACAAGCAGCTGCGCGCCACCTACGCCAAGCTCACGCCCTGGCAGAAGGCGCAGGTCGCCCGGCATCCGGACCGGCCCAAGGCACTGGACTACATCGCCGCGCTGATCACCGACTTCACCCCGCTGGCCGGTGACCGAGCCTTCGCCGACGACGCCGCCGTGGTCGGTGGCCTCGGCCGCTTCCGCGGGCATTCCGTCGTCGTGATCGGCACCGAGAAGGGCAACGATACGGAAACCCGCGTCGCCCGCAATTTCGGCATGGCCCGTCCCGAGGGCTACCGCAAGGCGCGCCGGCTGATGGAACTCGCCGGCCGCTTCGGCCTCCCCATCGTCACCTTCGTCGACACCGCCGGCGCCTTTCCCGGCATCGACGCCGAGGCGCGCGGCCAGGCCGAAGCCATCGCCCGCTCGATCGAGGCCTGTCTGGAAGCCCCGGTGCCGCTGGTAGCCACCATCATCGGCGAGGGCGGCTCCGGCGGCGCCATCGCGTTCGCCGCCGGGGATCGGGTGCTGATGCTGGAACACTCCATCTATTCGGTCATCTCCCCGGAGGGCTGCGCCTCCATCCTCTGGCGGGATGCCGCCCAGGCCGCCACCGCCGCCGAGGCGCTGCGCCTGACGGCGGACGATCTGCTGCGCCTGAAGCTGATCGACACGCTGATCCCCGAGCCGATGGGCGGCGCCCATCGCGACCCTGCCGCCACCATCGCCGCCGTGGCGGACGCCGTGGCGGCGTCCTTGACCCCGTTGCTGGGACTCGATGCCGCGGCGCTGAAACGCCGCCGGCGGGAGAAATACCTCGACATGGGCCGCGAAGGCCTCAGCTAGCCGAAGGGTCGAACCGGGGGATGCGCGGGCTGTCCCTGCTGCTGGCCGCGACCGGCGCGGTTGCGGGCTTGCTGACCTGGCGGGGGTTGGCCGCGATCATCCCCGCCGATCCCGCCGCCGCCAGCATGGCCGTCCGCCTCGGTCTCGGCGCGGCGTATCTGCTGCCGGCCTGCGGCGTGCTCGCGGCGATGATCCTGGCGCAGATGGCCGCGCGCTTCTGGCAGGGCGCCTTCGACCCCACCGCCGGCAAGGATGGCCGCTTCCTGCGCGTCAACCAGCGGGTCATCAGCAACACCGTCGAACAGATGGCGATCCTCGTGCCGGCCATGCTGGCCCTGGCCGCCGGCGCCCCGTCGGCGCGCATGGCCGAGGTGCTGGCCCTGCCGCCGGTCTTCGCGCTGGCCCGGCTGCTGTTCTGGGCCGGCTATCTGGCCGCGCCGCTGTTGCGCGCTCCCGGCATGGCCGCCAGCTTCAGCGCCAGCGCCGCCGCCTTGGGCTGGGCGCTGGCGGTCTGGTCGACTTAATGCCCGGCATTCTCTGCCGAGAAATCCGGCGCCGGAAGGCCCGACGCCTGCAACTGAGCGACCAGCGCGGCCTTTAGCCGGTCAAGGCCCGCCTCGCTGCTCGCCTCGCAGCGCGCCACAAGCACCGCCTGGGTGTTGGACGCGCGCAGCAGCCACCACCCGTCCGGTGTGTTCACCCGCACGCCGTCGATCGCGGCGACATCGGCTCCGTCCTGGCGCAGCCGCGCGGCAACCTCCTCGATCACCCCGAACTTGCGCCGATCGTCGCAATTGAAGCGCAGTTCCGGCGTGTTGATCACCTTCGGCATCGCGTCGTGCACCGCCGACAGGCTGGTGTCCATCCGCGCGACGATACCCAGCAGCCGGACGGCGGCATACAGCGCGTCGTCGAAGCCGTACCAACGCTCATCGTTGAAGAAGATGTGTCCGGACATCTCGCCGGCGAGCGGAGACCCCGTCTCCGCCATCTTCGCCTTGATCAGCGAATGCCCGGTCTTCCACATCAGCGGCTTGCCGCCGGCGCGGGCGATTTCGTCGAACAGTGCCTGGCTCGCCTTCACGTCGGCGATGATGGTGGCGCCGGGGTGGCGCGCCAGCATGTCGCGGCCGAGCACGATCAGCAACTGATCTCCGAACAGGATCTGGCCCTTGTCATCCACCACGCCGATGCGGTCGGCGTCGCCGTCGAAGGCGATGCCGAGATCGGCCCCTTGTTCCGCCACGGTGGCGATCAGCTGCGCCAGGTTGGCCGGCACGGTCGGGTCCGGGTGATGGGCCGGGAAATTGCCGTCCACGATGCCGTTCAGCACGGTGTGATGCCCCGGCAGGATCTGCACCAGGCGCTGCAGCACGTCTCCGGCGGCGCCGTTGCCGTTGTCCCAGACCACCTTCAGCCGCCGTTCGCCGCCATCATAATCGCCGGCCACGCGGGCGGCATAATCCGCGGCGATGTCGATCGAAAGCTCCGTGCCAGGCGCCTCGGCCACCACATCGCCGGTCGCCGCCATTTCGCCGATCCGGCGGATTTGGGCGCCGAAGAACGGCTTGCCGCCCGCCATCATCTTGAAGCCGTTGTAGTTCGGCGGGTTGTGACTGCCGGTGACCATGATCCCGCCGGCGGCGCGCAGCCGGGTCGTCGCGTAGTACAGCATCGGCGTCGGCCCATGCCCGATGCGGATCACATCGAGCCCGCTGGCCTTCAGCCCATCCACCAGCGCCGCTTCCAGTCCGGGACTGGACAGCCGCCCGTCATAGCCGACGACGACATTCTTCCCGCCATCCTGCACGACGAGGGAGCCGAAGCAGCGGCCGATGGCGAACGCATCCGCCGCACCAAGGGTTTGTCCGACAATACCGCGGATATCGTATTCCCGCAGCGAGGTCGGGTCGAAGACATGCTTGAACTTCATCGATCGGTTTTCCACTAAGACAGGTGAGGCTGAAATCAGGCGCCGGCGTAGGTCTTCAGGAACGCCCGCACCGCATCCGCCATTTCCGGCCGCTTCAGGGCAAAGGCGATCTGCGCCTCCAGGAAGCCGATCTTGTCGCCGCAATCGAAGCGTTTGCCCTCGTAGCGCACCCCGTGGAACGGCTGGTGGCCGATCAGCTTGGCCATTCCGTCGGTCAGCTGCACCTCGTTGCCGGCGCCCCGCTCCATGCGGGCGAGGTGGCCGATCACCTCCGGCATCAGCACATACCGTCCGATGATGGACAGGTTCGACGGCGCGTCCTTCGGCGCCGGCTTCTCCACCAATCCCTTTACCTCCACCAGGCGGCCGCCGTCATGCCCGATATCCAGGATGCCGTAGCGGTTGGTCTGCTCGCGGGGCACCTCGGTCACCGCCACCACGTTGCCGCCGGTTTCACGATAGGCATCGGCCAGCTGACCCAGGCAGGGCTGCTCCGACAGCACGAGGTCGTCGGGCAGCAGGATGGCGAAGGGGTCGTCGCCGATGAACGCGCGGGCGCACCAGATGGCATGGCCAAGCCCGAGCGGCACCTGCTGGCGCACCGTGACCATCGAGCCGGGCTCGACCCGCGTGGCTTCCAGCACCGCCAGCGCTTCCTGGCGGTTGCGCTCCCGCAGCGTGGCCTCCAATTCGAAGGCGATGTCGAAATGCTCCACCAACGCGGTCTTGCCGCGCCCGGTGACCATGCAGAACTGATCGATCCCTGCCGCGCGGGCTTCCTCGATGGCGTATTGGATCAAAGGCTTATCCACCACCGGCAGCATTTCCTTGGCCATCGCCTTGGTGGCGGGAAGGAAACGGGTGCCGAGGCCGGCGACGGGGAATACCGCCTTGCGAAGGGGCTTGGTCGATCGTTGGCTCACGCTGGGGCTTCCCTTGATATTTCGGACGTCAGGTTTGGACACACAAACGCACCTAT
>JBBIQA010000044.1:13672-17505 GCA_037442565.1 Rhodospirillales bacterium
CTCGCCGTCCGGCTATTCGGAAGCCGCTTCGGCCATGTGTCGATGGTCGGTGAGCCTGGCCGTGGCCCGGTGCGGACTTCGCATCAGCAGCAACAGCAGCAGCGCCGGCAAGGTGGCGCCGATCATCAGCACGTAGTTGTCCGAGTAGGCGATGATGTGGGCCTGCCGGTTGATGGCCTCATCGAGCAGCGCCGCGCCATGCCGGGTCGCCGGGTCCAGCAGCCGCGTCGTCGGGTTCAGCGCCTGAAGGGCGCGATTGAACGGTGTCACGGACGCGCCGATGATCTCATGCAGCGCCTGGGCGTTGTGGGTGAGCAGTGACGACGTGACCGACACCCCCACCGCGGCACCGATGTTGCGCGACAGGCTGAACAGCGACGCCCCCTCGGTGCGCAGCTCCGGTGACAAAGTGGTGAACGCGAGCAATTGAAGCGGGGTGAAGACCAGCCCAAGCCCTGCCCCCTGGATGACGATCGCCGTGACGATGTCCCATTGGGACACGTCGGGTGTCCACCCGGTCATGCGCCAGAACGATGTGCACATCAGCAGCATGCCGGTGGCCACCAGGTAGCGCGGATCGATCCGCGTCGCCAATCGCCCCGAGATCATGATGGAACAAAGGTTCCCCAGTCCGCGCGGCGCCATCACCAGGCCCGCCGCCGCGACCGGGTAGTTGCTGAGGACCTCCAGCCAGGGGGTCATCACCGTGAGGCTGGACACCAGGATGGTGCCGACGGCGAACATCACCACGAGGCCGGCGGCGAAGTTCCGGTCCTTGAACAGCAGCGGCCGGATCAATGGCCGCTGCGCGGTCAGCATGTGCACGACGAACAGGTAGATACCGAGACCGGCCACCACCGCCTCGATCACGATTTCCCGCGAGCTGAACCAGTCCAGGTCCTGCCCGCGGTCCAGCATCAACTGCAGCGCGCCGATCCCGCCGGCCAGCGCGGCAAAGCCGATCCAATCGAACCGCAGGCTGCTCTGCGGCAGGGCGCTCGGCAGGAAAGCGAGCAAACCCAATGCCGCCAGCACGCCGAACGGCAGATTGATGTAGAACACCCAGCGCCAGTTGTACATCTCGGTCAGGTAGCCGCCGAGCGTCGGGCCCATGATCGGCCCGATCATCACCCCAACGCCCCAGATCGCCATGGCGAAGCCGCGCTGTTCGTGCGGGTAGATGTCCAGCAGGGTGGATTGCGACAGCGGCACCAGCGCCGCGCTGAACATGCCCTGCAACAGGCGAAACAGCACCATCTGCTCCAACGACTGCGCCGCGCCGCACAGCATGGAAGCAAGCGTGAAGCCGACGATGCAGGTCACGTACAGCAACTTTCGCCCGAACCGTGCCGCCAACCAGCCGACCGGCCCGGTCATCATCGCCGCGGCGGTGATGTAGGACGTGATCACCCAGGTTATCTCGTCGGAACTGGCCGAGAAATTGCCTTGCATGTAGGGCAGGGCAACATTGGCGATGGTCTGGTCCAACGACTGCAGCAAGGTGGCGCCGATGGCGCAAGCCGTGATCATCCCCCGATGAGGTACCCGGTCCGTGCTCATTGGCCAGCCAGACAAGGCGGGGGGCTCGGGCCCATAGGCACTAAGAAAGGCCTCGTCCGGGATCAGCAGTCGCCTGGCTTCTCCGTCGTTTTGGGTTTGCCCGTCGCTTGGGCAGTTCCGATGAGGGGTGTGCGAACATCATGGGGCTTATCGGCGGCACGATGGCGCGAACGAGGGCGTCGAGCGCCATTTGGTCGACCCGCCATAAGGAACGGGTCGCGCCGGCGTCAAACAGCGCCTGAGGGGAAAGACTCCAGGAAATCCCGGTGGATGTCATCCCCGGGCAGAGCCCCTGGCCTTGCTGCCTTTCCAACGATCGTCCCGCCGCTCAGCGCGGCGTGTCGCCGGCCAGGGTGATCCGGTGCATGACCCGGCGGAAGCCGTGATAGTCGTTGATCGGATTGTGCTGGGCGCAGCGATTGTCCCAGAACGCCACCGAGCCCGGCTGCCAGCGGAACCGGCAGGTGAATTCCGGCCGCGTCTGGTGTTCGAAGAGGTAGTTCAGGATCGGCGCGCTCTCCGCCTCGGTCATGTCGGCGAAACGGGCGGTGTGGGCGATGTTCACGTATAGCGCGCGCTTGCCGGTTTCCGGATGGGTGCGCACCGCGGGGTGCTCGGCGGACATCGGCTGGCGCGCCGCCTCGGTGCCGTCGGACTTGATCCGGTCCTCGCGCGTGCGGCTGACATCCGCCTTGGCGGAGGTGGAAACGCCGGTGGCGCCGTCCAGGAAGCGCTTCATGCCGGACGAGAGGGTCTCGTAGGCCATGTACTGGTTGGCAAACAGCGTGTCCCCGCCATAGGGCGGCACCTCGCGCGCCACCAGCATCGAGCCCATCGGCGGCTGCTGCAGATAGGTGGTGTCGGAATGCCAGATGCCGCCGAAATTCACCGTCTCGTGCTCCATCTTGGCGACGGCGATGATCTCCGGGAAACCCTCGATCCCCTTCACGAACGGATACTCGACCGGCGTGCCGAACCGCTTGGCGAAGGCGGCGAAACGGTCCGGCGGCAGCTCCTGGTCGCGGAAGAAGATGACGAGATGATCGAGCAGCGCCTGGCGGATCTCCGCGACCTGCGCGTCGGTCAGTTCCCCGCCGAGGTCCACGCCGTGCAGTTCCGCGCCCAGTGCCCCGGCGATCGGGCGGATCTCGAGTGTCGTGTTGCGCATGGTCGTGTTCCCTTCATCGTCTCGCCCCGAACCTACAAGACCTGCGCCGCCCGGGAAATCCCGTGCAGGCAAATCCCGTGCAGGCAAATCCCGTGCAGGCAAATCCCGCGCTTGACCGGATCGGGAACCTGGGACAACAACCCCCCATGCCGCAATTGTTCCTGACCAACAGCCTCACTCACCGGAAAGAACGGTTCGTGCCGCTCGATCCCGCGCATGTGCGGATGTACGTTTGCGGGCCGACCGTCTACGACCTTGCGCATGTCGGCAACGCCCGTCCGGTGGTGGTGTTCGACGTGCTGGCCAGGCTGCTGCGGCAATTGTTCCCGCGCGTGACCTATGTGCGCAACATCACCGACGTCGATGACAAGATCAACGCCCGCGCGGCCGAGACCGGGCAGAGCATCGCCGCCGTCACCGCCGCCACCACGGCGGAATTTCACAAGGACATGGCCGCGCTGGGCGCCCTGCCCCCCGATATCGAGCCGCGTGCCACCGAGCACATCGCCGAGATGATCGTCCTGATCGAACGCCTGATCGCCAGCGGCCACGCCTATCCGGCCGAGGGCCACGTGCTGTTCTCCGTCGCCAGCGATCCCGATTACGGCAAGCTGTCCGGCCGCAGCCCGGACGAACTGCTCGCCGGCGCGCGCATCGATGTCGCGCCGTACAAGCGCGACGCCGGCGATTTCGTGCTGTGGAAGCCCTCCACGCCCGACCTTCCCGGCTGGGACAGTCCCTGGGGCCGTGGGCGGCCAGGCTGGCATATCGAGTGCAGTGCGATGTCCTGGCGGTATCTGGGCGAGAGCTTCGATATCCACGGCGGCGGCCAGGATTTGATCTTCCCGCATCACGAGAACGAGCTGGCGCAGAGCTGCTGCGCCTTCCCCGGCAGCGAATTCGCCCGCGTCTGGCTGCATAACGGCATGCTGCTGGTGAATGGCGAGAAGATGTCCAAGAGCCTGGGCAATTTCTTCACCGTGCGCGACGTGCTGGCGAAGGCGCCGGGCGAGGCGGTGCGGCTGCTGCTGCTGCGCGCGCATTATCGCGGGGCGCTGGATTTCACCGACACGGCCCTGGCGTCGGCTAAAACCGAGCTCGACCG
>JBBIQA010000044.1:17605-26841 GCA_037442565.1 Rhodospirillales bacterium
GGGCGCTGGATTTCACCGACACGGCCCTGGCGTCGGCTAAAACCGAGCTCGACCGGTTCTACCGCGCCCTGGAGCGGCATCCTAACACGGCGAAAGGCGACCCAGAGCCGGTGGTGAAAGCGCTTTGCGACGATTTGAATACGCCCTTGGCATTGCGCGAGATGCATGCTTTTGCTGATGTCGCCCTTCAAGGTAACCCTTCGGGTGCCGCAGGGCTCCGCGAGGCGGGAAAGCTTCTGGGGCTCCTGCAGGCCGACCCGGCTGCCTGGTTCCGCGGCGGCGATGACGGCGCGGAGATCGAGGCCGCGATCGCCGCGCGACTGGCGGCGCGCAAGGCCCGCGACTTTGCCCTGGCCGACAAGATCCGCGCCGACCTCACGGCCCGAGGCATTGTCCTGGAGGATGGCCCCCAGGGAACCACCTGGCGTCGAGCCAGCTAGAAGGAAACATCCACGATGCTGTTCCGCTCCATACTCCTCGCGTCCGCCTTGCTGGCCAGTCCCGCCCTCGCGCAACAATCCATGCCGGGGATGAACATGCCGGCGGAAAAGGCTCCCGCCGCGGGCGAAGCCGCGTCCACCGCCGGCTACCGCGCGGCGATGGGGAAGATGCATCACGACATGGACATCCCCTATTCCGGCAATGCCGACCGGGACTTCGTCATCGGCATGATCCCGCACCACCAGGGTGCGATCGACATGGCGAAGGTCGAGCTGAAATACGGCAAGGACCCCGAACTGCGCCGCCTGGCGAAAGGCATCATCGCCGCCCAGGAAAAGGAAATCGCCCAGATGCACCGCTGGCTGGCCAAGCATCCAAAATGACCGGCGGTCCAATGATCGACGACAGATCTTGACCGGCCGCGATGGCGGCGCCGACCTGGCGCCGATCGGCAACTCGCCGGTGGTCGTGCTGGTCCGTCCGCAGCTGGCGGACAATATCGGCGCGGTCGCGCGCTCGATGGCCAATGGCGGATTGTTCCATTTGCGCCTGGTTGCCCCGCGCGACGGCTGGCCGCAGGAACGCGCCTGGCGCATGGCCTCGGGCGCCGACCGCATCCTGGACGCCGCCAGCGTGCACGAGAGCGTGGCCGACGCCGTGGCCGACCTGCACCACGTGTTCGCCACCTGCCCGCGCCCGCGCCATATCGTCAAAACGGTGCTGACCGCGCGCGGAGCCGCGGCGGAAATGCGCGAGATCTGCTCGCGGTCACAGGACGGCGAAACCCTGCGGGTGGGCATCCTGTTCGGCCCTGAACGCGCCGGCCTGGACAACGACGACATGGCCTGTGCCGACGCGCTGGTGCGCTATCCGCTCAACCCCGCCTTCATGTCACTGAACCTGGCCCAGGCGGTGATGGTGATGGCCTATGAATGGTGGACGGCCGACGATCCTACCCCGCCGCGCGAGCTGATGACCAATGAAAGCCGCGTCGCCAGCAAGGACAGGCTGGAAAACTTCCTGGCCCATCTCGTGGATCAGCTGGACGCCTGCGGTTTCCTGCGCAACCAGCCGAAGCGTCCGGGCATGGTGCGCAACATCCGCCATCTGTTCCAGCGCGGCGAGGTCACCGAGCAGGAACTGCGCACCCTGCACGGCATCGTCACCGAACTCGCCATCGGCCGCCGCCAGCGCGGCCGGCAGGAAACCGAGGACGGCGGATTTACGCCATCCGTCTCGGGGCTGGCAAAGCGCGAGTAGGGCCGACACGCCGTTCCGGCTTCTCAGCAAGCGCGGTCAGATCACCAGTCCGCCATCCACATGCAGCGCCTGCCCGGTGATGTAGCCGGCTTCCGGCGAGGCCAGGAACGCCACGGCCTCCGCCACGTCCCCCGGCTGGCCGAGCCGGTGCATCGGGATCTTCGATACCTGCGCCGCCAACGCCGAGGGGTCGATCGCCACGTGCGCGCCCGTATCCTTTCGGATGAAACCGGGTACCACTGCATTCACGGTCGTCCCCAACGGGGCCAGTTCGATCGCCAGCGCCCGGACCAGCGCTTCCATCGCGGCCTTGGCGGCCGCCGAGGCCGGGAATGTCGAAATATCGGTGCGGAAGGCATGGGCGACGAAGCTGCTGACCGCGATTACCCGCGCATTCGGGGCGACGACCAGATGCGGGATCGCCGCCCGCGCCAGCCGGAAGAAACCGCCCTGGATCGCCTCCATCGAACGGGTCATCGCCATATCGGTCAGATCGGACAATCGGGTCCTGTCGGCGAAGCCGGCATTGGCGATCAGCACGTTCAGCCCGCCGAAGCGGGCCACCGCCCCGGCCACCAGTTCCGCGCCTGTCCCCGGATCGGCAAGATCGCCCAGCACTGGTTCCGCCTCGGCCCCCGCCGAGCGCGCGGCCTCTGTCACCGCCTCCAGCCCGGCGCGGTTCTGGCGCGTGTGCAAAAGCAACGACACCCCGGGGGCCGCCAGCCGGCGGCAGATCGCCGCGCCGATGCCGCTCGCGGCCCCGGTAAGGAGGACGACGCGCTTCAAGCGGTGCGGCTGCGCGGCTGCGGGGCAGGGGGACGCGACAGAAAATAGATCAGCGCCAGGGTCAGGCCATAGGTGATCAGCTGCAGGCCGTCCGGCTGGTCGGTGTAGCCGATCAACGTGTGCAGCAGCTTGCCGGGGATCGAGCTTTCCGACAGCAGCCAGCCGGTGTTCCACAGCGGCTCGTCCAGCACCGGCACGTAGCCGGCCCGCTGGAAGGTGCCGATCGCCTGGCTGGCGAGGCCGGCGGCGACCAGCATGATCAGGCCGGATGTCACCGAGAACAGACGATGGGCGGGAATGGCCAGCAGGCCGCGATACATCAGCCAGGCCAGCGCCGCGCCGCCCGCGACGCCCAGCAGACCGCCGACCGCCATGGACCCGGCCGAGGAGTCGCCGCCGGCCGTGATGCCGTACAGGAACAGCACGATCTCCGCGCCCTCGCGCAGCACCGCGACGCCGATCACCACCGACAGCGCCGTCAGGCTGCGCGATCCGTCGCGCACCGAGGCACCCAGCGTGCGCATCTCCTGCGCGGTCTTGCGGCCATGGCTCGACATCCAGATCGTGTGCCAGCCGAGCATCAGCACCGCCAGGCTCAGCACCGAGGCCTGGAACACCTCCTGCCCCACGCCGTCGAACAGCGCGCCGATCTGCCCGGCGAAGGCCGCCACCAGGCAGGCCCCGGCTACCCCGGCGAGCACGCCGAGCGCCACCATCCGGCCGCGGCCGGGGACACCCCGCGTGGCCGCCATGACGATGCCGACGATCAGCCCGGCTTCCATAGCCTCACGAAACACGATCACCAGAGCGGCCAACATAATCTTTCTTCGTCCCTGCAAGGCGGGGGTGGCACGCCCCGTTTGATATCGACATTCAATTGCGAGTTATTCGCATCTGCGCTCAAGATGTAGCGACGACCGCAGCGCCGGTCAAGGCGCGCTTTCCAGGTCGGCGTCTCCGGCCGGCACGAAAGTGTGGTTCCGGTTGACACCGCGCGGGCCGACCGCCCAACTTGCGCCGCTTTCCGCGCCGGTCCGGGAACCGCCGGGCGGGCGTCCAATACCAGGGAGTTCGTCATGGCCGATCCACATTCCAGCCCATCCGGTCCCGGAAAGCGCCTGCGCTCGCGCCGCTGGTTCGACGAGCCCGCCGATCCCGCGATGACCGCGCTCTACCTCGAGCGCTACATGAATTACGGCATCACGCCGGACGAACTGCGCGGCGGCAAGCCGATCATCGGCATCGCCCAGACCGGGTCGGACCTGTCGCCCTGCAACCGCCATCACATCGAACTCGCCAGCCGCATCCGCGACGGCATCCGCGACGCCGGCGGCGTGCCGCTGGAATTCCCCGTCCACCCAATTCAGGAAACCGGCAAGCGTCCCACCGCGGCGCTGGACCGCAACCTCGCCTATCTCGGCCTGGTGGAGATCCTGCACGGCTACCCGATCGACGGCGTGGTACTGACCACCGGCTGCGACAAGACCACGCCGGCCTGCCTGATGGCGGCCGCGACGGTCAACATCCCCGCCATCGTGCTGTCCGGCGGGCCGATGCTGGATGGCTGGTGGAAGGGGCGGCTGTCCGGCTCCGGCACCATCGTCTGGGAGGGCCGCAAGCTGTTTGCCGAGGGCAAGATCGGCTACGACGAGTTCATGGACATGGTGTCCTCGTCCGCGCCGTCGGTCGGGCATTGCAACACCATGGGCACCGCCAGCTCGATGAACGGCCTGGCCGAGGCGCTGGGCATGTCCTTGCCCGGCTGCGCCGCGATCCCCGCGCCGTATCGCGAGCGCGGCTGGATGGCGTTCGAGACCGGCAAGCGCATCGTCGGCATGGTGGCGGAAAACCTGCGTCCGTCCGACATCATGACCAAGGCGGCTTTCGAGAATGCGGTGGTGGCCGCCGCCGCGCTCGGCGCGTCCTCCAACTGCCCGATCCACATGGTGGCGATCGCCCGGCACATGGGCGTTGACCACACGCTGGACGATTGGCAACGCCTGGGCCCGGAGATCCCCCTGCTGGTCGATTGCCAGCCGGCCGGGCGCTTCCTGGGCGAGCGCTTTCACCGCGCCGGCGGCGTGCCGGCGGTGATGAAGGAACTGCTGGACGCCGGCAAGCTGAACGCCGACGCCCGCACCGTCACCGGCAAAACGGTGGCCGAGGACCTGGCGTCGGCGCCCGCGCCGGATCGGGAGGTGATCCGCGCCTACAACACGCCGCTGCGCGCCAATGCCGGCTATGTCGTGATGACCGGCAATCTGTTCGAGACGGCGGTCATGAAGACCAGCGTCATCGACGAGGCGTTCAGGAAGCGCTTCCTGTCCAACCCGGACCGGCCCAACATCTTCGAGGGCCGCGCCATCGTGTTCGAGGGACCCGAGGATTATCACCATCGGATCGAGGATCCTTCCTTGAACATCGAGGAGCAATCGGTGCTGGTGATCCGCAATTGCGGCCCGGTCGGTTATCCCGGCGGCGCGGAGGTGGTGAACATGCAGCCCCCGGCATCGCTGCTGAAGCAGGGCATCGACGCCTTGCCGACGATGGGCGATGGTCGGCAATCCGGCACCTCGGGCAGCCCGTCCATCCTGAACGTCTCCCCGGAGGCCGCCGTGGGCGGCGGCCTGGCGCTATTGCAAACCGGCGATCGCATCCGCATCGACCTCGACAGGAACAAGGTGGACGTGCTGCTGCCGGAGGGCGAACTCGAAGCGCGCCGCGCCGCCTGGACGCCGCCGAAGCTGCAGCACATGACGCCGTGGGAGGAAATCTACCGCTCGATGGTGGGCCAGCAGGGCACCGGCGCGTGCCTGGAACCGGCCACGCTGTATCTGAACATCATCGAAACCCGCGGCGAATCACGCAATAATCACTAGCCGCCAGGAAAACTCTGGCTCTGCAAAACCGGGAGGCTTCGATGACAGATCGTCTTGCGGGCAAGACTGCGTTCGTCACCGCAGCAGGCCAAGGGATCGGGCTGGCTACCGCGCTGGCCTTTGCCGCCAATGGCGCCAAGGTCATCGCAACTGACATCAACGAGGCGTTGGTCGGTCAGATCGCCTCCGACCGGATCCGCACCGCCAGGCTCGATGTGCGGGACGCCGATGCGATCGACCGGGTGGCGGATGCGGCCGGTCCGGTCGACATCCTGTTCAACTGCGCCGGCTTCGTGCACCAGGGCACGATCTTCGAGGCGACGGAGGCCGAATGGGACCTGGCCTTCGCGCTGAACGTGCATTCGATGTTCCGCACCATCCGCGCGTTCCTGCCGGGCATGCTGGAGGGCAAGGGCGGGTCGATCATCAACATGTCCTCGGCCGCCAGCAGCATCAAGGGTGCGCCGGCACGCTTCATCTATGGCACGACGAAAGCCGCCGTGATCGGACTGACGAAATCCATCGCCACGGACTTCGTGAAGCAGGGGGTGCGCTGCAACTGCATCTGCCCCGGCACGGTGCAGACGCCCAGCCTGAACGAGCGCATCGCCGCCAACGCCGCCCAGGTCGGCTCGGTGGACCAGGCCCGCGCCGCCTTCATCGCCCGCCAGGCGATGGGAAGGCTCGGCTCGCCGGAGGAAATCGCCGCGCTGGCGGTGTATCTGGCCAGCGACGAGAGCCAGTTCGTCACCGGGCAGGCTTTGGTGATAGACGGCGGTTGGACACTCTGAGGGAAGGAACCCCACCATGAAGCTATTGCGTTACGGGCCCGCCGGGGCCGAGAAGCCGGGCGTGCTCGACGCCTCCGGCGCGATCCGCGACCTGTCCGGCGTGGTGCGCGACATCGATGGGTTCGCGCTGTCCGATGCGTCCTTGAAGATGCTGGCCGGGCTGGACCTGGCGACGCTGGCGAAGGTCGAGGGCGATCCGCGCATCGGCGCCTGCGTGGCGCGGCCGGCGAATTTCGTCTGCATCGGCCTGAACTTCGCCGACCACGCGGCCGAGACCGGCAACCCGATCCCGAAGGAGCCGATCGTGTTCCTGAAATCGCTGAGCGCCTATTCCGGCCCGTATGACGCGGTGAAGATCCCGCGCGGCTCGGTGAAAACCGACTGGGAGTGCGAACTCGGCATCGTCATCGGCAAGACGGCGAGCTACGTGCCGGAGAACAAGGCGATGGACTATGTCGCCGGCTACTGCGTCTGCAACGACGTCAGTGAGCGCGAATACCAGATCGAGCGCGGCGGCACTTGGGACAAAGGCAAGGGCTGTGACACCTTCGGCCCGACCGGCCCGTGGATGGTGACCAAGGACGAGATCCCCGATCCGCAGAACCTGCGCATGTGGACCGACGTGGACGGCAAGCGGATGCAGGACGGCAGCACCAGCACGATGATCTTCGGCGTGGTGAAGCTGGTCAGCTATGTCAGCCACTTCATCACCCTGCAGCCCGGCGACATCATCAGCACCGGCACCCCGCCCGGCGTCGGCGCCGGCATGAAGCCGCCGACCTTCCTCAAGCCCGGCCAGATGATGAAGCTCGGCATTGCCGGTCTCGGCGAGCAGGCAACCCCGGTGGTGGCGGGCTAGCTGAGCGGGTTCCGGGGGGTGGCCGCGCGGTCGCCCCGAACCGCCGTGCTGTGGCTGATCCTGGCCGCGACGCTGGTCCGGCTGGGATTTGCCTGGTCCCTGGGGCTGGGCGTTGACGAAAGCTACATGGTCGCCGCCGGGCGGGTTTTCTCGCTCGGCTATTTCGACCATCCGCCGGTGTCCTGGTGGCTGTCCTGGGGGGCCGCGCAGATTCTTGGCGAAACGCCGCTGGCGGTGCGGCTGCCGTTCATCGCCCTGTCCGCGCTCTCGACCTGGCTGATGTTCCGGCTCGGGACCGCGGTGGCTGGGGAGAGGGTCGGATTCTGGGCGGCATTGGGCTTCAGCCTTTCGCCGGTACTGGGAGTGACCAGCGCCACCTGGGTGCTGCCGGATGGGCCACTGGATTGCGCCCTTCTCGGCGCGGCCCTGTGCCTGTTGCATGCGCTGGCCGACCGTGGCCGCGGCTGGTGGATGGGAGCCGGGATCTGCGCCGGCCTGGCCTTGCTTTCCAAGTATTCCGCCGTACTGACCATCGGCGGCGCGTTCGTGTTCCTGCTGACCAGCCGGGCACACCGGCACTGGCTCGCCCGGGCAGAGCCCTATGTGGCGGCGCTGCTCGCCCTTGGCCTGTTCAGCCCGGTGATCCTGTGGAACGCCGCACATGGCTGGGCATCCTTCGCCTTCCAGGGTGCCCGGGCCGGCGCCGCGCGGTTCCGGCCGCTGATGCCGCTGTCCACTTTGGCCGGCGAGGCGCTGTTCATCCTGCCCTGGATCTGGGTGCCGATGATGCTGACCTTCCTCGCCGCGTTGCGCCGCGGACCTTCGGATTGGCGTGCCTGGCTGCTGTGCTGCCTGGGCGCGCCGCCCATCGTCGCCTTCGCGCTGATCTCGGCCTGGTCCAGCCAGCGGGTGCTGTTCCACTGGGCAGCCCCCGGATACCTGATGCTGTTCCCGCTGCTCGGCGGCCTGATTGTGCGGCTGCTGGACCGCGGCAGCGTCGCCACGCGGCGCACCCTGACAGGCACCGCCGTCTTCACCGTGGCGGTGCTGGCGGTGCTCAGCCTCGGCGTGCGGTTCGATCTGCTGCACCCGGTGGTCACGCTGTTCGCGCCGCGCACGGACCCGATGGCGGAGGCGGTGGACTGGACCTCGCTGCGCACCGATCTCGCGGCGCGCGGCCTGTTGCACCGCCCGGATACCGTGCTGGCCGCCCCTAACTGGCGGGAGTCCGGCAAGATCGCCTACGGCCTGGGCCCGGATGTGGCGCTGACCTGCCTCAACCTCGACTGCCGCCAGTTCGGCCTCATCCGCCCGGCCGCCGGCGCCGTCGGCCAGGATGTGCTGCTGATCGTGCCCGAGCACCCCGACCGGGTCGCGCGGGAGATGGCGCCGCTGTTCGACCGGCTGGAGACGCTGGAGCCCACATCGCTGCGCTATCGCGGCCGGGTGCTGAAGGACGTGACCCTGCTGCTGGGCCACCATCTCCGGCAATGGCCGCCGCCGGGCTGATGGCTACGCCGGCACGCTATAGGGCATGCGGATGCCCGGATCGTTGGGCGGAAAGCCCTTGGTGTCTCGCGTCACCAGAAGCCTGGCATGCACCTGGGCCGATGCCCAGACGATCGCATCCGGCAGCTTGATCCGCTGCACCTGGCGCAACGCCACGGCGCGCTCGGCCACGCTCGGGTCGATCCCGATCAGGGTGAAGCTGTCCAGGAAGGCTCGGGTCGCGGGCCGGTGGGTGTCGGCGGTGCCGACCAGCACCTCCATCCAGGTGATCAGGCTGATGGCCTTGTCGGTGTAGCGGGCCAGTTCGTCCCGCGCCGCCTCGATGCCGCGCAGGTGGTCGATCAGGATGTTGGTGTCGAAAAGCGCCTTCACCACTCGGCGCGCGCCGTCTCCTGATAGGCCAGTCCGTCCGGGACATCCTTGCCCCACAGGCCGAAGGCGTCCTGCTCCGCATGGCGGCGATGGCGTGCCAGATAATCCGCGATCGCGTCGCGGATCAGCGCGGCGCGCGGGCGGTTGGCCTGCTCGCAGAGTTCGGCGAGCTCGCGGATCTGCGTATCGGGGATGTCGACAAGGGTTCGCATGGCGCTATTCAATATATGATATAATCATCATATATCAATCATCCGCCACGGTTGCAAGCCAATCACCCCGCGAGCAGCGGCGCCACCCGATCCAGGGCCAGCGGCGCGTCATCCAGCAGCAGGTCGA
>JBBIQA010000045.1:0-7831 GCA_037442565.1 Rhodospirillales bacterium
TGATCCCCGGCAACGAGCGCGCCATCGGCACCGTGCAGGACAATCTGGTGCGCCGCGGCGTGCATCTGATGACCGATGCCGATCATCTGGTGCATGTGTCGGGCCATCCGGCGCGCGACGAGTTGCGCCGGCTGTACAAGCTGGTGCGCCCGAAATACTCTGTGCCGGTGCATGGCGAGTGGCGTCATCTGCAGGCCCATGCCGATCTGGCGCAGGAGGCGGGCATGAGGCCGATCCTGATGGAGGACGGCGACATATTGAGCCTTGCTCCCGGCCGGGCCGAGGTGATCGACAGTGCGCCGGTGGGCCGGCTGGTGCTGGACGCCAACCGGTTGGTGCCGCTGGATGGCGAGGTGCTGGCCGCACGCCGGCGGATGCTGTTCAACGGTGTGATCCTGGGTAGCCTGGCGGTGGATGGAGCCGGCAAGATCCTCGGCCGGCCGCAGGTCAGCGCGCCCGGCCTGTATGAACCGGAGGACCCGGAGACCGACCGGATCAGCCGCGATTTTGCCTCCGCCCTGGCCGATCTGCCGGTGGCGCTGCGCCGCGACGATTCCGCCCTGGCCGATGCCGCGCGCTCGGCGCTGCGCCGGGCTCTGGGCAAGCGCTTCCAGAAGCGTCCTCTGGTGGACGTGCATTTGCTGCGAGTTTGATGGACCATGGACTGGATTGTCGGACTATTGCTGTATGCAGTGATCTGGTGGATCGGGTTGTTTGCCGTGCTGCCGTTCTTCGGCCGCCCGGTCGCCGCGCCGGATGAGCGAACCGGTTGGCGCGGGGCACCGGAACAGGTCCGGATCTGGCGGATCGTGCTGGCCAACACGCTGGTGGCGTTGGTGCTCTGGGTGCTGTGCTATCTGGTGATCACCAGCGACTGGGCTAGCTTCCGTCATGGCATTCTGGCGATGCACGGGGCGGCGGGGCGCTGAGCGGCGCGCCCCGGGGCCGATGGGGAACCGGATATGTGAATATACGGCAATCTTGCGTGTATTTACGAAAAAGTGAGTAGCATCACGCAGATCGTCATAGGCAGGCTACAGTATGTCGCCGACTGCCGATATTACTTGTGTTCAGGGACGAGGGGCAGAATTTGCCTGATGAACGGGAACGGCCTGAAGCACCTGCGCCTGTATAGAAGGTGCTTCGATGTATATTGAGCAGGCAATTTCATTGGTAGACGGCCGCATCCGGTTCTATTGTCTGGGCGGCGGACTTCTGGCCGCCCGCGGGTTATGGCGGCGTGATTATCGTTGATTTGTGCCAGTGGGAGCGCCTGTTCGGCGGCCTAGCCTGTCTGAACGGATCCACATACCACCGGAACGCGCATCCGGATCTGCGGCGGCGCCTTGTGCGCGCGCGCGTTGTCTTGTATCCCCCTGTTCGCAAGAAGGTTGTTGTTGGCGCGTATTAACAATAGGCGTCGGCAAATTCATGACTTTTTCTAGCGCAGACTTTTGGATTATTTCTGCAATAATTTGGCGTCAAAACACGATGTGGTCCACGTCCCCATGAAGAAGCGCGTTCTGACCGTGTTTGGGACCCGGCCTGAAGGCATCAAGATGATGCCGGTTGTCCGGGAACTTCGGTCGCGTCCCGATATTGAGCAGATCGTCTGCGTGACCGGCCAGCATCGGCATATGCTCGACCAGGTGTTCACGGCATTCAACGAGCAGCCGGATATCGACCTCGAGATCATGGCTCCCAATCAGACGCTGGCGGATATCACATCGAAGGTTCTGCAGCGCATGGGTGCCGTGCTCGCGCGATCGAAGCCGGATATCGTGCTGGTGCATGGTGACACGACGACGGCGATGGCGACGGCGCTGGCCGCCTTCTATGCCCGGACCGCGATCGGTCATGTCGAGGCCGGGTTGCGGTCCTTCGACCTGCAGCGCCCCTGGCCGGAGGAATTCAACCGCGTTTCCATCGACGCGATGGCCGACCTGATGTTCGCGCCGACGGAAAGTTCCGCGGCGAACCTGGCGGGCGAATACAACCGCCGCGGCAAGGTGCTGGTGACCGGCAATACCGGCATCGACGCGCTGCTGTTCATCGCCGGGCGGATCGCCGGGGATCCGGCCCTGGCCAGTGAGATTGCCGCCCGCTACCCGTTCCTGGATCCCGCCCGCCGGCTGGTGCTGGTGACCGGGCATCGGCGTGAAAGCTTTGGCGACGGTTTCCAGCGCATCTGCGACGGCCTGGCTGCGGTCGCCGAGCGTCATGACGTGCAACTCGTCTATCCCGTTCATTTGAACCCGCAGGTGGCGGAAGTGGTGCATCAGCGGCTGGCAAGCCACCGCAACATTCACCTTATCGCGCCGGTGGAATACCTGGACATGGTGTTCCTGATGGGCCGGGCGGCGCTGTTGATCACCGATTCCGGAGGGATCCAGGAGGAGGGGCCGGCGCTCGGCAAGCCGGTTCTGGTGATGCGCGAGATTACCGAGCGCCCGGAAGCGCTGGCGACCGGAGTGGTGCAGCTGATCGGGACGGATCCCGTGCTGATGCGCCAGAAGGTGGATGCCCTGTTTGACGACCCCGCCGAGTACGCAAACCGCGCCCGGGCCGTTTTTCCGTACGGCGACGGCAAGGCGGCGAGCCGGATTGTGGATGCCATTGAGGAGTTTCAGAGACCATGAGCAAGGTTTGCGTTGTCGGTCTTGGCTATATCGGCTTGCCGACGGCGGCGATGCTCGCCAGCCGCGGTCATGAGGTGGTCGGCTGCGACACCAATGCCCGCGTCGTGGCGATGATCCGCGATGGCCATGCCCATTTCCAGGAGCCGGACCTGCAGATGCTGTTGACCGCCGCGGTGCAGGTAGGCCGGTTGCGGGCGCAGGATGTGCCGGTGGAAGCGGATTTCTTCATCCTGGCGGTGCCGACCCCGTTCAAGGACGGCAAGAAGCCCGACATGTCCTATGTGGACGCCGCGACGGATTCGATCGCTGGGGTCCTGAAGCGCGGCGATACGGTGATTCTCGAATCGACCTCGCCGATCGGCGCGACCGAACGGCTGACCGAACGCCTGGCCGCCGCGCGTCCGGACCTGGTGTTTCCGCGCTACCAGCAGGTCGGCGGCGCGGATGTCTTCATCACCCATTGTCCGGAGCGTATCCTGCCCGGGCAGATGGTGCGCGAACTGGTCTCCAACGACCGGATCATCGGCGGCATGACGAAGGAATGCGCGGCCAGCGCATTGACGCTGTATGAAACCTTCGTTTCCGGCCGATCGTTCCTGACCGATTGCCGCACGGCGGAATTCGTTAAGCTGATCGAGAATTCGTATCGCGATGTCAACATCGCCTTTGCCAACGAGCTCTCGCTGATCTGCGAGCGGTTGAACGTGGATGTGTGGCGCGCGATCGAACTGGCGAACAAGCACCCGCGGGTCAACATCCTGCAGCCGGGCGCCGGCGTGGGCGGACATTGCATCGCGGTGGATCCCTGGTTCGTCGTCGATGCGGCGCCGGATCTGGCGCGGATCATTCGGGCGGCGCGCGAGGTCAATGACAACAAGCCGCATTGGGTCAGCGAACGCATCCTGAAACTGGCCGACCGCTTTCGCGATCCTGTGGTCGCCTGTTTCGGAATTGCCTACAAGCCCGATGTGGACGATCTGCGGGAAAGCCCGTCAGTCGAAATCGTCCAGATGCTGGCACATCAAAAGGGCGTGCGGGTACTGGTTGTGGAGCCGAATATCACCGAACTGCCGCCTGCGCTCCGGCAGTTGGAGAATGTTTCCCTGGTCGATGCGGAGGCAGCGCAGCGCGACGCAGACATCGTGGCCTTTCTGGTTGGCCACAAGCAATTCCGCCGGCTTGAAAAGAACGGCTTTCTCAACAAGGTCGTGGTCGACGCCATCGGGATCATGGTCTGACCTGACCTTGGAGCGTCATCGGATCATGATCCTCACATGACCCGATAACGACGCACGCCGAACCAAGGGCCGGCGCAGGAGCGGCGATGCTACCCGGGGCCGATCCTGCCCTCGCAGGGCGCGCCATAAGCCGGCCAGGGAAGGCCGGGCAGACTCAGTTCTGAAATACGATCGAAACGGGCAGGTCAAGGAGTCCTGCATCCGGATCGATCCGCCATCGCGGAACGCGCCGGCTCAGCCTGGCTCGGCCGGGTCCGTCGCGCTCGCACCGGAGGGCGATATTTTGGAGATCAGGTTGGCCAGGATATAGGTCTGACTGGCCGCATCGAAATTGTGCCAGAAAGCCTCGCTCGGCCGCACATCGGTTCTGGCTGGGGTGAGGAAGTCCAGTATCGCACGGTCAATATCCGCCGGCGATGCCGTGGGGGCGATGCAGGCGGATGGGATTCCGGCAGTCGCCAGCACACGGTTGATAACGGAATCCGCCGGGGTGAACGCCAGCACCGGCCGGCATGCACGAATATAGTCGAAGATCTTGGCGGGCAGTTGGATGCCTGGAACCTCGTTGTCCACGATGTCCAGCAGCATGAGATAATCGGCGTTCAGCATCTCCGCCCGTGCTTCGGCCTGCGGCGCCATCCGGTTATCGATTCGCAGGGCTCCCAGCGCCACCAGCCGTTGGAATGAACCCGCGGAGGGATCGAGGCACTGGTTCTGGATGGGGCCGAGGAGGTGAAGTTCGATGCTCTCCGCGGCGAGTTTTCCGGCCGCGATCAGGCGGTCCAGCGACTCGATCAGCGGCCATGGGGTTCGCCCGCCGTACACGGTACCGATATGGGCGATTGTCCGCCGGGTGCGGGTGCTGATCGGCTTGGGGTGGATCTCGTCCTCTGGGTCAAAGCCATTCCAGATGAGATGGATCTTGTGCCGCCATTGCGGGAAGCGGTCCTGCCAGATCTGCTTCACCGCATCTGTGTTGGCGATGACGATATCGGCGTGGCGGAATATCAGTCTTTCGAAGATCGCATCGAGCATGATGGACCGCTTCGATGTGCGAAGCGGATTGCGCGCCAGGGGATCACGAAAATCGGCGATCCAGTGTCCGCCATGCCGCATCTTCAGAAGCAGCGCCACCAGGTGCGTCGCCACCGGTGGATGGCTGGAAACGACGACAGCATTCGGATTGGCGGCCACCGCCGACGCAGCTTCCCTGTAGGCGAAAGGTATCCACGGCAGGCGATCGTCGTAGGGCAGCAGATAGCGGGTCAGCAGGCCGAGAAGCCGGCTTGTGAAGCAGGCCACGCCGTGCGCGCTCCGCGGAGACGGAACCCGGAGCGTGGTTATGTCGGCAGATGCCTGCGTAGGTGTCGGACCCTTGGCCGGTATGGGGATCGCTTCCGGGCGGTCGATTTCGGCCCCGCCTATCCATTGCGATATGACGGTGACGGAAAACCCCAGCCGCGATAGATATTTCGAGAAACGGGCTGGGCGAGCGGCGCCAATCACATTTTCCGGAGGGAAATAGTAGGCAACCATCACGACCTTCGGCAAACCGGGTGCGCTGTCGCGGACGGGCTGGGCCCGTGCGCTCAACAGACGCACGACCTGGGTTTTGACGATGGACAGCAGCTCCGTCCTTTGGCTTCGCGACAGATACAACATCAAGCAAAAGACGATGAATAAGGCAAGCCAGAGCACATCCACGATTGTCTGGACAAAAACGGATTCCAGCCTCAGCCGGTCGCCCAGTGCGAATATCATCAGGGCCAGCACGTTGACCTTGGCGAAGGCGAGCACGCCGAACGGTACACGATGTTCTTGCCAGGCGATTACCCAGAACACCAGCATATAGACGGCCCAGGTTCCCAGCGTCGCCAAGGCGGCTCCGTAAATGCCGAAGGCCGGGATCAGCAGGAAGTTGAGCAGAATGTTCACGGCCGCGCCGAAGAACGACACGCCGCCAATCATGCGGGCCCGCTTGTTGATCAGCAGCAGGCTCCGGAAAAAATCCCCGGTCTCGCGGAACATATATCCAGCGACCAGCACCGGCAGCAGGAGATAGGGTGGATAGAAGTTCCGCGGTACCATGAAGCTGAACAGCTCCGGTGCCACCAGCGCGATTGCCAGCCCTGTTAAATACAGCACGAACACATAATAGGTGGCGACGCGGGCAAAGCGTTCCTTCCAGCCGTCCTCCCTGGCGAGGCGGTACAGCGTGACCCCCCAACTCCGGTTGAAAGACTCGCCGATCAGAACGCTGACAAGCATGGCGAACCGGTAGGCCAGGGAGTATTTGCCGATTTCGGCCAGCGAGACCGCATTTGTCAGGAAGAAGCGATCCGAGAAGTGAATGACGAAGGCGGAAACACTCGCGGCAAGGAGCGGCAGGCCCATCCGGATGAATTGGGGAATATAGGCTCGCCGCCAGTGCAGTCCCACCTCCCGCAGGACCCGGTAGAGCAGGAAGACGCCGCCCACGATGCTGACGATCAGCTTGCTGTACATGAAGCCCCAGATGCCGGCGCCGGCGAACCCGATGAAATAGATGTTCAGACCCAGATTGGCGATCAGGATCCCCATCGAATAGTAGAAGAAGAATCGGGCCCGTTGCCGAATGCGCTGGTAGACCAGACTGACTTCCACCATGTTCGCGAACCACATCGCGATGAACGCGACCTGCAATAACGTCGTCCGATCAGCGGAATGGAACACCGAGAGGCTTAGCGGGCGCGCCGCCAGCACTCCGCCGATGCAGATCAGGGCGCTCAGCAACCCGGTGCCCAGCACGCTGGTGGAGACGATGCTCGCCTCCTTGTCGGGGGTTTCCTGATCGTGGAACAACCGGCTCAAAACCGTGCCGATGGTTTGCAGCCCGAAGGAAAGTGCGATGACCTGGGTGCTGAGTTCGATCAGTTCGATGACACCGTACTCGGCCGGCGTCAGGTAGTGGGAATAGAACGGGATGGCCAGGAAGCCGAGAATGCGGCTGGCGATACTGCCCAAAAGATAAAAGGTCGAATCGTGCAGAACGCGCGTGATTGGTGTGTCCGACGCGCGCTGCGGTTTCGTCAGAGCATTCATCTCATTTTTTCCGCCGGACAGGGCAAGGCACTACAGGGCAAGACACGGAAGTATCTCGCATGGCGGCTATTGGAGGCAGGCAGCGCTGATTTGGCGGAAATTCGACCTGGCTTTCGGAGGAGGGCGGTCTGGCGGGTGATTGGAAATTCTCAAAGTAGACTTTTGCGCGTGTGTGCGGCCGTATGGCTGTCTGCAAGGACACAAGGCCTTAATACCTTTTCATATTCTATGGGAATCGCCTTATCTAATCCATCGCGCGTCGATCCGGCGTCCAAAAATCCGCGGCATGACACATCGGCCGATGCAACCTAGGCGGGATATTCCCGTGCGATTTCGATCCGCGCCCTATCGTCTTGGCCGATTTACACGCGTCGGCTTGCGACGTCCATTGATAAGGTTGGGAGGTAATCAGGCGTTGTCGGGGCCGGCCGAACCGCGTGTCCGCCGGCGGGTCGGAGGCTCCTCCGGCGCCCAGGCAATCCGCGAATTTGCCGTATGGCTCGGCGTCGGTCAGCGGCAGGATCGCATGGCCGCGGGCGCGGCGGGTTTTCCCGTTTCTTTTTAATTCAGCTGATCGCGCAGCTTCTTCAGGCTGCCGCCCATCTTGACCGACCCGGGCAGCGGATGGCCGACGATGTCTTCCGCCAGGCAGGCGGTTTCCAGCAGCTTCTCCAGATCCACGCCGGTTTCGATCCCCATTTCCTCGCACATGAACACCAGGTCCTCGGTGCAGACATTGCCGGCCGCGCCCTTGTGCGCGGCGAAGGGGCAGCCGCCGAGGCCGGCGACGGTGCTGTCGAAGATGTCCACGCCCATCTGCAGGCCGGCATAGGCGTTGGCGATGCCCATGCCGCGCGTGTCGTGCAGGTGCAG
>JBBIQA010000045.1:7931-11899 GCA_037442565.1 Rhodospirillales bacterium
TGCTGCGCGGCGAGGTTCTCCGCCATCGAGCGCTGCTGGTTGCGCGCCAGGAACTTGGCCGACGCGCACAGCGACAGCGAGCCCTTGATCTCCAGCCCGTCGAAGGTCAGCGCGCGCTGGAAGCCCTTGGCGTTGAGCCAGAGCGGGGCGTAATGCACGCCCTCGTGGCGCCTGAAGCCGCGCACCACCTGGTCGGCGTCGGCCCAGCCGGGCACCCGGTTCGGGTTGACGAAGGAGGCGACCTGGATGTGGTTCAGGCCGGTTTCCGACAGCGCGTCGATCAGCTCGATCTTGCGCTCGGTGGAGATCGGGCCTTTTTCGAACTGAAAGCCCTCGCGCGGGCCTTCCTCGTTGATCTGCACGAAAGCCGGGAAATCGGACATGGGGGTTTCCTCTCGTTCCCGGCTGTGCCGGGGAATATCTCATTTTAGAGCGTACGCAGGCGCTTTGCGGAGCGTCAAGGCGAGGGGCTAGCGGACACCCTCCGGCCTCAGGCGCTGCGGCAGCGTTGACAGGCTCTCGGTGGTATCGAAGTCGCGTAAAACCGCGTCGTCGGCCATTTCGACCTCGGCGACGAATTCGGCGTATTTGCCGACCAGGAAGCGCGCACCGGTGTCGCCGGTGATCGCCAGGATCTCCGGGAAGAAGCGACGGTCCCACAGCATCGGGTTGCCCTGCTTGCCACGGAAGGTCGGCAGCACGATCAGGCGGCCTTCGGTCGGGTTATACGCTTCCAGCAGCCGGTCGATCATCCGCCCGGTGACCAGCGGCATGTCGCCCAGGCAGACGATCACGGCGGCGCTTTCGGGCGGCACGGCGGCGACGCCGGATTTCAGGCTGGCCGACAGCCCCTCGGCGTAGTCCGGGGCGTGGACGTATTGCACAGGACGGCCGCCGAGCGCGGTTTCGACCTGCTCGGCCATGTGGCCGGTGACCACCAGAACGGGGCGGGCCAGGCTGGACAGCACATTGTCCACCACGCGGGCGATCATGGTCTTGCCGGTCTTGTCCAGCACCAGCAGCTTGTTGTGCGGCGCCATGCGGCGGGACCGGCCGGCCGCCAGCACCAGGGCGGCGATGGTCGGCGCGCTGCGCGGGGCGGGGCCGGAGCGCGGTGTGGCGGGGGCCTTTTCCCGGGGCAAGGGGCGCGTGTCCATTTCCTTCAGCAGGCCGCCGACACCCATGCGCATGATGTCGCGCGGGCCGATCTCCAGCCCGGCGAACAGCCGCGGCAGCACGAAGTCGATGCCGTTCAGCACCGGGCTGCGGGCGCAGCCGGGCAGCACCAGGGCCGGGCGCTCGCCGATGCGGCCGAGGCAGATCAGGTTGCCGGGGTCCACGGGCATGCCGAAATGCAGGATCTCGCCGCCGGCGGCGACGATGCCGGCAGGGCCGACATCGCGGCGATCCACCACGGCGGAGGCGCCCACCACCAGCAGCATGTCGGCGCCGTCGGCGATCAACTGGCGCAGGGCCTTGGCGATCGCGGCCTCGGTGTGCTCGCAGCGGATCGGCGGCAGCAGGCTGCCGGTGAGCTGCCTTACTCGCGCCTCGGTGACGGCGATGGTTTTTTCGGTGGTGCTTTCCTTCAGGCCGGGCAGTTCGCTGGCGACGAGGCCGACTTTCAGGTGGCGGAACGGGTGCAGGGTGAGGACCGGGCCGCCCTGGCGCACGACGGCCTCGGCGACGGTCAGCACCGTGCCGGGGACGGCAAAGGGTATGATCTTGATGGTGGCGACCAGATCGCGCTGGGCCACCACGGCGTAGTCGGGCAGGGTGCCGAGCGTGAGTGCCTCGTCCACCGAATTCAGCCGGTCGATCCGGGCGGCGTCCACCCGCAGCAGGCCAGGCGCTTCGGCGACCAGATTGACCCGGCCGGTGGCGGCGCGGGAGCGGGCCAGCAGTGGCGCGACGAGTGGGGTGGCGAGGCGGTCGGCGGCGACATCCTCGGGGACGTCGCCGGGTTCCAGGCGGGCGGCGATGACTTCCGTGCGGCCGGCGGACCGCAGCAGGTCGATCGCGGCTTCGTCCAGGACCGAGCCTTTGCGCAGCATCTTGTCGCCCAGACGCTGGCTGTGCGCGAGGATCGCGCCTTTGGCGTCCTCCAGTGGAACCGGGCCGAACTTCACGCGGCTTGTCTCTCGCCGGCGGGCTGCTTTTGGCCAAGCGGGGAGCCGCGGCGGGCGGCGACGAGTTCGGCGATGATGGACAGGGCGATTTCCGGCGCGGTGACGGCCTCGATGTTCAGGCCCACAGGACCGCGGATGCGCCGCATCGTCTCATCGCTGTGGCCAAGCTCGCGCAGGCGGTCCAGCCGGCGGCCATGCGTGCGGCGCGAGCCGAGCGAGCCGATGTAGAAGGCGGGGGATTTCAGGGCGCGGTCCAGCGCCGGGTCGTCCAGCTTCGGATCGTGGGTGAGGGTGACAACGGCGGTGCGAACATCCGGCTTCAGGGCGTCCATCGCCTCGTCCGGCCAGTCGGTGGAGACGGTGACATTGGGGAAGCGCTCGTCGCTGGCGAAGGCGCGGCGCGGATCGACGACCGTGACGGCGAAGCCGCAGGCGGAGGCGAAGGGCACGAGCGCCTGGGCGATGTGCACGGCGCCGACGACGATCAGGCGCAAGGGCGGGTTATGGGCGTGCAGGAACCAGTCCTGGTTGCCGATCCTGACCGTGCCGCTTTGATCGTCCGCCAGCTTCCGGGCAGCGGCCTCGTTGAGTTCGATGGGGGCGGCGGGGTTCGGCAGCAGCATCTGCTCGCCGCCGGGCAGGGCGGTCGCGAGCACGATGGGGCGCTTTTCGCGTTTCGCCTGCTCCAGCGCGGCGAGGATTTCCGGGGTCACGACAGCTTCTCCACGAACACCTTCAGCTTGCCGCCGCAGGCCAGGCCGACCTCCCAGGCGCGTTCGTCCGTGATGCCGAAATCCAGCAATTGCGGCATGCCGTTGGCCAGCGTTTGCATCGCCGCGTCCGAAACCGCGCCCTCGATGCAGCCGCCGCTGACCGAGCCGGCCATGCGGCCGGATTTTGTCACGGCCAGCTGGCTGCCGGCGGGGCGGGGGGAACTGCCCCAGGTTTCGGTGACGGTGGCAAGCGCGACCTGCTCGCCCTGGGCCTTCCAGGCGGCGGCGATGGCGAGGATGTCTTCTGCTTCCTTCGGGGCTTCGTTTTGGGCTGGCTGGCTCATGCCGAGTTCCTTTGCATGGCACCGCGGGAGGGTGCGGGACGGGACAGCAGATCGACCAGCGTGCGCAGGCTGGCCAGATTATGCACGGGGCGGAATTCGTCCACATGCGGCAGCATCGCGCGAATACCCTGGGATTTTGGCTCGAAGCCGGACCAGCGCAACAGCGGATTCAGCCATATCAGCCTTGTGCAGGAGCGGTGCAGGCGGTCCATGTTCTCGGCCAGGCCGTGCGCGCCGTCGCGGTCGAGGCCGTCGGTGATCAGCAGCACGACCGCCCCCTGGCCGAGCACGCGGCGGGCCCAGGAGCGGTTGAACTGCTCCAGGGCCTCGCCGATGCGGGTGCCGCCGGACCAGTCCGGCACCACATGGGAGACCATCTGGAACGCCACTTCCGGGTCGCGGTGACGTAGCTGGCGGGTAATGTTGGACAGCCGCGTGCCGAACAGAAAGATGTGCACGCGGTCCCGCTCGTTGGTCACCGCATGCAGGAAATGCAGCAATATCTGTGCATAACGAGACATGGAACCGGAGATATCACACAGCACGACCAGCGGTGGCGGGCGGGTGACCTGGCAAGTGCGGGCGATGTCGAAAATCTCCCCACCCTGGCGCAGGCTGTCGCGGATGGTGCGGCGCAAATCGGTGGCCGGCCCTTGCGGATCGGGGCGCATGCGGCGGGTGCGGCGCAGGTCCAGCGGCAGGCGCAGGCGCTTGATCTCCTGCTTGGCGGCGTTGATCTCCGCCGCGCTCATGGCTTCAAAATCCATGGCTTGCAGGCGTTC
>JBBIQA010000045.1:11999-26751 GCA_037442565.1 Rhodospirillales bacterium
CTTGTTGCCGATATCGATCAGCGAGACGGCCTGCTGGGCGGCGAGGGTTTCCGAAGGACCCACCGGCAGGCCGGCGCGACGGAGCAGACGGGCGAAGTGCATGATGTTGGCGCCGAGCCTGCCATCCTCTGGTGCGCCGACCGGTTCGGGCGCCAGCGCGATCATGCGCCTTCTGCGACCTCGCCAACCAGGCGGGCTGCCTCCGCGCCTCGGACTTTGGCGATATCATCCTGATATTTAAGCAATACACCGAGAGTTTCATCGACCGCGCCGGGTGCCAGCTCGGTCTTGTTCAGGTACGTCAGGGCGTTGGCCCAGTCGATCGTCTCGGCCACCCCGGGCAGCTTGAACAGGTCCGCGCCGCGCAGCTTCTGCACGAAGGCGACAACCTGGCCGGACAACTGTGCGGGCACGGCGGGGGCCTTCACCGACAGGATGGCGCGCTCGCGGGCGGCATCGGGGTAGTCCACCCAGTGATACAGGCAGCGGCGGCGGATGGCGTCGTGCACCTCGCGGGTGCGGTTGGAGGTGAGCACCACCACCGGCACGGTCCTGGCCTTCACGGTGCCGAATTCGGGCACGGTGATCTGGAAATCGGCCAGCAGTTCCAGCAGGAACGCCTCGAACGGCTCGTCGGCGCGGTCGAGCTCGTCGATCAGCAGAACGGCCGGGGGAAGGTCGGGGTCGATCGCCGACAGCAGCGGGCGGGCCTGGAGGAATTCGCGGGTGTAGATGCTGTTGGAGAGTTCGCCGCGATCGGTGACGCCGGCTGCCTCGGCGAGGCGGATCGCCATCAGCTGGCGGGCATGGTCCCATTCATAGGCGGCGGCGGACAGATCCATCCCATCATAGCATTGCAGGCGCACGAGGCGGCGGCCGAGGCCGGCGGCGAGTACCTTGGCGATTTCGGTTTTGCCGGTGCCCGGCTCGCCCTCGAGGAACAGCGGCCTTCCCATCGACAGCGCCAGATGCACCGTGGTGGCGAGTTCATGGTCGGCGATATAGCCCTGGGCGGCCAGCAGGGCGGCGGTGTCGGCGACGGTTTTGGGGAGGGACACCTAGAAGAAGCCCCGTGCCAGCATGAAGATGACGATCGCGGCAATCACGATGCCGGCCCAGGCGATCGGCGGCAGGCCGAAGATCTGGCGCGGCACCAGGGCGCTGACCGGCAGGGATGGCACCGGCCTGAGCGCGGCATCGGGAACGTTGGTGATCGTGGAGGCCTCAATGGCTTCCGCCGGCACGGGCGCCGGGGTCAGCGCGGCGGTGAAGCGGTCGAAGAACTGGTCCGACATCTGCTTGGCGGTGGCGTCGATCAGCCGGGCGCCGAGCTGGGCGATCTTGCCGCCGACCTGGGCCTTCACGTCGTAGGTCAGCAGCGTCGCGTCGCCGTCATCGGCCAGCTTCACCTGCGCGCCGCCCTTGGCGAAGCCGGCGACGCCGCCCTGTCCTTCGCCGGTGATGGTGTAGCCGTTCGGCGGATCGATGTCCGACAGCGTGACCTTGCCGGTGAACTTGGCGGTGATCGGGCCGATCTTCAGTCCGGCGGAGGCTTTCAGGTCGTTCTCGCCGATCTTCTCCAGGCTGTCACAGCCGGGTATGCAGGCCTTCAGCACCTCGGGGTCGTTGAGGGCTTCCCAAACTTTCTGCCGCGGCGCTGGGATGCGCCGCTCGCCTGACATGTCCATCTGTGGCGAACTCCCGGTTGCGCGGCGGGGACGTTACTTGCAGGGTCGGGGCCATGCAACCGAATGCACTTCCGGAAGGGGCCGTGATGCGTCTTGGACATAACTCGGGCCTGTTCCGCTTGCTGTTTGCATGCCTTCTGACGGCAATGCCGTTCAGCGCCAAGGCCGCCGCGCAGACGGGTCCGGTGCCGAGCCCGATCTGGGGCCTGCCGTTCCTCGGCATGCTGCTGTCGATCGCGCTGTTTCCGATCCTGGCGCCGCGGTTCTGGCATAAATGGATGGGATTGGTGGCGCTGTTCTGGAGCCTGGATCTGCTGCTGCCGATGGCCTTCACATCCGGCGTCGGCGCGGCGAGCTTTGCCGTCTGGCATGCCGCCTGGGTGGAGTTCTTGCCGTTCGTGCTGCTGCTGCTGGCGCTGTTCACTGCCGGCGGCGGCATCCTGGTGCGGGGCGGTCCGTCCGGCACACCGGCCGGGAACACGTTCATGCTGGTGGTCGGCACCGTGCTGGCGGGGGTGATGGGAACCACCGGCGCGGCGATGGTGCTGATCCATCCCTTGCTGCGGGCCAATGCGCACCGGACGCGCAAGCTGCATCTGGTGATCTTCTTCATCGTGCTGGTGGCGAATGTCGGCGGCGCGACGACGCCGCTGGGAGATCCGCCGCTGTATATCGGATTTCTCAACGGCGTGCCGTTCTTCTGGCCGTTGCGGTCTTTGCTGCGGCCGATGTTGATGGTGGCCTGCCCATTGCTGCTGATTTTCTACGTCATGGACCGGTATTTCGCCGCCAAGGAGGAGCCGCCGGCGCCGCCGGAGGCATTCAGGCTGCGAGGTCAGTTCAACATCGGGCTGATCCTGGTGGTGGTACTGACGGTGCTGGCGCAGGGGATCTGGCATCCCGGGAACGTGTCGCTGCTCGGCCAGGAGATCGGCATCGAGCGGCTGGGGGCCATGGCGGTGTTCTTGGCGGTCACGCTGGTCTCGGTCGCGTTCACGCCGCTGGCGGTGCGCCAGGGCAATGACTTCAACTGGCACCCGATGGAGGAGGTCGCGAAGCTGTTCGCCGCGCTGTTCCTGACCATCGGGCCGGTGATGGCGATGCTGGATGCGGGTCTGGACGGCCCGATGGCCTTCCTGCTGCGCCTGACCCAGACGCCGCAGGGCGATCTGCATCCGATCGCGGTGTTCTGGCTGGCCGGCCTGCTGTCGGCGTTTCTGGACAACGCTCCGACCTATCTGGTGTTCTTCCACCTCGCCGGCGGCGATGCGGCGCAATTGACCGGGAAGCTCAATCCGGTGCTGACGGCGATTTCGGCCGGGGCGGTGTTCTTCGGCGCGCTGACCTATATCGGCAACGCGCCGAACATGATGATCCGCTCGATCGCCGCGCATCGCGGGGTGAAGATGCCGGGGTTCTTCGTCTACCTGGCCCTGGCCGGCGCCCTGCTGCTGCCGGTATTCGCGCTGGTCAGTCTCCATTTCCTGTCCTGACGCGCGGGATTATATGCGCCGAAGCGCGGGGACGGGGGCTGCAACCGGCCGCTTTCTCGGCTATGGGCTGTTCGCAGTCCCCGATACGGAGCCACCGCCATGACCTATCTGATCGCATCCGATCTTCCCCACGCGCCGGCCGGGGAGCGCTTTCGCGCATTGCTGTCACGGCCTGGCATCCTGCGCATGCCCGGCGCCCATAACGGGATGGCCGGCTTGCAGGCGAAGAACGCCGGGTTCGAGGCGCTCTATCTGTCGGGTGCTGCGATGACCGCTTCGATGGGCATTCCCGACCTGGGCATGATCACGGTGGACGAGGTGTCGTTCTTCGTGCGCCAGATCACCCGGGCCACCGGCCTGCCGTTGCTGGTGGACGGCGATACCGGCTATGGCGAGGCGCTGAACGTGATGCACATGGTGCGGACCTTCGAGGATGCCGGCGCCGGCGCGGTGCATATCGAGGACCAGCTGCTGCCGAAGAAATGCGGCCATCTGAACGACAAGAAGCTGGCGGACGCGCATGACATGGCCGCCAAGGTGGCCGCGGCGGCGCGGGCGCGCCGGCATCTGTTCGTGATCGCGCGCACCGACGCGGCGGCGAGTGAGGGCATGGACGGCGCCGTGGCGCGGGCCAGGCTGTATATGGAAGCCGGCGCCGACGCGATCTTCCCGGAAGCCCTGAACACGGCGGAGATGTTCCGCGAGTTCGCCCGCCGCATGCCCGGCGTGAAGCTGCTGGCCAACATGACCGAATTCGGCCGCACGCCCTTCTTCACCGACGCCGAGTTCCAGGAGATGGGCTACGCGATGGTGATCTGGCCGGTCAGTTCCATGCGTGTCGCGTCCAAGGCGCAGGAGGATCTGTATGCCGCCATTGCGCGCGACGGCGGCACGATGAACATGATCGAGCGTATGCAGACCCGTGCCGAACTGTATGCGACGATCGGGCTGCATGCGTATGAGGCGCTGGATGCCTCGATCGTGCAGACGATCGTACCCGAGGCGATGCCGCAAAACGTGCGCGGGTAACCGGCCATGAACCGTCGTCATCTTGTTCTGGCCCTGGCCGGGTCGTTGCTGGCCCAGCCGCTGTCGGCGCGCGCCCAGACCGGGCCGCAGCCGGAGCTGTCGAAGGAAAAGCTGCAGATCGTCACCCGGGACGGCAAGACCCACGATTTCAACGTCGAGATGGCGCTGAGCCCGAACGAGCAGACCATTGGCCTGATGTTTCGCCCCAGCGTGCCGGCGGACGGCGGCATGCTGTTCGACTGGCATACCGAGCGGCGCTCGCAGATGTGGATGAAGAACACGATCGCGCCGCTGGACATGGTGTTCATCGGCGGCGACGGCCGGATCCGGGCGATCGCGGAAAACACCGTGCCGCAGAGTCTGGCCACGATCGATAGCCGTCTGCCGGTGCGTGCCACGCTGGAACTGGCCGCCGGCACGACCGCGCGGCTGGATATCCGGGTGGGCGATGTCGTGAGGCAGCGGATTTTCGGCAACGCGCCCTGAAATCCGGTTCGGTGGGAGGTCCGGTTCGGAGCGATGCATTGAATCCGGCGATGGCGTCCGCGCGGATAATGCAGTAGACAGCCGCCAGTCGGGGTGTAGCTCAGCCTGGTAGAGCATTGCGTTTGGGACGCAAGGGCCGGAGGTTCGAATCCTCTCGCCCCGACCAGAGCATCAGTCATCCGGGTCACCTCAGCCCCGGACACGAGCAGACGGAGACGACCATGCGGGCTCGCATCTATCAGCCACCCAAGAACGCGATGCAGTCCGGCACGGCCAAGACCCATGAATGGGTCTTGGATTTCGAGCCCGCCGCTCGTCGGCAGGCCGACCCGCTGATGGGCTGGATCGGCAGCGCCGATACGCAGGCGCAGGTGTCGCTGCGCTTTCCCACGCGCGAGGAGGCGGTGGGCTACGCCGAGCGTCAGGGCATTCCGTACGACGTTGAACTGCCGCAGATGCGCCGGGTGCGGCCAAAGGCCTATGCCGACAATTTTCGCTATGGCCGGTTGCAGAACTGGACACACTGACGCTTTCGCATATGACCCGTGATTGTTGCGGTCCGGCGTGCTAGGTAGGTAAACTGGTTCCGGAGCGGAACGTTGATTTCGTCAGCCCGGCCCGGCGTCACAGGAGGGTTGGGTGACAAGCGGCGATCCATCTGTGCCTACCGAAAGCCACGGTTCACTGGTGCTTATAACCGAACGATTGCTGATGGACCTGCCGACCGGTACCTGCAACCGGCTGCTGGTGGCGCTGGTGGCCCATCCGGCGTGGCAGTACGATCCGGCCCTGCGGGCATGGACGAAGCGTCCGATTGCTGGCACAAAGACGGAGTATCATGCAGGTCCGTCGTTTAGCTCGGTGCTGGCGGATCCTGTCTTTGCCGCCGTTCTCAAGGTCTTGGAGCCTTCGCGCCCTTAGCTCAGTTGGATAGAGCAACAGCCTTCTAAGCTGTGGGTCGGTGGTTCGAATCCACCAGGGCGCGCCAGCTATACGGACTTTTCATTTTGGCTGTAACCGGCCTGCCAGTCGGGTGGGGCCGCTTCCTGCCCCACCCTTGCTTGGCTTTGCCGCAAGCTGCCTCAGGCGGTTGCGACCGTATGGCGGAACATGTGCTTGCGGGCCTCGTCGTCGAACTCGGCCTTGAAGCTGTGGCGGGTCTTGATCGCCTCGGCACGGGCCGCGGCGGGGCGGGCGTTGACCTCATCCAGCAGGCGCTTGAGGTGCGGCAGAGTCTCCCAGGCACCTTCGCCGAGGATGAAGGGCACAAGGCGCGCCCAGCCCCATACGGCCATGTCGACGATTGTGTAGGTGTCGCCGACCATGTAGCGGTGCTTGCCCAGGCGGTCGTTGAGGATGCCGTAATGACGCTTCGCCTCGAACATGTAGCGCGTGAGCGCGTATTCCTTCGGCTCCGGGGCGAAGTTCTTGAAGTGAACGGCCTGGCCGGAGAACGGGCCGATGCCGGAGGCAACGAACATCAACCAGGACAACAGGTCGCCACGCGCTGCCGGGGTGTTGGCAGGCAGGAACTGGCCGGTCTTTTCGGCGAGGTAGAGCAGGATGGCGTTGCTGTCGAAAACCGTGGCGTCGCCGTCGACGATGCAAGGCACCTTGTTGTTGGGATTGAGCGCGGCAAAGGCCGGGGCGAACTGCTCGCCCTTGCGGGTGTCGACCGGAATGGCTTCGTAGGGCAGGCCTGCCTCTTCAAGGAATAGCGCAACCTTCATCGGGTTGGGCGCAGTGCTGTAGAAGAATTGGATCATGGAAAGCTCCGGATTAGGGAGCGGCGATACAACGCCGCCCGCGGGCCGGGCGCAAGGGCCCGACACAAGGGGATGCCGGCTTGACCACCGGTTCCCCCTCGGGCACGCCTGGCGGTAACCAATTTTCCAGGGGAGGCGGGCGATGGACGATGTTCTGCTCATTGAGGATCACGTGATGGACGGTCACGGGGCGATCCGCACGCTGACGATGAATCGGCCGGACAAGCGCAACGCGCTGAACGCGGAACTGGTGCATGCGATGACCGAGGCCCTGCTCGACGCGCAGCGCAACGACGATGTGGCGGTCATCGTTCTGGCGGGGGCCGGCAAGGCCTTCTGCGCCGGCGCCGACACGTCCTCGCCGCGGCGGCTGAGTGCCGAGACGCGGCGCGCCATGGTGCAGCACGGCGACGCCAACATCGCTCTGACGAAGCTGCTGGCAAGGACCGACAAGCCTGTGATCGCCGCCGTGCACGGCTTTGCGCTGGGCGCCGGCTGCGGCCTGGCGATCGGCAGCGACCTGGTGGTTGCCGGCGAAAGCGCCCTGTTCGGCTATCCCGAACTGAAGATCGGCATTCCCGCCTCCACCGTCACCGCGCATCTGGTGCATCTGGCGGGGCGGAAGATCGCTTTCGAGCTGCTGACCCTGTGCGAGAACATCGGGCCGCAGCGTGCCTATGAACTCGGCCTGGTCAACCGGGTCGTGCCCGATGCGGAATTGATGCCGGCGGCGATGGCGATGGCCGAACGTCTGGCGGGCTGGGACCGGGACGCGCTGTGGCAAACGAAGCGGCTGTTCTACCGCGCGGCCGCGATGACCCCGGAACAGTCGCTCGAGATGGCGCGCGACATCGCGGTAATGATGGGGCGGTTTCCGGCCTGACGCGTATCGTGCCTCGGTGGGCTGCGAAGCAAAAAACCAACAGCGGGAGGGGATGATGGCGCTTGGGCGCGAGACGGGCAGGTTTGCCGGACAGGTGCTGGGGGAGTTCGTCGCCGGCTCCGAGTGGAACGAAATTGCCGCGAGGCTGCGCCACGAGGCGAAACGATCGCTGCTGAATTTTTTTGGCGGTGCGCTGGGGGTTGCCCGTACGGAACCGATCGAGGCGGCGGTGCGCGTGCTGCGCGGTTTGTCCGGTCCGGGGCAGGCGGCGCTGATCGGCCGGCCGGAGCGGTTCGACATGCTCAATGCCGCCTTCATCAATGCCATCAGCGCCAATCTGCTGGATTATGACGACACGCACCTGAACACCGTTATTCATCCGACCGCACCCGTCGCGCCGGCCGCGCTGGCGCTGGCGGAACATCGTCGTTTATCCGGTGCGCGCGCTTTACATGCCTTTATTCTGGGTGTGGAAGTCGAGTGCCGGCTCGGCAATGCGGTGTCGCCCGGGCATTACGCACGCGGCTGGCACATCACCGCGACCTGCGGGGTATTCGGCGCGGCGGCCGCCGGCGCGAAGCTGCTGGATTTGACGGCCGCCCAGACAGCGCATGCGCTGGGCATTGCAGCCAGCCAGTCCGCCGGGCTGGTGGAGAACCTGCCCAGCGCGGCCAAGAATGTCGGCGTGGGCAACGCGGCACGCAACGGCCTGTTCGCGGCGCTGCTGGCCGGGCAGGGCTATGAAGCCGCCCCGGCGGCGATCGAGGGGAAGCTGGGCTGGGCGCGGGCGATGGGCGATGCGCCCGACCTTTCCCAACTCACGTCTGGGCTCGGGCAGGATTGGGAGTTGTTGAAAAATACCTACAAGCCCTATCCGTGCGGGATCGTGCTGCATGCCGTGATCGATGCCTGTCTGGCGCTGCGCCGGGACCACGGCCTGTCCGCCGCGGATGTGGCCGAGGTGACGGTGAAGGGCCATCCGTTGCTGCTGGCGCGGGGGGACCGGGACGTTGCCAATGAACGGGATGCCCGGGTGAGTATTCATCACAGTGCCGCCGTCGTTTTTCTGTACGGCGCGGCTGGCTTGCGGGAATATTCAGCGGAATTTGCCATGCACCCGGAGGTGATCCGGTTCCGGGGGATTGTCCGGGCCATGGCCGATGCGGATCTTCCGGTGGGTGCGGCGGCCGTTACCGTGCGAACGGTCCAGGGCGGAGAGTTTTCCACGACGGTCCTGCATGCCAAGGGGAGCCTGGAGCAGAAGCTGACGGACCAGGAAATCGAGTCGAAGGTTCGGGATCTGGCGGCGCAGAGCCCGGCGGTCTGCGATATCGACGCGGTGATCGGGCAGGTGTGGCAACTGGACCACGCAGCGGATCTGGGTTCGTTGCTGCGGCTGGTTAGCGCGGCGGAGTAATGAGCGGCGCAAGATTGGGAAGGCCAGCCGGCCTTCCGCATGAGCCGTTGGTGTCCTCCGTCGTTCGGCTTTGCAGTTCCCGCCAGTGACTTCCGCGTTTGTGGTGGTTGTCCGGTATAAATGCGTGGCAATGCATGCTTGGGCTGACCGACCGTCTCTTTCGACTTCATTTCAGGCGGATTAATGGGGTATTCACGTTCTTGTGTGCTATGCTCAATATTGGATATTTGTCAGGGAGCGCCGATATATATGCCAGCCATGCGGCACTTATTGCTGGGATAAGTGACGGTAGCTATTGCCTTTCACGAGCCTAATGGATTAGCAGGAAGTTTATTCAGTCATCTTGGAGGTACCAATGGCAGATCAGGTCGAGCGTTCGATCCTGCTGGAACTCGCAGCGAAGATCGTGTCTGCACATGTGGCGAATAACCATGTTGATGCTACCGCATTGCCGGCCTTGATCCAGTCTGTGTTCGATGCGCTGTCCGGCGTGGAAGCGCCCGTGGTAGTTGAACAGGCGCTGGTTCCCGCGGTTTCGGTCAAGCAATCGGTAAAGCAGGACCACATCGTGTGCCTGGAAGACGGCAAGAAGCTGAAGATGCTGAAGCGGCATCTGATGACCGCCTATAACATGACGCCTGATCAGTATCGCACCAAATGGGGTCTGCCGAGGGACTATCCGATGGTGGCACCCGACTATGCGGAGCGCCGGTCGGTATTGGCCAGGAGCATCGGTCTTGGCCGCAAGCCGGGCGAGGTTGGTGACGGCGGTAAGGCCGTTGCCAAGGCGTTGGCGAAGCCGGCTGCCAAAAACGGGATGGGAAAGAAGGCAGGCGCTCGCTCCATCGCCAGGAAGCCGAAAGCGGCCTGACGTCGCGCAATAGTCCCAAGGGGTGGGATAGCCGCCCGGGCAGGACTTTGCCGGCGGTTCGAAGCGAGGCTGGCCGTTGATGCTGGATACCGTATCGGCCGACGCAATGTGCACGGCGCAGCTGGTTACCGGCGTTACGATGGCGATCTGGATCGGGGTGGGCGTGTTGCCGCCGCTTCGGCCGCATGCCCATGCGGTTCGCCGCATCGTCCTGGCGCTTTATCTGGCCTGTTGCCTTGGCTTTATTGTCTATGCGTTGGTGGGCGGCAGTTGGTCAGACTAGACGGTCGCCGGCCACTTGCCGTCTACCGCGATTGCCTCGGCGCTGCCTGGCCAAGGCGGCATGGTGACCCCAAGAATGGCAAGCGGCCCGTCGTTGAGGGCGCGAAACTGGAAAGCGGCGCCGACGGGGATGGTCAGGCAAACGCCGGGCGACAGGGCGGTGACTTGCTCGTGGCCGTTGGCTGACCGCCAGATTTCGCCCTGTCCTTGCAGGATGTACCAGATCTCCTCCACGGTCCGATGCCGAACGGCGCGGGAGGTCTCGCCGGCTGGCAGCCGGAAATGCGCCATCCCGCCACGCGCGACACCGGCAAGAACGCGCACCTCGGACCCGTCCGGCGCCAATAGATCATAGGCCTCGGGCAGTCGCGACGTCGCGAACACGACCGGTTCGAACGGATCAGGCGCGTCTGGCTTGGGCATTTCGGGTGTCCTGTCGATCGCGCGGGGCCGCATGCTCAGTTCTCGTCCGGGTCTACCGGCGCAGTGGGGGCCAGCTGGTAGTGGCTGGCGTAATTTTGCCTGGCCCGCCGCATTCCTGCCAGGATCGCTTGCACAATGTCACGCGAATGCACGGGGGGGGCGATGTCGGTATCTTCGTTGGTGACGGCGGGACTGACGGCGGCGAGCATCTCGCATGCCTCGGCACTGCCCTGCTTGCAGTTGCGTTGAATGACCTCCAGGAAGCCCGGCTTCGCGGTGTCGCAACCGGCCAGCAGGAAGAGCAGGGCGGTCAGCGTGACACGCCTGGCGCAGGCTGTCCGTCGGCTCGCCGGAGCGGGGAAGGCGCAAGCTGGGCAACGCACGATGATCACATCCTCCTTGGCCGGCTCCTTGGCTGGCCGGTGGACCATCGCACGATTCGCCTGCCTTCTGCTCCTGGTTTCCGCCTGCGCCGGGTGCGGTGATGGCTCACGCTACGCGCGCGGCCGCTTCGACGGACGCCGAGGCTACGATGGCCGCGGCGACTATGGATATGATCTGGCGGCTTCGCGCGCCGAGGCAAGGGGCTACCGTAGCCGGGCAGCGCGCTCGTACCCCGCGCCCGGGCCGGCGGACGACCCTTGGGGACCCTATGTCCGCCAGGCCGCCGGGCGTTACGATGTGCCGGAGCGCTGGATCCGCGAGGTTATGCGCCAGGAGAGCGGCGGACGCCTGTTGGCCGCGGACGGAACCCTGACGACTTCCGGCGCCGGAGCCATGGGGCTGATGCAGGTCATGCCGGAAACGTATGACACGCTGCGGCGGAGCCAGGGCCTGGGTGACGACCCCTATGAGCCGCGCGACAACATCCTTGCCGGCGCGGCCTATATCCGCGAGATGTTCGACCGCTTTGGCGCGCCCGGGTTCCTGGCGGCCTACAACGCCGGGCCGAACAGGTTGGACGCCTATCTGGCGGGCGACGGGGACCTGCCGGACGAAACGATCCGCTATCTCTCCAGTGTGGCGCCCCACCTTGGTAACGATGTCGTGATGACCGGTCCGCTGACCGCCTTTGCCGGTGTCTCCGCGGCGACCCAGGTGCGGGGGGCGGCTTCCGCGCAAACGCCCGACGAGGATCGGGCCTTCGACGGCGGTGGCCTGGTGACCCCGGATGCGCCCACCGGCCGGCTGACCGGCCAGGCAACGCCCCGCATCCAGCCACGCGACGATGGTCGGGACGACACCGGGGACTATACTCGCGACGACACCGGGCAGAACACGGTCCAAGATGCCAGGCAGGATACGGACAGCCACCACGTCACGGCCATGGCCTTGCAGGTTCCGGTGGCGGGTGTCTGGGGTATCCAGGTGGGAGCTTTCCCCAACCCGGCATCCTCCCGCGCCGCCATCACCGCGGCGATGGCCCATGCCGGCCAGTCCTTGGCCGGCAGTCAGCCGCTGATCGTGCCGGTGCAGCGGGAAGCCAAGTTGTATCGGGCCCGGCTGGTTGGCCTGTCGGCGGATCACGCGCAGGCGGCGTGCTCGATGCTGCAGCGGGACGGCATGGCCTGCTTCACCGTGCCGCCCGGACTGTAGGCTATTGCACGCCCTCGCTTGCCAGGGCCGCCAGCGCGTCCTGCCGGGTGGGATAGGCGGCGAACTGTTCCTGAAGGCCGGAGATGCCGAACAGCTCCAGGGCAAAGCCATTGAGGCCGCTAAGCACCAGGTTGGCCTGGGTTTCCGTGGCTGCTTTCCTTGTATGCAGCAATGCACGGAAGCCTTCGCTGGTGAGGTAGGTGAGCGGTTCCAGGTCCAGCAGCAAGGCCCGGCCACCTTGATTGAGGGAGCGGATTGCCTGCGCCGTGAGGGCCTGGGAAGCGGCGCCGTCTAGCCGGCCATCCAGCCGCAAAACGACGATGTCGCCAATTTTCTGCTCGGTGATGTCCATTTTTCGCTCCATGCCCATCTGAACCTCCGTACTGACCCGTTGCAGCAGGGGGTCGCGCCTTGCGTGGCGCAGAGATAAGCAGGATCCGCCACCCATGGCTGTGAAGCGCATCACGCGGCGGGCGCGGTTCGGCGGCTCAGGCGCGCCGAAGCAGGAACCGCGAGGCGCTAATGCGCGTCGGTGAGCTTCCGGGCCGCCGGCTCGGGGTGCATGATCTCGACCGTTTTGGCGTCGTATACGAATGCAAGCTCTTGTTTGATATGGCTGTCGGTCCAGGTCTTGCGGGGGGTGCCGTATTTCATGCTGCCGGTGCCGCTGCTGAATTCGATGCCGCTGCCGACCTGATACACGGTGATGAACAGCTTCCCGCCATCGCCCGTGGTGGCCACCGCTTCGCACAAGAATTTCTGACGTGTCTCCGACATTCCAACCTCGTTTTTTTTGGGGCCAGCCACGGTAGCATCATCGCGAGCCTATCGAAGCCCGGTGTGAGCGGATGTGATATGCGCCGACGGCATTCCATCCGCGGCGTCCAATCCTGGAATCGGGTCTCGTTGCGCAATGTACGTCGGATCCCGGACCCTGCATCGGTATCGACCGGGGACCTGGAACGCTTTAGACCATGAGAAACTGCCGGAACGATCCCGGCGTTTGCCGCTTCCTGGAACCTGGAGTGCCGTGTGATCCGCCGAATCGGGTTTGTGATCCTGGGCCTGGCCAGCGTGATCTTCCTGGTGGCGGTCGCGGCCGCATTGTTCGTGTCCCGCATGGATGTTCGTTCATGGGTGGAGAGCCTGGCCAGCGCCCGGCTAGGCCGGGCGGTGCGGATCGAGACCCTGGCGATCGGCTGGGCGGAACCGCTGAAATTGGGTCCGCTGACATTGGAACTGACCGGACTGCACCTGGCTAACCCGCCTTGGGCCAACCCGCCTTGGGCCAACCGGCCTTGGGCCAACCCGCCTTGGGGCAGCACCCCGGACATGGTGGCGGTCGGGCGCCTGCACGCCGAACTGGCCCTGTGGCCGTTGCTGCACGGGGCGATCCGGCTCAGCCATGTGGCGGCGGAGCGCCCGGTCATCGTGCTGGAGCGCGACCCGGGTGGGGTGGGCAACTGGGTGTTTCCCGCGCTTGGCATCAAGCCGGCCGGTGCGCCCGCGCTGCCCGCGGCGCTGGCGGATGCGGTGATCGCCGACATGGTGTTGAAGGATGGCGACCTGACGTTCCGCACGAGCAGCGGCAACCTGCTGCGCGTGCATGTGACGCAGGCGGACCTGACGGCGGCGAACGCCTCCGCGCCGATACATCTGCGGGCCGAGGGCAGCTACAACGACCTGAAGCTGGCCCTCGACACGACCCTGGAATCGTTCGCCGCCTTGCGTCGCGTGCCGCGTCCGGTGGCGACGGAGGCGGTTGTCACGGCGAAGGACAGCGTGCTTCGGTTCAAGGGAACAATGACCGACCCGATCGGCTTCGACGGGATCAAGGGTCGGATCGACCTGGACGCGGGAAGTTCGGAGGCGTTCTCCGAGGCGTTCGACCAGCCGCGCATATACGACAGCAAGCTGGTCCTGCGGGGGATGCTGGAAAAGCATGGCGATCTCTGGCGCGTGACGGAACTCGACGGAGCGATCGCGGATACGACGGTGACCGGCGAGATCGGCTTGGACGAGGGCAAGCGCGGCCAGCCGGATCATTACGAAGTCAACCTGGACCTCGGAACGCTCGACCTCAAGCGGCTTACCGATGGGATGACCGCCCATACCCATGTGGCGCCGGCCCGGAAGGGGATTCCCTTGCGGGTCGAAAAGAACCCCGGAGAAACCTTCAAGGTTCGGATCGGCCTGGCGCAGGTGGATTACGGCGCTTACAGGCTGAACGCAGCCAGGGTCGAAGGCAGCGTGGAGCCGTCCAGGATCGTGCTTGGCAAGCTCGCCTTCGGCATGGCCGATGGCAGGGTCGAGGTGACGGGCACGGATGAGGCGGTGGGGGATGGCGGCCATCTGCGGTTGAACGCGGCGGTATCGCAGGCCAGCGCCGCGCGCCTGCTGGCCATGTCGGGCGCGGATGCGTCGATGCTCACCGGAAAGCTCGATGTCCGGGCGGCGCTGGAAATGACCGGCGTCACCACGGAAGACGGCCTGCGTTCAAGCCAGGGCCAGGCGGTGGTGTCGATGAGCGGCGGCCAGATGTCCCGGCAATTCCTGCAAATGGCGTCGATCGATATCCGGCTGTTGTTTCGCAAGGGGCAGGGCGCCACCCCGGTGAGCTGCTTTCTGGGCGTGTTCAGCGAGCGCAACGGGGCGGTGACGGTCTCGCCGCTGCGGCTGCGGACGGCGGATGGGACCCTCTTCGGCGGCGGCCAACTCGATCTGTTTCGCCGGACGCTGGACCTGTACGTGCAGAGCCAGAGCGATACGACGAATTTCTTCGCCCTCGATCTTCCGGTGCATATCGTGGGTAGTTTCA
>JBBIQA010000046.1:0-3073 GCA_037442565.1 Rhodospirillales bacterium
CCAAACACCGTTCAAATTCAGGTGCCGGTCGGTGAATCCGACAGGCTGCTAGGCCGGCGCCGATCAGGGGCCGGGAAACAGCGTGTCCGTCCGCCCGGTCACGTAATAGGCCAGCAATCCCACCCATTCGTGAAACGCCAGTTCCACCACGTTGAGGTGGCCGGTGAACGGGCCGAAGGCCGCGATGCTCCGCGCCGGCGGCGTTTTGAACGCGACCGGCCAGGGCAGCACGTCCCAGCCCACATGGCGAAACACCCCGACGGAGCGGGGCATGTGGTTGGCGGAGGTGACCAGGATCCACACCTCCCCGGGCTTCGGCTTGACCAACCGGCGGCTGAACTCGGCATTTTCAAAGGTGGTGCGCGACTGGTCCTCATAGATCATCCGCGTCTGGTCCACGCCGAGATCGGTGAACAGCGCACGGGCCACATCGGTTTCCTTCAGGCTGCCCGGGACAAGCTCCCCCGAGCCGCCGGTGTATACCAGCCTGGCCTGGGGATAGCGTCGGGCCAGGCCAACGAAGGCGGTCATCCGCTCCGCCGCCCAGTTCAGCGAGGGAATGCCGCGATCCGCCGTTCGCTCGGTATCCACCGCGCCGCCCAGCACGATGATGCCGTCGACATGCGCGGGGGGAGCGATCACCTGGGGAAAACGGTCCTCCAGCGGCTCTATCATCCAGCGGTCGATCGGCAGCACGGCGATCAGCACAAAGCCGCCGACGCCGACATACAGGGCGCGCAGGCCCCAGCGGCTGCGGCCAAACGTGCAGAGCAAGGTGCCGGCAACGCAGAACAGCAGCAGAATCTCTCCGGGGCGGACGACGATGTCGAAGATCTTGGCGATCACGAAGAGCATAGGGTGGGTCCATCTATCGCGGTGAGCGGTTCAATCGCCTGCTATTGGGTCCGGCGCAATGGCTTTCCAAGCCGCGCGGCCGCCGCCTATCGTTGGTTCCTCTGAACGGAAGGGGCTGGCGCATGGCTTGGCGGATCGGGATCGACATCGGCGGCACCTTCACCGACGTGGCGATGGTGGAGGAGGCCAGCGGCCGCATCGGTGTCGCCAAGGTGCTGACCACGCCGGATGATTTCGGCCGCGGCGTGATCGACGGCATCCGCCAGGGGCTGGCGGAGAACGCGATCGCGGCGCCCGACGTCGTGTTGCTGTCGCACGCCACGACGGTGGTGACCAACGCGCTGCTGGAGGGCAAGGGGGCGAAGGCCGGGTTCATCACCACGCGCGGCTTTCGCGACATATTGGAGCTGCGGCGGTCCTCGCGATCGGATCTGTACGATCTGTTCCAGGACGGGCCCGCCGTGCTGGTGCCGCGGCGCTGGCGGTTCGAGATCACCGAGCGGATCGACGCGCAGGGCGGGGTCGTGACACCTCTGGCGGAAGCCGAGATCGCGGGGCTGATCGAGGCGATCCGTGCGGCCGGGCTGGAGACGGTGGCGGTGTCGTTCCTGTTCTCTTTCCTGAACGACAGCCATGAAAAGGCGCTGGGCGCGGCCTTGCGTGCGGCATTGCCGGACGTTGGGGTGTTCCTGTCCTGCGAGGTTCTGCCGGAGATCCGCGAGTTCGAGCGCGCCAGCACGACCGCCGTATGCGCCTATGTCGGGCCGTTGCTGGCGAGCTATCTCGGCCGGCTGAGCAGCGCCACGGCGGCACTGGGCTTGCCGGAGCTGTATGTGATGGGGTCCTCCGGCGGCGTGTTCGATATCGCCGAGGGGCTGCGGATGCCGGCCATGGCGGTGGAATCCGGCCCGGCGGCGGGGGTGATCGCCGCGGCTTTGGCCGGACGGCAGCTGGGGCTGCCCAACCTGATCTCGTTCGACATGGGCGGCACCACCGCGAAGGCCAGTGTGATCGCCGGCGGCGAGGTGGCGGTGACGGCGGAATACGAGGTCGGCGGCACCGGCGGCAGCGGCAGCCGGTGGATGCACGGCACCGGACATCCGATCCGGGTGCCGGTGATCGACCTGGCGGAGGTCAGCGCCGGGGGCGGATCGATCGCCTGGGTCGATCCCGGCGGATCGCTGAAGGTGGGTCCGCACAGCGCCGGCGCGGCGCCGGGGCCGGCGGCGTATGGGCGCGGCGGCACCCGGCCGACGGTGACGGATGCCAATGTGGTGCTGGGCTATCTGGACCGGGAGGCGCTGCTGGGGGGCGCGTTGAAGGTGGATCTGGCCGGTGCGGAGCGGGCGATCGCCACGGGAGTAGCGCAGCCGCTCGGGCTGAGCGTGGCGGATGCGGCCTGGCGGATCATCGAGATCGTCAACGCCAACATGGCAGAGGCTTTGCGGATCGTGTCGATCGAGCGGGGCTATGACCCGCGCGAGTTCAGCCTGATCGCCTTCGGCGGCGCCGGGCCGGTGCACGCGGCGGCGCTGGCGGACGAACTGGCGATCCCCGAGGTGATCGTGCCGCCGGCGCCGGGGGCGTTCTCCGCGCTCGGGCTGGTGGCGACCGACCTGAAGCGGGACTATTCGCGCACGCTCTATGCCGATCTGGGCGGGATCGATCCGGCACGGGTGGCCGGGGTGATCTCCGCGATGGAGACCGAGGGCAGCGCGATGCTGGATGCCGCCCGCGTGCCGGCGGACCGGCGCGGGCTGCTGCGGCTGGCGGATGTGCGCTACCGGCGCCAGGCCTATGAGCTCACCCTGCCGCTGGCGGACGGGAAGGTGACGCGCGAGAGCCTGGATGCGCTGGCGACGGCGTTTCATGCCAAGCACGAACAGACCTACGGCCATGCCAACCGGGCGGAGGCGGTGCAACTGGTCAATCTGCGCCTGACCGCGCTCGGGCGACTGCCAGGCCTGACCCTGGCGCAGCGCGCCCATCCTGCATCCGCCCGGGTTCGCCGGCGCGACATCTGGTTCGCGTCCACCGGGTTCATGGCCTGCGACGTGCATTGGCGCGATGGGCTGGTGCCCGGCACGACGATCGCCGGGCCGGCGATCATCGAGGCGATGGACAGTACCACGGTCCTGCCGCCAGGCTGGGCGGCGAGCATCGATCCCCTCGGCTATATCCGCATGAAGAGGACCGCAGCATGAACGACGCAGTCTCC
>JBBIQA010000046.1:3173-26540 GCA_037442565.1 Rhodospirillales bacterium
AACGATCCCTACCAGGGCGGGTCGCATCTGCCGGACGTGAACGTGGTGGCGCCGGCGTTCCTGGACGGGCGGCTGCTGGGCTTTGGCTGCGTGCGGGCGCATTGGCCGGACATCGGCAGCGCCACGCCGGGCAGCTACGGCGCGGTGACGGAGATCTATGGCGAGGGCCTGCGGCTGCCGCCGGTGCGGCTGTACAGGGACGGCAAACCCGATCCGGCGATCGAGGCCATCATCTTCGCCAATGTCCGCACCCCGACCGAACGGCTGGGCGATCTGCGGGCGCAGGTGGCGGCGAACTGGCGGGCGGAGGCGCGGCTGCAGGCGCTGGCGCGCAAATACGGCACCGACACGCTGCTGGCGATCATGCAGGAGGTGCTGGACTATTCCGAGACGATGATGCGCGCGGCACTCAGCGCGCTGCCGGACGGCGAGGCGGAGTTCGAAGACATCTTCGACGGCGATGGCGTGATTGCCCAGGGGGCGACCGCGGATGAGACCTTCCGGGTGAAGGTGAAGATCACCAAGCGCGGCGATACCATCGTCGCCGATTTCGCCGGGTCCGATCCGCAGGTGGCGGGGCCGATGAACGCGCCGCTGACGGTGACGGCGTCGGGCGTGTTCTGCGCGCTGAAGATGATCGTCGATCCGCAGAGCCTGATCCCGCCGAATTCCGGCTGCTGGCGGCCGGTGACGGTCGCGGCGACGCCCGGCTCGGTGGTGCATGCGCAGCTGCCGGCGCCGGTTGTGTATGCCAATCACGAGATGTCGCATCGCGTGGCCGATATGGTGATGGCGGCGATGCACCGGATCACGCCGCGCACGGTGATGGCCGGTTCGCAGGGCACATCCTGCGTGATGACCTTCGGCGGCACGGACTATCGCAGCGGCGAAGCCTATGTCAGCTACGAATCGGTGAAGGGCGGCTTCGGGGCGCGGCCGGTGAAGGACGGCATCAACGCGGTGGCGTCCACCGTGTCCAACATGATGAACACGCCGATCGAGATCATCGAAATGAGCTTTCCCCTGCGGGTGGAGGAATACTCCGTCATTCCCGACAGCGGAGGGGCGGGAACCTGGCGCGGCGGCCTGGGCGTGCGGCGGGTGTGGCGGGTTCTGGCGAAGGATGCCCATGCCGCGGTCTGCTGCGAGCGCACGGTAACGCCGCCGTTCGGCCTGGAAGGCGGGCTGGCGGGGGCGCCGGCGAATATCTTGCTGGAGCAGGCGGACGGCACAAGACGGGCACTGACCAGCAAGGGTGGGTTCACGGCGCCGGCGGGCTCGCGGGTGATCCTGGATGCCCCCGGCTCCGGCGGGTTCGGCCCACCCGCTTCGCGCGATCCGGCGCGGCTTTCCGAGGACATGATTGACGGTTACGTTACCCCTGCGGCGGCCCTGCGCGACTATGGGTTCGTGCCGTAAATTGCGCAGCCACCCCACGCCGATTAATCACAAAGAAGGAAACGACATGGCTCCAGAACCGGTTATCGCCCAGAAATCCCCGATCAAGACGGCGGTGGAGGCGGGCAAATCCTATTGGTGGTGCACCTGTGGCCAGTCCTCCAAGCAGCCCCTGTGCGACGGCTCGCACAAGGCTGCCGGGGAATTCAAGCCGATGGAATACAAGGCCGAGAAGGACGGCGACGTGTGGTTCTGCGGCTGCAAGCACACCAGCAAGGCGCCGATGTGCGACGGAACCCACAAGGGGCTGTAAACCGGCCCTGCTTCCGGGACGGATAAAGACAATGCCGGGCATCGATGCCCGGCATTTTAATGCAATAGGCTACGCGTCGATCCCGGCGATCTCACCGACCGTGATCGGCTTCAGGGGCGGACGGATGCGGAAATAGCCGATCTCGTCCATGCCGACGCCTCGCGCCTGGGCCAGAATGGCCGAGACGGTGGGGCCGCAGAGGCGGCCCTGGCAGGGCCCCATGCCAGTGCGGAGGAAGCTCTTGGCCTGGTTGGGGCCCTGGCAGCCCTCGCGGACCACTTCACGCAGGGCGCCGGCGGTTATTTCCTCGCAGCGGCAGACCAGCACGTCATCGGCCGGCGTCAGGATCGCCTGGGGCGGGGCGTAGAGTTGATCCAGGAAGTCGCGGACTGCCAGATGCGCCTTACGGGCACGGAGATCGGCAGCGGCCAGGGCGTCGCGCTCGGCGGCGCCGATGCGGCCGAGGCGGCGCAAGGCCTCGAACGCGGCGAGGCGGCCGGCATGTTCGGCCGCGACGGCACCGCCGATGCCGGCACCGTCGCCGGCGATCAGGATGCCGGGCACGGAACTGTTGCCCCAGGGATCGGTGTCGGGTGTGAAGCAGCTCTGGAGGTCATTCCAGGTGAAAGTGCAGCCGATCGAGCGGGCCATTTGCTGAGCGGGGATGACGCCCTCATGCAGGGCGATGATGCCTGCCGCCACATGTAGTTTCCGGCCATCGGCCAGACAGGAGACGCCGGTGGCACGGTCCGTGCCTTCGATGTGAAGGTCGGTGACGCGGCGGTGCAGGGTTATCCCGCCACGGCGCAGGGCGCGCTTCAGCGCCAGGCCCTTCAACAGATAGCGCCAGCCGTGGCCCTGCATCGCCGCGGGAAATCGTTTCAGGGCGGCGATTTCATTGGCCCGGGAAGTGGTGTCCAGGATCGCGGCAGGGGATGCGCCGATCTTCAGACATTGCTCGGCCAGCAGATAGAGCAGCGGACCGGAACCGGCGAGGACGAACGGGATATCCGGCACCATCCCGGAGGACTTCAGCAAGGTCTGCAACGCGCCGACCGTCATCACGCCGGGCAGGGTCCAGCCGGGCACCGGCACCGGGCGTTCCATGGCGCCGGTGGCGACGATCACCTGGCCAGCCTGAATACAGGTGGAGGCACCTTCGGTACTGACCCAGACGTCGCGGTCCTGCGTCACCTCCCAGACAAGACTGGCGGGGCGGTAGGTGGCGCTGCTGCGGCGGAAGCGATCGGCGAGTGCACTGCCGTGGGTGTAATCGGCACCGAGCGCGGCTCGCAGGGACGGCCGGTCCGTGCTCTGCTCGATCCCGCGATAGACCTGCCCACCCGGGCCGGGGTTCTCGTCGAACAGCACGACGCTGGCGCCCTGCTCGGCGAGGGTGCTGGCGGCGGCGAGGCCGGCGGGGCCGGCGCCGATGACCGCCACGTCCCAGATGTCTCTCACAGCAGTTTCCGGGCGCCGTTCTGGCCGCGCACGACCATGCCGTCGCGGACCGGGATCAGGCAGGCCTGGCGGTTGCCGACGCCGTCGATCTCGACCAGGCAGTCGAAGCAAACGCCCATCATGCAATAGGGGGCACGCGGGGCGCCGGAGACCGGCGTTTCCCGGATGTCGCCGATGCCGGCGGCGAGCAGGGCGGCGGCGACGCTGTCGCCGTGGCGGGCGACGATCTCGTGGCCGTTGAAACGGAAACGGACATCGCCGGCATCGGCGTCAAGACGGCGAAACATCGAAGCGCCTGCTGGACAATGTGGAGATATCCGTCGGCAGCGCGCCGGCCAGGATCGCCGGGGCCAGGGCCAATGCGTGCGCGCCTGCAAGCGTGACGCCGCTGTGGCAGGTGGCGGAGAAGGCGCCGGGATATCGTTCCGACTGGTCGTAGATCGGGAAGCCGTCCGGCGTCATGACGCGAAGTCCGGCCCAGACGCGCACGACGGAGGCATCGGACAGGGCCGGAAAGGTCCGCTTGGCGCGCGCCGCGATCGCCTGCATCACCTCCGGCGTGGTGGAGGCGTCGAAGTCGGCATCTTCCTGGCTGTCGCCCAGCATCACCGAGCCTTCGTTGGTCTGGCGCATCTTGTGGGTGGCGTAGTCCAGCAGCGGGCGAAGCCGTTCGGTGACGAGGATCTGGCCGCGCTCGGGATGCACCGGCATCGACAGCCCGACCATCGGCGCCAGATCGCGCGAGCCGAGGCCGGCGGCGATCACCAGCTTGCCGGACAGGAATTTTTCGTCTCCGCAGTGCACAGCGAAACTGTTTGGCTGGGGATCGATGGCGGTTACCTTCCGGTTCGGCAGATAGGCCCCTCCCCGGCTGAGCAACGCGGCATGGGTGGCGCGCAGCAGGCGAAGCGAATTGGCCTGGCCGTCCATGGGGCAGAATGCCGCGCCGACCACGGCATCGCCGATGCCAGGCACCATGGCGCGAACCTCCTCGCGTCCGAGGATGCGGGTGCCGATATCGCCGCTTTCGTTGTGCATGCGATGGATCATCGCGGCCCGCTCGTCCAGTTCCTCGTCGCTGAGGCAGAAATGCAGACCGCCTTGCTGCTGCAGCGCCACGTCCACACCGGTGGCGGTGGCCAGCTCCGAGGCGAGGCCGGGCCAGAGCTGCGCGGATTGCTGCGTCCAATGGGCATAGTCCGGCATGCCCGCGCCCTTGCCCTGCACCCAGACCAGGCCGAAATTGCCGCGCGAGGCGCGATGCGCGACGTCGCCCTCGTCCAACAACGCCACCCTGGCGCCCTGCTGGGCCGCGCCCCAGGCAATGGCGCCGCCGACAAGGCCGCCGCCGATGACGATCATGTCGTAGGCGCTGCTCATCCGGTTCGTGCTCGCTGATCCATCGCCCTCTCGCGCTGCGGCGCGCACCACTATAGCCTTGGCGCAAACGGAGGATACCAGGATGCGACCCTATGAAGGCCTGAAAGTGCTCGACCTCAGCCAGGGCATCGCCGGCCCGCATGCCGGCATGCTGCTGGCGCTGCATGGCGCGGACGTGGTGAAGGTGGAACCGCCGGAGGGCGACTGGTCGCGCGGGCTGGGCCAGAATTGGGATGGCGTGTCGATCATCTGCGCCACCTATAACCGCGGCAAGCGCAGCATCGTGCTGGATTTGAAGAACCCGGCGGATCATTCCCGCGCGGTGGAGATGGCGCGCAAGGCCGATGTGGTACTGGAGAGCTTCCGGCCGGGCGTCGTGGGCCGGCTGGGCCTGGCCTATGCCGATGTGCAGAAGATCAATCCGGGCGTGATCTATATGTCGGTTTCCGGCTTTGGGCAGACAGGGCCATATTCCGAGCGTCCGTGCACCGACAGCGTGGCGCAGGCCTATGCGGGTCTGGCGGCGTCCAATGTCGGGGCGGACGGGATTCCGCACCGGATCGGCGTGTTCGTGTGCGACGTGATCACCGGGCTGTACGGCTTTTCCGCCATCCAGGCGGCGCTGGCCGGGCGGGCGGCGAATGGTGGCCAGTACATCGATATCGACCTGACCCACGGCACCGCGGCGCTGCTGTCGATCCAGATCGCCGGGTCGGTGGCCGCCGGTGGCACAGTAGCGCCGGTAAATGTTCCGGCTGGGACCTATAAGACCCGCGACGGCTGGCTTGGCCTGACCTTCGTGCGCGAGGCGCAGTACGTGACGATGTGCGAGGCGATCGGCCGGCCGGACCTCGCGGCCGATCCGCGTTACCAGAGCTTTGCCAGCCGGGCGCACAACCAGGATGCGTTGATCGGCGAACTGCGCGCGGTGTTCGCCGCCCAGCCCACCACGCATTGGACCGCGATCCTGCAGGCGAAGGGGTTGCTGGCAGACCGGATCAACACGCCGCTGGAACTGGTGTCCGATCCGCATATGCAGGCACGCGGGTCCATCGTTGCCCACCCGCAGCCGGGTATTGGCAGCATCACCCTGCCGCTGACGCCGGGCGTGCGGACCGATGCCGATCTGGTGCCGGCGCCGCTGCTGGGCCAGCACAGCGCGGAGGTGGCGGCGAACCCGTGGTAACGGTTCAGCCGGTTTCCATCGGCAGCGACGGGTCCACTGCCCATTCGGACATCGATGCGTCGTACAGCGCCACATTCTCGTGGCCGAGCATGACCAGCGCCAGGGCATCCGCGCTGGCCGCGATGCCGCCGCCGCAATAGGTGATGACCCGCTTGTCCAGCGCCCCCACCGCGGCAAATCGCCTGCGCAGTTCGGCCGGCGGCAGGAAGGCGTTGGTTTCAGGATCCAGCAGATGCGCCGCCGGCAGGTTGACACTGCCCTTGATGCGGCCCGGCCGGCCATAGGCATTGCCGCCGGTGCCGGCGTGCTGTGCCGGTTGCAGCGCGTTCAGGGTGCAGACCGAACCATCGCCGATGGCGGCCAGGACTTCCTCCTTGCCGACCATCAGGTCGCGCTTGCCGCGCTGCGGGAAAACGGCGGGCGGACGGGGGCTGGCGGGGCCGGTTGCGGCCGCCCTGCCCTCCCGGCTCCATTTCTGCCAGCCGCCGTTCAGGACGGCGGCGTTGTCATGGCCGAAGATGCGCAGCATCCACCACACGCGGCTGGCCCACCACACATTCGCCGTGCTGTAGGTGACCACCTTGGTCTCCGCGCCGACGCCGAACCGGCCCATCGCCGCGGCGAAGTATTCCGCCGATGGCAGCATGAAGCGGAGCTTCGTGTTCGGGTCCGACAAATCGGCCTGCAGGTCCAGGAACTGCGCGCCGGGAATATGCCCCTTCTCGAAATCGGCGCGGCCGGGGACCACGTCGTAGGTGATCTTCGGGTTCGGGATCAGATGCACCGTGCAGTCCAGCACCACGACCTTCGGGTCGTTCAGGTGCTGCGCCAGCCAATCGGTTTCCACCAGAAATTCCGGATGCACGAAGCCGTCCGTCGTTGTGCTCATGGCGCCTCTCCCCATTTTGCTTGTGCGGATATTGCCTTGAACAGGATCGCGAAGCCAGAGCTGCCATGCCCTGGCGTATGCCGACGCCTCACAGGCACCGTGCTATCCTTCTAAGCCAATCAGCACGAATGAAGGAGCGTCCGTATGACACTGACCCGTAGAGGCGTTCTCGGCGCCGCCAGCATCGCCACCGCGCTCCCCTTCGCGCGCGCCCGCGCGCAATCCCAAACCATCCGCATCGGCGTGCTGAACGACCAGTCCGGCCAGTACCGCGACGACGGCGGGCCGACCGGCGTGATCTGCGCGCGCCAGGCGCTGGTGGATTTCGGCGTTTCCGGCAAGGGCCTGAACGTGGAGATCATCGCCGCCGACCACCAGAACAAGCCGGATATCGGCGCCACCATCGCGCGGCAGTGGTTCGACCGCGACGGGGTGGACGCGATCGTCGATGTTCCCACCTCCTCGGTCGGCCTGGCGGTCAGCTCGATCTGCCGGGAGAAGAACAAGGTGATGCTGAATTCCGGCACCGGGACCTCGGACCTGACGGGCGTGCAGTGCAGCCCGAACACGGTTCATTGGACCTACGACACCTACATGCTGGCCAAATCCACCGCCGGCAATACCGTGAAGGAAGGCGGTGACACCTGGTTCTTCATCACCGCGGATTATGCCTTCGGACAGACGTTGCAGCGCGATGCGACAAAGATCATCGAAGCCGCCGGCGGCAAGGTGGTCGGCAGCATCGCCTACCCCTTCCCCGAAACCACCGATTTCTCGGCACTGCTGGTCCGCGCCCAGGCTTCCGGCGCCAAGGTGCTCGGCCTGGCCAATGCCGGCGGGGACACCCATAACTGCATCAAGCAGGCCCAGGAATTCGGCGTCAGCCAGAACATGAAGATCGCCGCGCTGCTGATGCAGAGCACGGTGGTTCATGCGCTCGGGCTGGAGGAAGCGCAGGGGTTGCGCTATTCAGAGTCCTATTACTGGGACCTGAACGACCGCACCCGCGCCTTCAACGCGCGGATCAAGGACAAGACGCCGAACGGCATCTGGCCGAACATGACCCAGGTCGGCGACTACGCCGCCACGCTGCATTACCTGAAGGCGGTGGCCGACATGGGCGTGGCAGCCGCCAAGGCCGATGGCCGCGCGGTGGTGGACCGGATGAAGGCGATGCCGACCGACGACGATTGCTTCGGCAAGGGATATATCCGCGTGGACGGGCGCAAAATCCACCCGAGCTATCTGTTCGAGGCGAAAAAGCCTTCCGAAAGCAAGCAGCCGTGGGATCTGGCGAAGGTGATCGCCACGACGCCAGCCGAGGAGGCGTTCCGGCCGCTGAACGAGGGCGGCTGCCCGTTGGTCAAGACCTGAGCGGGCAGGAAGCAAGTTTGGGGCTCTGCCCCGACTTGCTTCCTACCTGACGGCTCAGTGACCCGCCGGCAACTCCGCAAGCTCGATCAGAATGTTGCCGGTGGATTCAGGGTTGATGAACGCGATCCGGCTGCCGCCGTGGCCGGTCTTGGGGGTTTCGTCCAGCAGCTTCACACCCTTGGCGCGCAGCTCGTCCAGTGCGGCGTCGATGTCTTCCACCTCAAAGCATATGTGGAAGATACTTTCGCCCTTGTCGCGGATCCATTGGCGGATGCCGAATTCCTCCGTCTTGCCTTCGAGGAATTCGAGATAGGTTTCGCCGACCGGGTACATCGACAGCTTGGCCGAGGGCAGGTCTTCCTCGTATTCCATCTTCAGGCCAAAGGCGTTTTCGAAGATTGCCATCGTCTTGTGCATTTCCGTGCAGGCGATGGCGATGTGCTCGATGCGCTTGATTTTCATCTCGTGGCTCCTGTTCAGGAAATGGTGACGCCGCTATCGACGCGCAGGATCGAGCCAGTGGTGATGCGGCTTTCATCCGAGGCCAGGTAGATCGCCGCGTAGGCGACGTCCATCGGCTCACCCAGGCCGAGCAGATGGCTTTCGCCGATCTTCTTCACCGCCGCGTTGGCGGCCATCAGCGCGATCACGCGCGGCGACAGCGTGACGGACGGAGCGATGGCATTCACCCGCACCTTCTGCGGCGCATACGACACCGCAAGCGAGCGGGTGATGGAGGCGATGCCACCCTTGGCGGCGGTATAGGCGTCGCGGCCGGGAAAGCCCATCAGGGCGACGTTCGAGGCCATGTTGATCACGGAGCCGCCGCCGGCCTTGATGATTTCGGGAATGCCGAAGCGGCAGCCGAGGAAGGTGCCGAACAGATCGAGCTTGATCGCGCGCCAGAACTCCTCCAGTGGCACGTTGACCGCGGTATCGTCGACCTGGGTGGAACCGCCGGCGTTGTTGTACAGCACGTTGATCCGGCCGAATTTTTCGGTGGCCTTGGCGAGGACAGCCTGCCAGCTATCGGGTTCCGTCACGTCCATGTGCAGCGCGATGGCATCGCCGCCAGCGGCGATGGCCTGCTGGGCGGTTTCTTCGGCGCCCGCGAGGTTGATATCCGTGACGATCACCTTGGCGTTCTCGCGTGCGAACAGCACCGAGGCGGCACGCCCAATCCCCGATCCGCCGCCCGTGATAAAGGCGATTTTTCCATCCAGTCTTGCCATGCGTTTTCCCCTGCATTGGTTGGGACGACTATGACGCACGCGCCGGATTGGACAAGACGTGAGGGTCGAACGAACCGCCGCGATTAACGGCGAATTAACTTCTTGGATGGACATCGGAAGGAGCGCTCGGAGAGGGTCTGACCATGCAGATATTAACGCCCTCCGGACCATCGGGGGATGATCGGTTGGTCCGGAGCGGCTTACGGCCACGATTTTCCGCATGGCGCATTCGCGGGCGCGGCGTCCGGCGCTATCCACACAATAGGCAATGCGAATGAAACGTCTGATCCTACATCTGGGGCACGCCAAGACCGCCACGACCTATCTTCAGTCCGTTCTGCACTTGAACGAGGAAGCGTTTCTCAAGCGGGGGTTCTGGATCCCGTCGAATTTCGAGGTGTTCGGCTCGTATAACTTCCAGCACCTCGCCGCCACCGGTCAGATATTTTCCGGCAATCTGCAATCGGTCTTCGAGGCCGCCCTGAACCACGACGGCGAGCAAGTTGGCCGGATGATGGACTATGCCCTGCAGACGAAAGAGGAGAATGTCGTTCTGAGCAGCGAATTGCTGTTCTATTATAACTGGGTCGTGCAGGAGATCGTGCAGCGCGCGAACGATCAGAATTTTCGGGTGGACATCGTGGTCTATCTGGCGCGCCAGGATCGGGCCGTGATCGCCGGCTATCAGCAGAGCATTCGCAATCACGGCGCACAAGGCTCCGTTGTCCAATTTTTGGAGGAACAGCGCGCACAGGCGCTGTTCGAATATGCGGCCGTGATCGGCAGTTACGGGATCGCCTCGCCGAACCGGGTGATCGTCCGTACGTTCGAACCGCAATTCCTTCAGGATGGCAACATCTGCGCGGATTTCCTCAATCTGCTGCAATGCCCGATGGACCCGGCGGCGCTGCGCTATCCGCTGGACGATCTGAATACGCGCCTGCCGCTGGAATGGTGCGAGACGCTGCGCGCCTGCAATGCGGCGGGTGACGCCGCGCGGGTGGAATGGCTTCGGGCCGCCAATCAGCCGCTCGATCCGTCCGGCCGCGAGCGGCTGGAAGCCTATTACTTCCACCAGGACGTGCGAGATTACGTGTTGACCCATTACATGGCCGGCAATCGCGACTTGATCGCCAATCACCTGCAGGACCGGCCGGCGGCCGAAAGGCAGTACTGGACGCACCTCGACCCGGCCCGGACCGGCGTGCAGCTTGATCCGCGAAGTCTCGCGGACTGCCTGGCGTATCTCGACAAGATGCCTGCCGCGCGTGCCGGCCTCACAGAGCCGTTGCGGCTGGTGCATAGCGTTTTGTAGATCGCCGGGGAACGCCGGATCGGGCCCGGCGCCAACTTCCGTTGCCCCGGTAAGATTGGGGCAACGGAGCCTGGAAGGCGCGCGCCTGGATCAGGCTGGCGCAATCAATACGATAGTGGGTCTTTCAATACCGGAACCCATTTGCCGCCCCGGACCTGGGCCAGAAAGGACTCGTTCGATCCCTGGTGACGCTTCGGACCGAAGGACATTTTCGGAGATCCGAAGATGTCCTGGTAGTTCTTGATTTTCTCCATGCCAGCAACGAAGCTGTCTGTCGTCAGGTTTCTTCCGGCGTTTTGCAACGCGAGGATGACCAGTTCCGCACCGGTTTCCCCGACCTGCGCGGCAAAGTTGGGTGCGTTGCCGAAGCGCGTCTTGTAGTCGGTCGCCCATTTCTGCACCGCCGGGCTGGCTTCCTCGGGGTTGACGAACAGAATCGGGGTCATCGCATACAGCCCCTCGGTGCCGCCACCGACAACCTCGGCCACCGCGTTATCGTAGATCGCTGCCTGGCCGAGCATATCCACCTTCCAGCCGATCTTGTTCACCGCGGCGACGATCTGGTTGGTGTCGCGCACGATGGTGCCAAGCAGGATCAGGTCGCAATTGGCATCATGCAGCTTGGCAACGGAGGCTGAGAAGTCCGTGTCGGTCGGCGTATGCGTGGTCTCGGCGACCGTATGGATGCCCATTGCCTTCATCTGCGCCCATGCGCCGCTCATCAGGTCCTTGCCGAAATCGGTGTCCTGGTACATCGCGCAGAGCCGCTTCTTGCCTTTCTTTTCCACGAAATACTTCACGCCGGAGCGCATCTGATCGTAGTAGGATGAGGCCAGGCCGAATTTCAGATGGTTGAACGGCTCGTACATCGAGCGGGCGGAGGTCAGTGGGAAGACGTTCGCCACCCCCTTTTCCAGCTGCACGGGCATGACGGCGTTGTTCATCGGCGTGCCGCCATTGGCTACCATTATGAACACGTGGTCGCGATTGAGCAGCTTGTTGGCGGCCTGGATCGATCGCGGGATCTGGTACTGGTTATCCTCGGTGATGTATTTGATCTTGCGGCCATGGATGCCGCCCTTGGCGTTCACCGCATCGAACGCCATCCGCCACGCGTTGTTGTTGTTGACACCCCACATCGCCGTCACGCCGGACAAATCGGTGTAGGTGCCGATAGCGATTTCCGTGTCGGTGACGCCTTGCGTCGGTTCCGCGGCGGAAACAGGCAAAGAAACACCCAGCGCAAGCGCGCCAAGCACAGCCACGACGAATTTATGCATCGCCAGCTTCTCCCTGACCGGCCCGCTTGCGGCGATATGCCGCCATTTTCTTGTTTGTGCCGGCCGAAGCGGGGAGACTACACCCGCTACAACGAAACCGGGCCGTGGATCACAAAATCGTGATCCACGGCCCGGGGGCCGCCGGTAGGTGAATACCTGGAAGCGCTAGTAGCTGATCGTTCCCGGCACAACCTGCACGAACTTCCCGCCCTTGACCTGCAACAGGAACGACTCGCTGGCGCCCTGGTGCTTGTCGGGACCGAAGGTGATCGTCGGCGAGCCGAAGATGTCCTTGTAGTCCTTGATCTTCTCCATGCCGGCGATGAAGCTGTCCACCGTCAGGTCCTTGCCGGCGTTCTGCAGGCCCTGGATCAATAGCTGCGCGCCGGTATAGCCGATCTGCGCCGCCGGGTTCGGGTCCTTGCCGTACAGCGCATGGTATTTCTTGACGAAATCGGCGACTGCCGGGCGTGTGTCCTCGGGATCGACCAGAATGAAGGAGGTGACCGCATAGAACCCTTCGTTCGTGCCGCCCGGGACTTCGGCGACCGCCGTGTCGTAGGAAGCAACCTGGCCGACCACATCCACGTCCCAGCCCGTCTTGCGGATGGCGGAGAGCAACTGGTTGGTGTCGCGCACGATGGTGCCGACGAAGATCACGTCGCATTGGGCATCACGCAGTTTGGCGACCGACGCGGAAAAGTCGGTATCCGTCGGCTTGTGCGTGGTTTCCGCGACGAGCTTGATGTTCATCGCCTTGGTCTGGTCCCATACGCCGCTCATCAGGTCCTTGCCGAAATCGGTATCCTGATACGCCGCGCAGAGCCGCTTCTTGCCCTTCTTCTCAACGAAGTACTTCACCCCTGCCCGCATCTGATCGTAGTACGACGACAAAAGGCCGAACTTCAGGTGGTGGAACGGCTCGTACATCGACCGGGCCGAGGTCAGCGGGAAGATGTTCGGCACACCCTTTTCCAGCTGTTCCGGCAAGACCGCGTTGTTCATCGGCGTGCCGCCGTTGGCCACCATCAGGAACACGTTGTCGCGGTTGATCAACTTGTTCGCCGCCTGGATCGAGCGAGGGATCTGATACTGGTTGTCCTCGACGATGTACTTGATCTTGCGGCCGTTGATGCCGCCCTTGGCGTTCACTTCGTCGAACGCCATGCGATAGGCATTGGAGTTGTTCACCCCCCAGGCCACCGTCACGCCGGACAGGTCCGTATAGGTGCCAATGGTGATTTCCGTATCGCTGACGCCACGCACGGAAGCGGCAGAGGCCCCCACACTGAAAGCTACCGTCGCAACGGCGGCCAAGAGGAATTGACGCATAGAATAACGACTCCTTGGTTTGTTTGTATGCGGAAGTTCAGTAGCCGATGGCTGCCGGCAGGACCGAGGTCCAGCGGCCGCCCTTCACCTGCACCAGAAACGCCTTGCTGGAGCCGTGATGCTGTCCCGGGCCGAAGCTGTATTCGGGTGAGCCGAAGATGTCCTTGTAATCGTGGATCTTCTCCATTCCCGCGACGAAGCTATCGACATTCAGGTTCCGGCCAGCGTTCTGCAGACCGAGCAGCACCATCTGGGCCGCGGTCCAGCCGACCTCGGCGGCGAAGTTGGGATCCTTGTTGTAGGCTGCCTTGTACTTCTTCACGAATTCCTGCACCGCCGGACGCGGGTCGTCGGGATTGGCGAACAGCGAGGGGGTCATGGCATAGACGCCCTCGGTGATGCCGCCGGGAACTTCGGCCACCGCGCTGTCATAGATCGCGCTCTGGCCCATGATATCGACATTCCAGCCGGTCTTGCGGATGGCGGAGACGATCTGGTTGGTGTCGCGCACGATCGTGCCGACCAGCACCAGGTCGCAATTGGCATCACGCAGCTTGGCCACCGAGGCGCTGAAATCGGCATCCGTGGGCTTGTGCGTGGTTTCCGCGACCAGCTTAATCCCCATCGCCTTGGTCTGGTCCCAGACGCCGTTCATGATGTCGCGGCCGAAATCGGTGTCCTGGTACATGGCGCAAAGCGCCTTCTTGCCCTTCTGCTCGACGAAGTACTTCACCCCCGCCCGCATCTGATCGTAATAGGAGGCGAACTGGCCGAATTTCAGCTTGTTGTATGGCTCGTACATGGACCGCGCCGCGGTTAGCGGGAACATATTCGGCACGCCCTTTTCCAGCTGATCCGGCATGACCGCGTTGTTCATCGGCGTGCCGTCATTGCCGACCATGATGAACACGCCATCCATGTTGATCAGCTTGTTGGCGGCCTGTATCGAGCGGGGAACCTGATACTGGTTATCCTCGGTGATGAACTTGATCTTGCGGCCGTTGATACCGCCCTTGGCATTGGCCTCCTCGAAGGCGAGGCGCCACGCATTGTTGTTGTTCACGCCCCAGACGGCAGTGACGCCGGACAGGTCGGTGTAGGATCCGATGACGATCTCGGTATCGGTGACCCCGCGCACCGGATCGGCCGCGACAGCGGTACGGATCGGCGCGGCCAGGGTGATGGCCGCCAGAAGCACCGAGGCAGCAGCCGTCGAAAGCAAGTTACGCATCGTGACTTCCTCCCTTGCGCCGAGTTTTGTCCTCTTGTCCGGCCGCGCCCCGGCGGTCAGGCGTCGGTGTACATCGTCTCGATCAGATCCCGGTACTTGTCGTGCACGAACGACCGCTTCAGCTTCATTGTCGGCGTCAGTTCCGGATCTTCCGGCTCCAGCTTCTGCTCGATCAGGCGGAACTGCTTGATCTGCTCGACCCTGGCGAATTTCTGGTTCACGCGCTCCAGTTCCCGCCCGATCAGCTTGCCGACCTCCGGGGAGCGCGCCAGGCTGGCGAAGTTGGAGAACGTGACATTCTGGTCCTGCGCCCATTTCTCGACGTTTTCATGATCGATCATGATCAGGCAGGACAGGTATTTGCGCTTGTCGCCGATCACCACGGCATCGGCGATGAAGGAGCTGAATTTCAGCTCGTTCTCAAGTTCCGAGGGCGTGACGTTCTTGCCGCCGGAAGTGATGATGATGTCCTTCATGCGGTCGGTCACGCGCAGGAAGCCATCCCGCATCTCGCCCACGTCGCCGGTGTGCAGCCAGCCGTCGCGAATGGTGTCCGCGGTTTTTTCCGGCGCATTCCAATAGCCCTGGAACACGTGCTCGCCACGCAGGAGCACCTCGCCCTCCGGCGACAGCTTCATCTCGCCATAGGGGATGCAGACGCCGACGGTGCCGAGCCGGATATTATCCGCCGGCATGGCGGTGGCGATGCCGCCGCATTCGGTCTGGCCATAGACCTCCAGCAGGGTCACGCCCAGCGCCAGGTACCAGCGGATCAGTTCCGGCGAAATTGGCGCGGCGCCGACATAGGCCCAGCGAATGCGATCGAGCCCGATCTCGCGGCGCAGGCTGCCGAGCACGAAATGGCTGGCGAGGCCGTACAATAACCGGTTCAGCGCCCCTGGCGACTTGCCGGCGACGCGGGCATCCGCGACGCGCAGCCCGGCGCCGATCGCCCAGCGATAGAACTGGCGCTGCAGCCAGGTGGCTTCCTGCACCGCGATCTGGATGCGGGAATGGAACCGCTCCCAAAAGCGCGGCACCGCTGTCATGATCGTCGGCTGCAACTCGCGCAGATTTTCGGCGATGGTTTCCGGGCCTTCGACGTAGTTGCTGATGGTGCCAGCGTACAGCGCGTAATAGATGCCGACGATACGCTCCGCCACATGGCACATTGGCAGGAAGGCCAGCCGCTCATCGCCGGCGCGCTGATCGGCCAGGCGCACCCCGTTGACGCAATGGAACAGGATGTTGCGATGGCTGAGCATCGCCCCCTTCGGCGGGCCGGTGGTGCCGGACGTGTAGACCAGGATGGCGGTCTGCTCGCCGCTGATCCGGGCGATGCCGGCTTCCCAGTCGCCGGGAAGAGATCGGTCATGCGCCTCGCCGCGTGCCAGAAACGCCGCGAAGCTTTCGCACATGGGGTCGTCGAGATCACGCAGGCCGGTCATGTCGAAGATGACGATGCGCGACAGCGCCGGGCAGGTCGCCTTCGCCTCCAACGCCTTGTCGAGTTGTTCCTCGTTCTCGACGAAGATGACGCGCGCGCCGGAATTGTTCAGCAGGTAGGCCACCTGCGCCGGCGCATCGGTGGGGTAGATGCCGGCGGAGATGCCGCCGGCGCCGAGGATGCCCAGGTCGGTGTAAACCCATTCGGGAATCGTTTCCGCCAGCACCGCCGCCACGTCGCCGGGCGTGAAGCCCAGCGCCTTCAGACCCATGCCGACATGGCGCGCCTGCGCGGCCAGTTGGTCCCAGGTCACTTCCTTCCAGATGCCGCGATCCTTGCGGCGCAGGATCGTGGTGCCGCCTTCCGCCCTGGCACGCGCCAGCAGCATGGAGGGCACGCTGACGCCGATGCCGTCATCCTCATATGCGACGCATTGGCGGCCATCGGCACCTGTCCAGCGTCGTTCGCGCAAACTCATCGCCACAGTTTCTTCCTCTTCCACCGGCGGCCCGCTCGAACCCCTTCCTGCTTCTGGCCGAGATAGAATTCCTTGATGTCGTCCTTCTCCATCAATTCGGCGCAAAGCCCTTCCATGACGATGCGGCCGACCTCGATGATATAGCCATAATCGGCGGTCTTCAGAGCGATATGGGCGTTCTGTTCCACCAGCAGGATCGCCACGCCGCGCTCGCGGTTGATGCGCTTGACGATGTCGAAGATCTGCGAGACCAGCAGCGGGGAAAGCCCGAGCGAGGGTTCGTCGAGCAATAGCAGCTTGGGACGGCCCATCAGCGCGCGGCTGATGGCGAGCATCTGCTGCTCGCCGCCCGACATCTGCCCGGCGCGCTGGTGCTGGCGTTCCTTCAGGCGGGGAAAATACTCGTAGCACATCTCCAGATCCTGGGCGATTTCGGCCTTGTCGCTGCGCGAATAGGACCCCATCACCAGGTTCTCATGCACGGTCAGGAACGGAAACACCTCCCGCCCCTCTGGCGAATGGCAGATGCCGCGGCGCATCACCTTGTCGGGCGACATGCGCATGATGTCGTGACCGTCGAAGCGGATCTGGCCGCGTTCGGGATCCATCACGCCGGAGATGGTTTTCAGGATCGTCGTCTTGCCGGCCCCATTGGCGCCGAGCACGGTGACGATCTTGCCTTGCGGAACGTCCAGCGAAATGCCGCGGATGGCCTGGATCGGGCCGTAGAAGGTCTCGATGTTGGCGACCGAGAGCAGAGGTTCGGTGCTCATGCTTCCCCCCCGAGATAGGCGCGGATAACCTCCGGATCGGCCTGCACCTCGGCCGCCGTGCCGCTGGCCAGCACCTTGCCGTAGTTCAGCGCCAGCACCCGGTCCGCGACCGCGTTGACCAGGCTCATGTCGTGCTCGACCATGATGATGGAGATGCCGAGATCCTTCTTGATGTCGTCGATCCAGAAGCCCATGACCTCGGTCTCCTCGACGTTCAGGCCCGAGGAAGGTTCATCGAGCAGCAGCAGCTTCGGCTCGGTGCACAAGGCGCGGCCGAGTTCGACGATCTTGCGCACGCCATAGGGCAAATTGGCGATCAGGGTGTCTCGGTAGCGCTGCAGTTCCAGGAACTCGATGACGTCCTCGACCTTTTCGCGATGCGCGATCTCGGCCCGGCGGACATTGGGCAGGAAGCAGAGCTGGGACAGGATGCCGACCTTGGAGTGGCAATGCCGGCCGATCAGCAGGTTCTGCAGCACGGATGCGTTGGCAAACAGTTCGATGTTCTGGAAGGTGCGCGCGATGCCGAGGCCGGCGATCTTATGGGGCGGGATATTGGTGATGTCCTCGCCCATGTACATCAGCTTGCCTTCGCTGACCGGGTAGATGCGGCTGATCAGGTTGAAGATGGTGGTCTTACCGGCGCCGTTGGGGCCGATGATGCAGAACACCTCGCCGGGGCGAACATCGAAGCTGACATTGTCCACCGCGCGAATGCCGCCGAAGCGAATGGCGATCTGCTGTGCTTCGAACACGTTTCCGGCGGGCCCGTTTGGCGTTTGGCCACTCATCTCAGCCGCTCCGTCTTCGTGTAGCTTTTCTGCCGCTTGAAGGTACTGGCCTTGTAAAGCGGGAAGTTCAGGAAATAGGCCTTCAGCTTCAGCCATCTTCCGTAGATGCCACCCGGCTCGAACAGGATGAACAGCACCAGGATCAGGCCGAACAGCGCCGGTTCCAGGCCTGGCAGCCGGCCGATGCCGAAGGGCAGATCGTCGCGCACAATGGCGATCGCCTGCGGCAGCAGCCGCACGAAGATGGCACCGAAGATCGCGCCGTGCAGCGAGCCGAGGCCACCGACGAAGACGATGGTGACGAACTGGATGGACAGCAGGATGTCGAACGCATCGGGCGCGAGGTAGCGGACGTAATGGGCGAACATCGCGCCGGCCAGGCCGGTGATGCCGGCCGAGACGGCGAAGGCGATGGATTTGTACATCGCCAGGTTGATGCCCATCGACTGTGCCGAGATCTCACTGTCGCGGATCGCGACCAGGGCACGCCCAAGCGGGGAGCGCAGGATGTTCACCACCACCCACAGCACGAAGACCAGCACCAGCAGTGCCGCGTAATAGGTGCCGAACACGCCTTCCAGCTTTATGCCGAGAATGCTCGGGGTCTGCACCGCGAAACCGTCGAAGCCGCCGGTGACCGAGGTCCATTTCGAAAACACATTGGACATGATGCCGCCGAAGGCCAGCGTGGCGATGGCCAGATACAGGCCGCTCATGCGCAATGTCGGCACGCCGATGGCAATGCCGGCCAACGCCGTCAGGATGCCGGCGGCGGGAAGGCTGAGCGCGAAGGGAACGCCCTGCGCCAGCAGCACGGCATTGGTGTAGGCGCCAATGCCGAGGAAGGCGGAATGGCCGAGGCTGACCAGGCCGGTATAGCCGATCAACAGCATCAGGCCGACGCCGGCGATGGCGAAGACGAAAACCCCGGAAAGCTCGCCGACATAGAATTCACCGGCAACCATCGGCAGCACCAGCAAGGCCAGCACCAGAAGAGCGTACCAGAAGATGTCACCGCGATGCCGCCAGACGCGAAGATCCTGCTTGTAGGCGGTCTTGAAAAGATAATGCATCGTCTCAGACCCGCTTTCGAATGGTTTGGCCGAATAGCCCCTGCGGTCTGAGCACCAGGACGCTGAGCAGCACCACGTTGGAGGTGACATCCTGTGTGCCGGGCGGCAGGTAATAGCCGGCGAGTTGTTCGACCACGCCGATGATGACACCGCCGACCAGGGCGCCGGGTATCGAGCCGAAGCCGCCGAGCACCGCCGCGGCAAAGGCCTTGATGCCGAGGAAGCCCATGTTCACGTCGATCATGGACACCGGCGACAGCAGGATGCCCGCCACCGCCGCGACCCCGGCGCTGATCGCCCAGATCAGGGAGAACACGGTACGGACGGGAATGCCCATGTAATAGGCCGCAAGCTGGTTCTGCGAGGAGGCCTGCATCGCGATGCCGAGCCGGGTCTTGCTGAAGAACAGATACAGCACCCCGCACAGCAGCACCGTGCCGACAATGATGGACAGATTGTCCTGACCCAACACCAGGCCGCCGACCTTGGCGACCTTGTTGGTGAAGGGAGTGTCGAAGGCAACGGAGTCATAGCCCCAGCCGATGCCCGCCGCGGCGCGAAAGATGAAACCAAGTCCGAGGGTCAGCATAACCACGGCGAATTGCGGCTGGCCGATCACGCGGCGCAGCACGACGACGTCGAGGAGGAAGCCGAAGGCGGCGGTGATGGCAACGGCGCAGAGCGCGCCCAGCCAGTAGTTCATGCCAAGCGAGGTGATGCAGGTGTAGGCAGCGAAGCCGCCCAGCATCATGATGTCGCCCTGGGCGAAGTTCACCATCTCGGTGGCTTTGTAGATCAGCACGAAGCCGAGCGCGATCAGGCCATAGATGCAGCCTGCAGCCGATCCATTGACAACGAGTTGCAGTACACGCGCGGCTTCTTCCACCCGTTCAACTCTCCCTGTGGCAGCTCTGTTAAGACCTGCGAATTTATCGTTGACGCCAGCTTAGGCAGCGCTTGGAACGAGCGTCAATCGGGGGGGATCGTCGCCCAGCCTGTCTCGACGCCGATGCGGGCGGAGGATGGCACGAGCACCGGCAGATCGCCCGGCCAGCAAGGCGCGGTCCGGCTTGGCACGCGCAGTCCGTTGACCCGTTCCACGGCGGCGATCACCTCCGGCACGCTGTGGCTTCCGACATAGCCAGCGCCACCGGCAGCGAGGCAGCGGCCCGTTCGGTCATTTTCCTGTCAGCCGACCGAGCGGCCCTTTCCAAGGTCGCGGACACAGGCAGCCACCAATTCCTCGATGGACGCGAATACCCCTGCCCCAGCTGCGCGCAGGCGGGCGTGCTTGGACGCCAGGGTGCCGGTCTCGCCATAGGTCAGCGCGCCCGCATGCCCCATGGAGACGCCTTCCTTGGCCTCCTTGCCGGCGACGATGGCGTAGACGGGCTTACGAAGGGTCGATCCGGTGGCTAATCCCCCCAGGGCGTCGGCGAACTCCTCCTCCTCGTCGCCACCGACCTCGCCGACCAGGACGATCCCTTTGGTACGGTCGTTCTCCAGGAACGGGGTCAGCAAATCGGCGAAGCGCACGCCCTTGACCGCATCGCCGCCGACGCCGACCCAGTAGCTCGTTCCAATGCCCTCGCGCGCCAGGCGATAGCCGACTTCATAAGACAAGGTGCCGCTTTTCGACATCAGGGCGAGCGGGCCCGGAAGCAGCGACACGTTGGGCAGGAAGCCAAGCTTCATTTCACCTGGTACGGCGAGTCCGGGGGTGGAGGCGCCGACCCAGGTTGCGCCGGCCGCGCGGGCGATCCGTCCGGCATGCAGCGCGTCGTGCACCGGCACGCCCTCGGCGATGGTGACGATCAGGCGGATACCGGCGCCGACCGCTTCCGTGACGGCGCGCAGCACGTCCGCGGGCGGGACCATCGCAATGGAAGCGACCGCGCCGGTGGCGGCAACGGCGGCGGCACAGTCGGTGAAGACGGGGATACCGTCGACATCGGCGATGTCCGCCCGGGCCGCGACTCCGGCGACGATGTTGGTGCCGAATTCCCGCATGTTCTTCGTATGGGCACGGCCCATGCGGCCGGTGATGCCCTGGACCAGCACGGGGGTGGCGCGGGTGAGCGAGGTGATCATCGGCCCGCTCCTCCCGTGGCTCTGTCGACATGGGCGAGGGCCACGTCCAAATCCTCCTCCACCGCCATGCCGGGCATGCGCTCGGCCAGGATGGCCTTTGCCGCGGCAGCGCCGTTGCCGACCAGCCGGGCGACGATCGGCACCTTCAGATCGGGGGATTGTTCGATGGCGTCGGCGAGCAGGCCGGCGAATTCGCCAAGATTGGTGATACCGGCAAAAATATTGACCAGGATGACTTTCACCGATGGACGCGCGGCGATCCAGGACAGCACGCGCATCAGGCGCAACGGGCTGCCGCGGAACTGGCCGGTGCGGATGTCGCAGAAATTGAGCGGCTTGCCGCCGCGGGCGGTCATCTCGTCGATCAGCATCATCGACAGGCCGGCGCCGGTAGTCACGAGGCCGATCTCGCCCTCGGGGTCCAGTTCCACATAGTCGAAACCTTCTTCGATCTTGCGGCAGGCATCGGCATAGATGCCGGGCCTTGCCGCGATGATATTCGCGATCGCCGGCTGGCGGTCCACGGCGTTCAGGTCGATCACCACCTTGGCATCCCCGGCGATGACGCCGGCTGCGGAGACGAACAGCGGATTGATCTCCGCCAACATCAATTCCCGCTCGATCAGCAGCTTCGCCAGTTTGCGGCCGGTGTCGGCCAGCGCCGTGCGGATCGGTTCCGGTTCGCCAGCCACCAGATCCGCGACCGCGTCGCCGATCGCCTGGATCTCCGGCGGGCAGATGCGGCCGGCGACGGTTCCGGCCTGCTCGACCTCCATGCCGCCGGCGGCGAGGTAGATCACCCGCACACCGTAGCTTCGGGGATCGAGCATCAGGGCAAGATAGCGCTCCTCGCCCCGGGCCGCCTGTTCGACCAGCACGGCATCCACGGTATGGCCCTTCAGGCGGGTGCCGAGCATCGCGGCGGCGGCGGCGGTGACGGCTTCCCGAGTGTCGCAGCGGCGGATGCCGCCAGCCTTGCCACGGCCGCCGACGGGGATCTGCGCCTTCACCATCCAGGGGCCGGAGCCCGGCGGGATCCAGGGGCCGGTGCCCGGCGGGGCTTGCGCCGGTTCGCCGGCCGCCAGCACGCGGCCTTGCGGGACGGGAATTCCATAGGCGGCGAAAAGAGCCTTACCGTCCGCTTCGACCAGCAGCATCAGTAGGTATCCAGGCCGGCGATACCCTGCGTCGGGTCCATGTCGCCGACGATCTTCTTACCGATGAGATCGCGCAACGTCTCGGTGGCTCCTCCGCCGAGCGAGCCGTAGCGGGCGCCGCGATAGAGGCGGGAAACGGCATACTCATCGGTGAAGCCGTAACCGCCGTGCAGTTGGACGGCCTCGCTGGTGACCCGCAGGGCCATTTCGTTGTTGAACACCTTCGCCGTCGCCGACAGGAACGGATCGGGGAACGGATTGGCGGTCATGCAGGCGCGGTACAGCAGGCCGCGGCCGGCCTCGATATCCTTGAACATGTCCGCGAGTTTCCAGCGCACGCCTTGCTTGTCCGATATTGGCGAACCGAACACGGTACGGTCGCGGACATAGTTCACGGCCTCGTCGAAGGCACCTTCGGCGAGGCCGAGGGAGATGGAGGGGTTCAGGCAGCGCTGGGTGTTGAAGGCGGTCAGCAGCTTGCGGAAGCCGTCCTCACGGAGGACCAGGTTCTCGAGCGGCAATTCGCAATCGTCGAACTGAATTTCGTGCAGATTCTCGCCGCCCATCGTGTGGTAGGTGCCGGTGACGGCGAAGCCGGGGGTGCCGGCTTCCAGCAGCACGCAGCCGATGCCCTCGCGGCCTGGGCGGCCATCGATGCGGGTGAAGACGACGAACATGCCGGCCTCCGGCGCGCGGCTGATCAGGGTTTTGGTGCCCTTCAGGATGACGCGGTCGCCGACGATACGGGCGTTGGTGCGGAAATTCGCGACATCGGTCCCGGCATGCGGCTCGGTCATGCAGATCGCCAGGATACAGTCGCCGGAAACCACCCGCGGCAGGATGCGTTCCTTGATGCTGTCCGGCGCGTAGCGGGCGATCACCCTTGTCTGCACGCCGGCCTCGCCGAGCACCGCCATCGCGGTCGGGTAACAAACCTTGGCGATCTCCTCGAGGATCAGCGCCGTATCGAACACCGGCAGGCCGAGGCCGCCATATTCCTCCGGCACGGTCATGCCGAGCACGCCGAGGGCGGCGAGCTTGCGCATGTTGTCCCAGGGGAACGTGCCGTCCATGTATCGGCCGGCGTTGGGCTTGAACTCGTTCTGCGCGAGGTCGCGAACAGCGGCGACCATTTCGCGCTGTTCGGTGCCGATCCTGAAATCCAT